>NZ_JAOQKJ010000001.1:0-395456 GCF_025567405.1 Suilimivivens aceti | reverse complement strand
ATGCATTCAGCTGATAAGTACTAATCGGTCGAGGGCTTATCCAGGAATTGCGGAAAGATATGAGATTTGATGTTCGGTTTTGAAGGTATGATATTATGGCCTGGTGGCTCAGCTGGTTAGAGCGCCGCCCTGTCACGGCGGAGGTCGTGGGTTCGAACCCCATCCGGGTCGTTTACAGAGGATTTTTCCTCGGTATTATATATATGGGATCTTAGCTCAGCTGGGAGAGCATCTGCCTTACAAGCAGAGGGTCATAGGTTCGAGCCCTATAGGTCCCATTTATATGCCGATGTGGCTCAATTGGCAGAGCAGCTGATTTGTAATCAGCAGGTTATCGGTTCGAGTCCGATCATCGGCTTGTGATGTGAATTTCATATCATAATGGGTGGATTCCCGAGTGGCCAAAGGGGACAGACTGTAAATCTGCTGCAATTTGCTTCGGTGGTTCGAATCCACCTCCACCCATTAGCCGAAAGGCATCAACTAAATATCGCGGGGTGGAGCAGTCTGGAAGCTCGTCGGGCTCATAACCCGAAGGTCATAGGTTCAAATCCTGTCCCCGCTACTTGACTTATTAAGTATTAAGTCTATGCCCAGATAGCTCAGTTGGTAGAGCAGAGGACTGAAAATCCTCGTGTCACTGGTTCGATTCCGGTTCTGGGCATTTTTAATGTTTAAAAATTCATAGTTATATTCTTCATTTCAGTGGTTCGTAAGAATCGCTTTTTTTATGTCTGGAACAAAAAACAACAAATCATTTCGGAAAATTAGAAAAATCCACACATATCAGTAAAATAAAAATCCCACAATATCAGGAAAACAGAACATATACGGAAGGTAAATCTGTAAGGGAAAATCAGCATTTCAAAGATGACAATAGTGAATTTTCACAAAAACAGACGATTCTATTTATTAAATATGTTCAGTTGACACAAAAATTCTTCTGTGATATATAATATATAAACACGAGTAAATAAACAACAACAGGAGTCGAAATGGTTACCAGAAATGAAGTTGCCGAAAGGGCAGGCGTATCCCCATCAGTAGTTTCATATGTACTTAACAATTCGAATTATGTCAGTGAGGAGAAGAGGAAGGCGGTGCTCAAGGCAGTAGAGGAGCTTCACTATCATCCGAATTACATTGGCAGAAGCCTTAAGACAAAAAAGACAAATATACTTGGTCTTGTTTGTGATGATATCCGAAGTGAATTGTTTGCAGAGATCACTTATTTCAGTGAGAAATACGCATATGACAAGGGCTATAATCTTTTCCTTTGTACCAGCCATCAGGAGGATGCATTCTTAAGTCAGCTTGTTGACCACAGACTGGATGGAATTTTTCTTGCAACAAGTATTTACAGTACAGAACAGATCAATAAGATCGCAAAGAGTGGTATTCCTGTTGCGCTTTACGGCGCACGTCATTATGGAGAGCTAGAAAGCCGTGTAAGGTGTCTCCGTGTTGATTATGTGAAAGCTGCTTATCTGCTGACAGAGAGACTGATCCAGAGAGGGTTTGAAAGAATCGCCTTTTTCCCTCCCTACAAGTCAAAGGTTCATCAGTTCAGCAGAAAAGATTACCGCTATCGTGGGTACGAGGATGCGCTGCTTGCTTATAATTATCAGGTGGATGAAAGCCTGATCAGCTACGAAAATGATCGTTATGATGATATCCTGAACAGAGCTGTACAGATCTGTGGTGATAATCTTGAGAAATATGGGAAGGTGGGAATTGTTGCCGGTAATGATTATCTGGCAGTGCTTATCATGAACCATCTTAAGAAAGCGGGGTTATATGATCCGGAAAAGATAGCGATTACAGGGATGGATGACACAGCGTCCTCCAAGATTGTAGATCCGAGGCTTACAACAGTCGGGTTTTCCAAAAAGGATATCGCCAGATATGTGGTTGATTTTCTGGTAGAGGATGGGAACAATGATGGACAGCAGGTCAAGGATATCCCAGTATATCTGGTGGAAGGGAAAAGCGGTTAATTTATTATTTTTGCAAAATATTTACACGAGTTTATAAAGAGAGGAGTGATGACAGATTGGAATGCAGAAAGAGTGAGTTAGTCAAGGATGTGCCTGGCTTATACGCTGTCACAGATGTCACATTGGATGGGAAAGAGTATTATGCAGCAGCATCTGAAAACCGTGGCGGTAGAGTATATCTGGTAGATCCGGTCACGCAAAAGGCTACAGAGCTGTTTGGAGGACAGGGCGGCGTCATGGCGATCCTGGATGTAAAAGGCGAAAATGCAGTGCTTTTCATCGAAGAGTTCTATCCGGTATTTGATTCTGCAACAGCCAAGGTGATCAAGGCTGATCTGGAGAAGAAGGATGACGGATATGAGGTCAGCAAAAGAACCGTACTTGCAGAGATTCCTTACGTTCACAGAATTTCACTGCTGCAGGAAAAGGATGGTGTTTATCTGGCAGCCGGAAAGCTTTGCAAGAGCAAGACAGATCAGGATGACTGGTCAACATCAGGAACCATGGAGATTGGAAAGTATGATCCCACAAAAGACAAGGTAGAGATGGAGCAGATCTACGATGGTGTAACAAAGCACCATGCCATGTTTGTAGCAAGGAACAAAGAGGGCTTCGATGATCTTTACTTTGGAGGAACGGAAGGTGTTTTCCGGGCAACCTGTAAAGACGGTGAATGGAATGTAGAGCATCTGCTGAGTGTTCCTACCAGTGATATCGTTTATATGGATCTGGACGGGGATGGCAAAGAAGAACTTGCAATCATCGAAGAGTTCCATGGAAACAAAGCCGTAGTATTCAAGAAGCTGGGCGCAGGAATGGAAAGAATGGTTGAGATTCCCTTAAGCTTCGGACATGTGCTCTGGGGCGGACAGTTCTTTGGAAGGCCTGCACTGATCACAGGAAGCAGAGCCGGGGACAAGACCTTACGGAAGTTCACCTTTACCTGTGAAGGCGAAGGCAGAACACAGATCGAAGAAGAAACAGTCCTGGACGAGGGACAGGCTCCTGCACAGATCTTTGTGATAGGGGATGCGAAGGAAAGCATCGTAGTAGCTGCCAATCATGGTGTTGCCACCATGGCAGAGTACAGATGCACAGAAGATTGAAAAACAGCAAATGATCTGCACAGGAGCAGATAATAATAACAAAATACAAACTAAGAGAAAAGAGAGGTAAAGGTATGAAAAAGAGAGATTTTAGAAGAATTTTAGCAGGAGCAATGGCAGGGGTTATGATGCTTGGTCTTACAGCCTGCGGATCATCAAATGAAAGTGCAGCATTTCCTTCAGACACAGTAAATATCGTATGCCATGCAAAGGAAGGTGGCGGAAGTGATGCTCTTGCAAGAGAAGTAGCACAGGTTATGCAGGACAAGCTTGGCTGGTCTGTAACAGTTGAAAATAAGACAGGTGGCTCCGGATCCGTTGGTATGCAGTATGTACAGAACTCCAAGCCGGACGGGTACACCATTGGTACCGCACCTGTAGAACTTTCCATGATCCAGGCACTTGGCTATGCAGAGTTAAATCCTGACAGTGTAAGCCTTCTTGGATGTGGAATGTCCTGGTCAGCGGCATTATATGTTCCCAAGGATGCCCCTTATGATAATATGGAGGATTTCATCAATTACTGTAAAGAGAACCCTGATGTAGTGAAGGTTGCCAACTCTGGTATTGGTTCTATCTGGCACATTGCAGCCTGCGCAATGGCTGACAAGGCTGGTATTTCCTTAAATCATGTTCCTTATGACGGAGCAACAGGCGCCCTTACCGCTCTTCTTGGAAGCGAGGTAGATGCAGCAGTTGTTGGTACATGCGAAGGCTATTCCTATGTTGATTCCGGCGATCTGAAGTGCCTTGGTGTATTCGGCGAAGACAGAAGTGCAACAATGCCTGATGTTCCTACCGCCAAAGAGCAGGGCTATGATCTGAACGTTGTATGCTGGGTTGGCTTCCTTGCACCTAAGGATGTTGATGAAGCTACACTGACAACTCTTCAGGATTCCTTAAAGACAGTATTTGAGACAGATGAGTACAAGTCCTTCTGTGAGACAAGAGGATGCGACAGCACATACTATAGTGCGGAAGAGTTCAAGAAGATGGCAGACAGCGACTTCACATATTATTCAGAGCTGATCAGCAGCCTTGGTATCGTAGCACAGTAGTCATTATAAGAAACGAGGGTCTTCTATGTTGAAAAAATTATCAGGAAATACAGTGATCGGACTTTTGTTCATCATTATTTCCGGAATTATACTCTATATAGCAAATACAACACTGCCGGCAACAGCGCCGGCAGGAGACCCGGGATCAAGAATTTTTCCTTCAGCAATTTGCATTATCATCATGATCCTGGGAATCATCCTGATCGTTCAGTCTGTCAGGAAACCGGAAAAGGCATTTGCAGGAACCTTTGCAAGTGAGGACAGTAAGCAGAGCTGCATCAGAGCGGTTCTGATCTTTGCAGACCTGGCACTGTTTCTGGTTCTCTGGAAATTTGTTCCCTTTCTTATTGCAGGTATGATCTTCATGTTCCTGCAGTGCATGATCTTTAAAGAAAAGCTTTTATTCTCTGTTATTTATTCTGTGGCAGTAACCGGTGTGCTGTATGTGATGTTCTCCATATTCCTGAAGGTAAATCTGACAATCCACTGATGGAGGACATTTACGGATCAAATCGTTTAGCTTATGAAAATATAACAGGCAGAGAGGTATTAATATGGATTATTTATCAGCAATACAAAGCGTCATGAATCCGATGTGCTTACTGTGCATATTGCTTGGCGTTGCAGTAGGAATGGTAGTTGGAACTCTGCCGGGATTAACCTCTGTTATGGCAATTTCACTGATCACTCCCCTGACCTTTAAACTGAATCCGACTTATGGCTTTGCAATGCTTCTTGGTGTATATAATTCCGCTATCTTTTCCGGTGGTATTTCGGCGATCGCGATCAACACGCCAGGAACACCTGCATCAATAGCAACAACCTTTGACGGATATAAAATTTCACAGAGAGGCCGTGCAGGCTTCGCTCTTGGTGTCAACACCATCTACTCCGTGATCGGTGGTCTGTTCTCCACCATCGCACTGATGGTTGCCTGTGCACCACTTGCCAGACTGGCACTGAACTTTGGTTCACCTGAATATTTCTGGCTGGCGCTTTTTGGACTTTCCATGATGATCAGTGTTTCCCACGCATCACTTGCCAAGGGACTTGTTACAGGATTTGTAGGAATGCTTCTTGCAACTGTAGGACTGGATCCACTTCTTGGAAGCAAGCGTTTTGTAGGAAATAATATTTCCCTGATGGATGGTATCGCATTCATTCCCGTGATGATCGGTCTGTTCGGTGTAGGAGAGATGCTGTTCCAGATTTTCGAACATAAAAAAGAAGATGATAACAAGAAAGACATTGTCGATCTGAAAGATAAAGAGAGAGTTCTTCCTACGAAGGAGGAGCATAAGCGTATGACAATTCCCGGACTGATCGGTTCTGTGATCGGTGTCCTGGTAGGTATCGTGCCCGGTACCGGCGGAGATATTTCTGCACTGATCTCCTGGGATGTATGTAAAAGAGTATCCAAGCATCCCGAAGAGTTTGGAGATGGTTCTGTAGAAGGGCTTGCTACCACCTGTGCCTCCAATAACGCATCTATCGGTGGTGCCCTGACAACAGCACTGGCACTCGGTATTCCGGGAGATGGAAACACAGCAGTATTGCTTGGTGCACTGACCATGTATGGAATGGTTACAGGACCTACCCTTCTTTCCAACAGTGCTCCCTTCGTTTGCAGGCTGTACATCATCATGATCATTGCAAACCTGATCATCCTGCCTCTTGGGCTGCTCAGTGCAAAGGCATGTATCAGGCTTCTGTCCATCAAGAGCCAGTACATTCAAATGGCAGTTCTTCTGATCTGCTGTGTAGGTGCATACTCCATGAACAGGAACTATACCGATGTGATCGTTATGTTCATTGCCGGAATCTGCGGATTCTTCTTCCGTAAGTATGATTATCCTCTTGGACCGATGATCCTTGGACTTCTGCTTGGTGATATGTGCGAGACAAACCTTCGTCGTACACTGATGCTTTCCAACGGAAGCTACTTACAGCTGTTTACAGGTCCGATTTCCATCGGACTGATCGTACTGATCCTTCTGGCGATCGGATGGCCTTTTATCAGCAATCTGTTCCAGAAGAAAAAGAATAAGAAAGTTGAGGGTTAATCAATGAAACAACTGGCACCGTCATTACATATGCTTGAGATTTTCATGCCGGCGGTAACGGATGAGAACTTCTTTGTACAGAAGATCCTTCCTGATGTGGCAAAGATTCCTTTTTATACAGGAATTGAGCTGCCGGTTATCTTCAAAAAAGAGAACCAGAAGCTGGTAAGAAGGATCGTGGAAGACCGTGACTATCAGCTTACCATCTGGGCCTCTCCCAATATCAATGAAAAGGGAGACAATTTATCAGCCCTTGACCCGGAGGAAAGAAGGCGTGCAGTCGCTTATGTCAAAGAGCTGCTTGCCGAGGCGGCAGAGAGCGGAGCCTATCATGTAGGCCTGCCCTCTGGCCCGGATGTATCACCGGAGAAAAGAGAGGATGCCAAGAAGGCACTTTTTGAATCCTTCTGTGAAATTTCGCAGGAAGCATCCAAATATCAGAACATGCATCTGACGCTGGAGCCGCTTGACAGATACGTACACAAGAAGCAGCTTATGGGTCCGATCCATGAGGTTATCGACTGGTTTGAGGGACTGAAGAAGGAATGTCCCAATTTTTATATTCACTGGGACAGCGCCCATGAAGCTTTGGCAGAAATTGATCTGGAGGAGTCCATGAAGAGAGCACTTCCTTACATGGCACAGTTCCATATCTGCAACTGTGTGACTGATCCGTCCAATCCCTGCTATGGTGACTGGCATATGGAGCTTGGCAATGCACCGGAATACAAGAACTGGGGTTACCTGGATCTTCAGGGCGCGGCAAAGATGCTCCGCACAGCAGCAGAGGCTGAGACACCGGCCGGGATCAGGGATGTACATGTTGGAGTAGAAGTAAGAACCCATATGGGAGATGACCTATGGAAGAGAGAGGGCGAGATCCGTTCCTTCCTGCAGGCAGCTTTCGATGAAGCAGGTCTTATTTATAACAAGTAATTATACAAGGAGAAGAGATATGATACTGGATTATTACAAGAATTATAAAACCTATGTAGACGCTGTTCCCGGACTTGAGGAAGGCATGAAATTTGTAGAAACACTGTTAGACAAGCCTGTTGGAACCTATCGTACAGACAGCGAAATGTATGCTATGGTACAGGAAGGTGAGACTTCCGATATCAGCGGTGACAAGATGGAAACACATAAGAAATTCCTGGATGTACAGTTTGTATTCTCCGGACAGGAGATCTTTGAGTGGGAAGAGGCTACCCAGCTTGAGGTCAGAGAAGAGTATGATGAGAAGACGGATTTTCGTTTTTACTATGGCGGAGGCAAGAGATATCTGGCAACTGCGGGCATGTTCTACATTCTGTTTCCTCAGGATGCACACCGCTGCAGAGGCAAGGTCAACGAGACAGGCGATGCTTACAGAAAGATCGTTTTAAAGCTTCCTGTTAAATAAGAAGAAACAGGAGAATGGATGCAGGAAGGAAGGGAAGAACCATGTTTTTGTATGAAGGAATAGAAAAAGCAGACAAAAAAGTGCGTGCCGTTCTGATCGGATGTGGCGAACAGGCCACCAATATGATCCACAATGCCATTTCCTATATTGATGAGATTGAGGTTGTTGGTGTCTGTGATATGAACAAGGATCGTGCAGATTTTGCTGCAAGACGGTTTGGTCTTTCAAGATCATGGCAGGATATGGACGAAATGCTAAAGAATGTGGAAGCTGACTGTGCCTTTGTTATTACGATCGCAAAGCTGCAGGCACCTCTGGCGCTGAAGTGTGTGGAAGCCGGACTGCATGTATTTACTGAAAAACCGCTTGGAACAGAGAAAGAAGATATTGAGAAGCTGATCAAAGCAGCAAAGAAGAATAATAAGAAGATCGGTGTATCCTTCAATAAGCGTTTCAACCTGGCTTATCATGATATGAAGGGGGCGATCGATTCTGAAGGCTTTGGGGCACCTTCCGCATTCTCAGCAAAGTTTATCGGCGGCTATCGTACCAACGAAACAGATCTGCTCCGTGTAGGTTCCTGCCATTTCTTTGATCTGGCAAGGTACCTGATCGGTGAAGTGGATGAGGTATTTGCCTATCGCTATGAAAAGCAGCCGGGTCAGCATACCTTTGCCGTGACCATGCAGTTTGAGAACGGCTGTGTGGGGACTATGATGCTGGGATCTCTGGGATCCTGGGTATGTGGCTATGGCATGGAGAGCGTAGAAGTACGTGGTGACAGAAATATGGTCAGTGCAGACAACGGAAGAGATTTTATGTGGCAGAAGCCGTCCATTATCTGTAATTCTGATACAGGACTTGCCAATAAGGGAACCCAGGCGGTAACCGAGCAGGCAGTTCCGGTAGAAATTTTAAGACCCAATTATTCCAACCTTGGAAAGCTGGCACTGAAGGATTTCTACATTAATGGTAACTATCAGTCAGTCAAGGCTTTTGCACAGGCGATCCTGAATGATACAGAGCCGGTTGTTGGCTGGAGGGATGGTCTGATGGCACTGAATCTGGCACTGGCAGTAGAGAAGAGTGTAGCAGAAAAACGTGCTGTTAAGATTTCAGAAGTAATATAAAAAGGAATGGACAACATATGAAAAAACTGAGTGGTATTGTAGTCCCGGTGGTAACTCCTCTGACAGAGGATGATCAGGTAGATGCAGAATCTCTTGAGAATCTGGTTGAGCACTGCATTAAGGGAGGACTGCAGGCAATTTATCCCTGTGGTACAACTGGTGAGATGATGTATCTTACTGTAGAAGAGCGTAAGCTTGTGGCAGAAACTGTGATCAGAAGGACAGCAGGCAGAGTTCCTGTTTATGTACATGTAGGCGGATGGAATCTGAAGGATACCGTAGAGCTGGCAAAGCATGCGGTAGAGGCAGGTGCGGATGGCATTGCCGTAGTAACACCTTCCTTCTTTAAGATCAGTGAAGATGGACTGGTAGATTTCTTTGTCAGTGTGGCAAAGAGCGTATCGGAGGATTTTCCGGTATACTTATATGCGATCCCGCAGTATGCCATGAATGATATTTCTGTAGCAGCTGCAGAGAAGGCAGCAGCACAGTGCCCGAATATCATCGGTATCAAATACAGCTATCCGGATATGACAAGGATCCAGCAGATGATGCGGATCAGTGATGGCACCTTCAGTGTACTGGCGGGTCCGGATCAGCTCCTGACAGCAGTGGTTTCCATGGGCGGTGACGGTGTTGTCTCCGGAAGCTCCCAGGTAATCCCTGAGTACTATGAAGCTGTGTGGGAAGCACTGGAAAAGAATGATTACAAGCTGGCAGCAGAAAGACAGCAGCTTACCAACAGGCTGAATGAGGCACTGTGCAGTGTGAATAACATTGCAGCGTATAAAGCTGTGCTTGCTTATCAGGGAATCATCAAGACCAAAAAGACCAGAAAGCCACTGGAAGAATATACAGAACAGCAGACAAGAGAGCTGTTTAGGGTATTAAAGGAAGTCGTAAAGGAAAAATAACTGTACTAAAAAGAATATCTCAGGTATGTATGAGTGAAAAAGGAATCTGCAGGTTTGCACCATAAGGGCAGCCGGCAGGTTCTTTTTGTTGTCATTGAATTTATTACAGGCTATAATGAGCGTTAACAGACTGCAATAGAAAGTGAATGGCGGAAAAGGGGATAGCGATGTATTATGTATTTCAGATAGTGGATGTCATAGCATTTGTCATGATGTTTTTTATGCTGGCAGTGATCATTAACCAGCAGCCTTCCAGGGCACAGCTGGCATTTATCCTGTATGATGTGGGAACGATCGTGTTTGTTGTAGGGATCCATCTGGAGCTGATCCATGCTGATACGGTAGAAGCAGCACTTTCAGGACTTTGTGTCCAGTATTTTGGACAGACAGCCTTTCTGATGGCACTTTTATGGTTTGTATCGGAATTTGTCAAGCTGCACATACCCAAATGGATCTATATGATGCAATTGACCGTAAATATTATTACACTTGTTGGAGTGTTCACTGCAGAGCATCACACATACTTTTATAAAACAATGAAGATCCTCCAGGATGGCATGTATAACAGGATAGTAGTGACAGATGGGATTATCTGGTATTTGCACTACATAGATCTGGCAGCAGTATTTCTTGGACTTTTTATCATGTGTTCAGTGCGGTATCCAGGAAGCACAAGCCTGCAGAAAAAAAGGATCCGTTATGTGATTACAGGAATCGGGGTCATGTGCATTGAAATGATCATGAAGGGACTTGGTGTATTTGGCAGCTATAATCCTGTTGTTTTTGTCGTAACGGTTATGATGTTCTGTATGATGGTCGCCATGCTCCGATATGGATATTTCGGTTCTCTCCAGGCAGCGGTAGATAACGCTTTTAACTATGGAGATGAGGGCCTTCTTGTTCTTGATAAAGACAATATCATTATTTATATCAATCAGAGAATGAATATGATCTATCCGGGACTTAAGGAAGGAGATCAGATCTATCGTCAGAAGGAAATCCTGGATGCTCTTTTTGATGGCAGCCATATCCTGAAGAGAGGGAATGTGACCTTTGAGATCCGGCCGGAGGATATTATCGAAAACGGAGAAAAGGGTGGCTGTATGCTCTGGTTTATTGATCAGACAGAGCATTTGAAGACAATGGAACAGCTTCGTGAGGCGAATGAGTCAAAAACCAGATTTATGATGAAGATGAGTCATGAGCTGCGGACACCTATGAATACGATCATGGGTATGAGTGAGATGATCCTGCGGGAAAGTAAGGATGAACAGATCAGGGATTATGCACTTGAGGTCGAGACAGCAGGAAATACCATGATATCCATGGTAGAGGAGATTCTGGAAATGTCCAGAATCGAAAAAGAAAATCAGGAACTGGCCATAGAGCCCTATGATCTGTCTGAAATGCTCGTCCAGGCTGAAAAGGTAGGGAGACACCAGGCAGAAGAAAAGGGACTGTGTTTTCAGGCAGAGAACAGAATTTCAGGAAGTGACAGTATCTGGCTTATGGGGGATGAGAGAAGACTTTTACAGATTCTCATCAATCTTTTGTCAAATGCTGTCCAGTATACAGACAAGGGCACTATTTCGCTGACTGCAGAGAAGGTTTATGAAGAAGAAAATGCTTTTCTGGAATTTGTGATAAGGGATACCGGAATGGGGATCGCAGAAGCTGACAGGAGCAGGATATTTGAAGCGTTTGAAAGAGGAAGGAGTGCCCAGAATGTCAGAAAAGAAGGCCTTGGCCTTGGTCTGGCTATTGTTATGCAGCTTGTGGATGCGATGGATGGAACATTAAAACTGTACAGTGAACTAGGAAAGGGCACAACATTCATTGTAAGGATCCCATATCTTGAGGCAGACCCGGAAAAGATAGCAGAGAGCAATAACAGACAAAAACAGAAGGAAGAGATTGCACTTCAGGGAATACGGATCCTTGCTGTGGATGACAATGAAAAGAATCTGATGGTATTCCGGCAGCTGATGAAGAAGACAGAGGCGGATATTACCGTAGTTTCCAGTGGAAAAGAAGCCATAACCTGCTGCAGGGAGCATACATATGACCTGATCTTTCTGGATCACATGATGCCGGAGTTAGATGGTATTGAAACGATTCACCGGATAAAGGAAGATGAAAATGGGGAAAATAAGAAAACGCCGGTGATTGCACTGACAGCAAATGCAACACAGGGAGCAAGAGAGCTGTATCAGGGGGAAGGATTTTCTGACTATCTTGCGAAGCCTTTTACATCAGAATCATTGTATCGGGTGATAAGGAAAGGCCTGTTTTTTGCAGGCTATATGCAGGCACTTGGGAATGCAGGAATTGATACGGAAAAAGGATTAAAATATGCGGACAGTGACAGAAAATTTTATTATGGATTGCTGGATCTGTTTGCAGGTCAGAGAGAAGAACAGGAGAAGAAATTAGAAGAAGTCAGAGATTTCAGGCAGTTTACTGTTATTGTACACGCACTGAAGGGGGAAGCAAGAGGGATTGGTGCGGATGCCCTCGGAGAAATGTTTGCTGCACTGGAACAGGCGGGAAAAGAGGAGGATCAGGAAAGGATCAGGGAGATGCTTCCGGAAACGCAGAAAGAGTGGAAAAAGGTGACCGGAGTGATCGAAAGTAAAAAGAATGTTAAATTTTTTACAGAATAGAAGCATTTTTCACACTTCATCCGTTATCTATGGTAAAATAACTAATTAGGTGTAATGGGCAACCGTTCAGATAGAAGGAGAGCAGCATTGGAAAGTTTAAAAGAAGGACACCAGAGAAGAATGGAAAAGTACAGGAAGCAGTATGAGCAAAGACGGAAATTCTACCGGCTGCTCAAAGAAAATGCTTCCGATATTCTGCATTCTGAGAATTTTCAGAAGACAAGACATCATATCCAGCATGGAACCATGCCGGTTTACAGACATTGCCTCGATGTAGCAAAACAGAGCATCCAGATCAACAAAGCACTTGGCCTTGGATGCAGTGAGAGGGATCTGATCCGCGGAGCATTACTTCATGATTATTTCCTGTATGACTGGCATGATAAGAACAGAGAGAATTACCAGAAGCTGCATGGCTTCTATCATCCGGGTATTGCACTTAAAAATGCCAGAAAGGAATATCATCTGACGAGAAGGGAAGAGGATATCATCAAGAAACATATGTGGCCGCTGACGGTAGTACCGCCGCTCTGCAGGGAGGCCTGGGTTGTCACTGCGGCAGACAAATACTGTTCCCTTCTGGAAACCCTGAAGATCCGGAAAAGGCCTGGCAGAGTCAGAGTGGGAGTTGCCAAATGAACCTGCTTGCAGAGGAACTGAAGCGTTACGGAGAGAGTGATTTTTATCCGTTTCATATGCCGGGACACAAACGAAAAGAAATGGGATCACCGGTATCCAGGGTATACCCTCTTGATATTACAGAGATAGACGGCTTTGATAACCTTCATCATGCGGAGGGGATCCTGAAGGAAGCACAGGAGAGAGCAGGAAAACTGTATCATTCCGAAAAGACATATTTTCTGGTAAATGGAAGTACCTGTGGCCTGCTTACTGCGATTTCTGCTGTAGCAGGACGGAGCAGCAGGATCCTTGTGGCGAGAAACTGCCATAAGGCAGTATATCATGGGATCATGCTGAACCACCTGCAGCCGGAGTATCTTTTTCCGGAACTGATAGAAGCTTATGGGATTTCAGGTGGCATTTCTGCAAAGCAGGTGGAAAGAAGCCTGCAGGAGCTGGTTCAGAGGGAGAATATACCGGAAAAAGAAATTTCTTCCATGGTATGTGCTGTTCTCGTCACATCACCATCCTATGACGGGATTCTGTCTGATGTCAGAGGAATCTGTGAAGCGGCTCATCACTATGGAATCCCAGTGATCGTGGATCAGGCACATGGAGCACATTTCGGCTTTCACAGAAGGCTGCCGGAAAGCGCTGTGACAGAGGGAGCTGATCTGGTGATCCACAGTGTACACAAGATGCTTCCGGCACCGACACAGACGGCGCTGCTTCATGTGAATGGAAAACTGGTGGATCCTGAACTGGTTCAGAAATATCTGGCTGTTTATGAAACAAGCAGTCCTTCTTATCTGCTGATGGCAGGGATCGATTTCTGTATGGCCTATCTGGAGAAGGAAGGGGAAGCACCCTTTGAAAGGATCCTTAAGTACCGGCAAAGGCTTACAGAACGCTGCAGGGATCTGAAACATATCAGGATCTATCCTGCAGATATGACAGAGCATTCTGTGGAAGGAGAGGCCGGGCTTGTGATGGATGAGGCGGTTTGCAGGAGGCAGGAGCCTTTCCGGTTTCTGATCTCTGTCAGGGGAAGCGGCTGTGGCGGCAGTTTTCTTATGGAGCAGCTTCGAAGGAAGTATCATCTTGAACTGGAAATGGCTGCGTACGATTACGTGATCGCCCTGCTGTCTGTGATGGATGACAGGGAAGGATTTGAAAGGCTGGCGGATGCCCTGCGGGAGATCGACCTGGAAATAGAGCGGCAGATGCAGGAGCCAGGAAAGAATCCGGCAAAAGAAAAGCCGGCATCAGTCAGTATTTTTTATCAGCAATATAAACCGAAGCAGAGCTACAGAATGGAAGAGGTCTTCCGGGCTGAGACAGAAGAAGTTTTGCTTGGAGATTCAGACAGAAGAACGGCAGCTGATTTCGTAATGCTATATCCACCGGGGATTCCTGTGCTGGTACCCGGTGAGGAAATAGATAAAACTCTGATCCGTATGATCAGGGAGTATTTAGAGCAGGGCTTTGACCTGCAGGGAATTACTCATCAAAATGACATGGAAAATGACGGGAATCATTACAAGATCTGTTGTGTAAAAGAAGAAAGCAGGAGGAGTTAAAATGAGAAAAACAAAAATTATCTGCACGATCGGTCCCGCAAGCGAGAGCGAGGAGAGATTAAGGGAGATGATGCTGGCAGGAATGAATGTAGCCAGATTTAATTTTTCACACGGAAGCCATGAGGAGCACAAGGCAAAATTTGATCGTGTGATCAAAGTCAGCAGTGAGTTAAAGCTGCCAGTTGCCACGCTTCTTGATACCAAGGGACCGGAGATCCGCCTGAAGGACATTGAAGGAGGAAAGACTGAGCTTGTATCCGGACAGAAGTTTATCCTGACCACAGAAGAGATCCTCGGAAATAATGAAAAAGTAACAATTACTTATAAGGGACTGAAGGATGATATCAACGTAGGAACAACGATCCTGATCGATGATGGTCTGATTGAGATGGTGGTAGATGAGATCAATGAGACAGATATCATCTGCAGCGTAGTAAACGGTGGCCCCATTTCCAACCACAAGGGTGTAAATATACCGGGAGCAGCCCTTTCCATGCCCTATATCAGTGATGTGGACCGCAGTGATATCATGTTTGGCTGTGACATGGATTTTGACTTTCTGGCGGCATCCTTTGTCAGATGTAAAGAGGATATCCTGGAGGTACGTAAGATCATTGAAGAGCATGGAAGCCACATGAAGATCATTGCAAAGATTGAGAATATGCAGGGCATAAGAAACCTGGATGAGATCCTGGAGGCAGCAGATGGTATTATGGTAGCGAGAGGCGACATGGGTGTGGAGATCCCTATGGAGGAGGTGCCGATCGTCCAGAAGCAGATGATCAAGAAGGCAGAAGCACTAGGAAAGCATGTTATCACGGCAACCCAGATGCTGGAGTCCATGATCAAGAATCCAAGACCGACACGTGCTGAGGCTACGGATATTGCCAATGCGATCTATGACGGAACTACAGCGATCATGCTTTCGGGAGAAAGTGCAGCAGGACTTTATCCGGTAGAAGCGGTAAAGACTATGGCAAAGATCGCCGAAAGAACCGAAGAGGATATTGACTATAACAGCCGTTTGAGAAGAAGAAAAGATATTGATGATATTGATACGACAACTGCGATTTCCCATGCAACCTGTACGACAGCCATGGATCTGAAGGCAGCAGCGATCATTACCGTAACGATCTCTGGATTTACTGCAGGTATGATCGCAAGATATAAGCCTTCCTGTCCGATCATTGCCTGCTCTGTGAGCCCTAGAACCTGCAGACAGCTGAATCTGGCATGGGGTGTTACACCGATCTGGATCGCAAGGGAGAGCACGGCAGAGGATCTGTTTGATGAGGCTGTCCATGCTGCAGAGAAGGAGGGATATATCAAAAAAGGGGATAAGGTTGTATTGACGGCAGGTGTGCCTCTTGGTGTATCCGGAAGAACAAATATGATACGTGTTGTAGAGGTTTAATTTACATGGGAAAAATGGTATACTTAATGGGGAAAAGCTCTACGGGAAAGGATACCATCTACAGGGAGCTGCTAAAAAGCAGCTCTCTGCAGCTTAAGAAGATAGTTCCGTATACGACAAGACCCATGCGTGCCGGCGAAAAAGAAGGAAGAGAATACTTTTTTACAGACGAGGCAGGTTTTTTAAAGCTTCAGGATGAAGGCAGGGTTGTAGAGGCAAGAGCTTATCATACCTGTTATGGATTGTGGCGCTATTTTACTGTGGATGATGGTCATATAGACCTTGAGAATGAAAATTATCTGATCATAGGGACACTGGAATCCTACATAAAAACAGCAGGATATTTTGGAAAAGAAAAGGTGATACCGGTTCTTCTTGAAGTAGATGACGGTGTCAGGCTGCAGAGGGCACTTGACAGGGAATGGAGACAGGAAACCCCGAAATATGAGGAGCTGTGCCGGAGATATCTGTCTGATGCGGAAGATTTTTCTGAGGAAAAGATTCGGGAAGCCGGGGTTACGAAGCGGTTTTCCAACGAGAATCTGGAACATTGTCTTGCAGAAATAGAGGAATATATTTCAGGGTAGAGCAGGCGAAGCTGACAAAGCATGAGGCTGAGCAGGGGAAGGAGGAAGCAGAATGGACATAAAAGTGAATCAGGTCAGCCAGGCTGCCAGGCCGGAAGCACCTCAGAAAGTGCAGGAGACGGATGATGCCTTCCGCTTCACCCTTGTGAGCCATATTGAGGAAAAGGAGCTGCAGGCAAGACTGACTACGCTGATGGAAGAGATTACCATGCAGGGAAATAAGCTTGCCAGGAAGAGGGATGTCCGGGATATGAAGAAATACCGGGGATTGATCAAGGATTTTATGAATGAGATCATCAACAGATCCCATTCCTTCAGCAGGGAAAACTTTCTGGACAGGAAGGGACGTCACAGAGTATATGGTATTATCCGGCTGGTGGATGAGAATCTGGATGAGCTGGCACAGGAGCTGATGAAGGAAGAACAGGATCATCTGGCAATCCTTTCTAGGATTGGGGAGATCAGAGGTCTTTTGCTTGATATACTGACATAGGGGGAACAGGCTATGAGAAGATTTGAGGATATTGTAGGACAGGAGCAGCTGAGAGATCACCTGGAAAATGCGGTAAAGCTCGGAAAAGTTTCCCATGCCTATCTGATTAACGGAGAGAGAAGCTCTGGCAAGGAATTCATTGCAAAAATCTTTGCACAGGCATTGCAGTGTGAAAACAGACAGGGAGCAGATCCGTGCGGCGAATGTCATTCCTGTGTGCAGGCAGAGAGTGGTAATCATCCCGATATTATTTTTCTGACTCATGAAAAGCCCAATGTGATCAGCGTAGAGGATATCCGTACCCAGATCAACAATGATATGGCGATCAAGCCCTACAGCGGCAAATGGAAGATCTATATTGTCAATGAAGCGGAAAAGATGACAGTACAGGCACAGAATGCCCTGCTGAAAACACTGGAGGAGCCACCGGAATATGGTGTGATCCTGCTTCTTGCCAGTAATGTAAATGCATTGCTTCCCACGATCCTGAGCAGATGTGTACAGCTTAATATGAAGCCTGTCAGAGATGCACAGGTCAAGGATTATCTGATGAAGACCATGCAGATCCCGGACTATAAGGCAGATATCTGTGTTGCTTTTGCCAGGGGAAATGTGGGAAAAGCAAAGCTGCTTGCTTCCAGTGAAGAATTTGACAAGGTAAAGGAAGAGGCAGTTTCCCTTCTTCGGAATATCCAGGATATGGAGATTCATGAGATCGTGACTGCTATCAAAAAGATCACGGAATACAAGCTGGATATCAATGATTACCTGGATATTCTTTCCATCTGGTATCGTGATGTGCTGCTCTTTAAGGCTACACATGATGCAAATCACTTGATTTTCCGGGAAGAGATACAGTATATTAGAAAAGTAGCAGATACCAGTACCTACGAAGGGATTGAAACCATCATAGAAGAACTGGAAAAGTCCAAGCAGAGACTGAATGCCAATGTAAACTTTGATCTGACCATGGAGCTTCTGCTGCTTACCATTAAAGAGAATTAGTGAGGTTGATAGATTTATGAAAAAAGTAATCGGTGTAAGATTCCGGACAGCAGGCAAGATCTATTTTTTTGATCCCGGCAAGCTGTCTGTTAAAAGAAATGATCATGTGATTGTAGAGACTGCAAGGGGGATTGAATACGGAACTGTAGTAGGAAATCCCAGAGAAGTAGATGATGACAAGGTAGTACAGCCTTTGAAGCCGGTACTGCGTATTGCCACAGAACGGGATGATGAGCAGGAGGCTGGTAATAAGCTTAAAGAAAAAGAGGCCTTTAAGATCTGCCTTGAGAAGATCAAAAAACATGGTCTTGAAATGAAGCTGATCGATGCAGAATATACCTTTGACAATAATAAGGTACTTTTTTATTTTACAGCAGATGGAAGAATTGATTTCAGAGAGCTGGTTAAGGATCTGGCATCTGTTTTCAAGACGAGGATCGAGCTTCGCCAGATCGGTGTCAGGGATGAGACCAAGATTCTTGGCGGAATCGGTATCTGCGGCAGGGAGCTGTGCTGTCATGCACATCTGTCAGAGTTTGTTCCGGTTTCCATCAAGATGGCCAAGGAGCAGAATCTTTCTTTAAATCCTACCAAGATCTCCGGCGTATGCGGTAGACTGATGTGCTGCTTAAAGCATGAGGAGGAAACCTATGAGGAGCTGAACCGGAGACTGCCGAATGTGGGTGATCATGTTACTACAGATGACGGACTGAAGGGAGAAGTAGCAAGTGTCAACGTGCTGCGCCAGCTTGTCAAGGTAATCGTAGATGTAGGTGACGAGAAGGAGATTCAGGAATATAAGGTAGAACAGCTGCGGTTTAAGAGAAAGCGCAGAAACAATAAGGTGGATGTACAGGATGAAGAACTGAAGACACTGGAGAAGCTGGAAAAACAGGAAGGAAAATCAAAGCTTGATGACAACTGATGAGCTTTTGAAGGAAAATGAGAGAGTGGATGATCTGCAGAGAAACGGCTATAAGATCATCCAGGATCCGGGTCGGTTCTGTTTCGGGATGGATGCGGTTCTGCTTTCCGGTTTTGCCCGTGCCAGAGAAGGTGCCAGGGTGATCGATCTTGGTACGGGAACAGGGATCATACCGATCCTGATGGAGGCCAAGACAAAGGCTGCTCATCTGACAGGACTTGAGATCCAGGAAGAAAGTGCAGATATGGCAAGACGTAGTGTACAGCTCAACGGTCTTACTGATAAGATTACAATCGTAACCGGAGATTTAAAAGAAGCAGTGAGTCTTTTTGGCGCTGCTTCCTTTGATGTTGTGACCTGTAATCCCCCTTATATGACAGAGCATCACGGACTTACCAATCCAGGTGGACCCAAGGCGGTCGCAAGGCATGAGCTGCTCTGTAATCTGGAGGATGTGATCTCACAGGCAGCAGGGCTGCTTAAGAGCGGCGGTAATTTTTATCTGGTGCACAGACCCTTCCGGCTGGTGGATATCATGGTACTGATGCGGAAGTACAGGCTTGAGCCAAAGCGGATGAAGCTGGTGTATCCCTTTGCAGATAAGGAGCCCAATATGGTCCTGATCGAAGCAAACCGGGGCGGAAAGGCGAGACTGACCGTAGAAAAGCCATTGATCGTTTATGAGAAGCCTGGGGTTTACACAGAGGAGATTTACACAGTTTACGGATATTAAGGAGAGTGACCATGAGCGGAACCCTGTATTTGTGTGCAACACCTATCGGAAATCTGCAGGACATGACAGAGCGGGTGTTATTGACATTAAAAGAGGTAGATCTGATCGCAGCAGAGGATACCAGAAACAGTATCCGTCTGCTGAATCATTTTGAGATCAGAACTCCCATGACCAGCTATCATGAATACAATAAAGTAGAAAAGGCTCATTATCTGGTGGATCAGCTTCTTACAGGCAAAAATATCGCACTGATCACAGATGCAGGGACACCTGCGATCTCTGATCCCGGGGAGGTGCTTGTAGCAGAGTGCCAGAAGGCAGGTGTGCCGGTGACATCCCTTCCCGGGTGCTGTGCCTGCATTACAGCACTGACACTGTCCGGACTTCCCACAAGGCGGTTCTGCTTTGAGGGCTTTCTGCCCACGGATAAAAAGGAAAAGGCATTTGTGCTGGAAGAGCTTGCCAGAGAGACACGGACCATGATCCTGTATGAGGCTCCCCATCATCTGAAGAGGACACTGTCTGAGCTTCTGGAAACGCTGGGGGAGCGCCGGATCACGCTTTGCCGGGAACTGACCAAGAAATTTGAGACCATTATGCCAACAACTCTCGAAGGGGCTGCAGACTATTATGAGGAAAATGAACCCAAAGGGGAATATGTCCTTGTGATTGAAGGAAAGAGCCGGAAGGAGATCGAGGAGGAGCAGCAGAAAAGCTGGGAATCCATGAGCATAGAGGAGCACATGGCTTTTTATGAAAAGCAGGGTATAGACAGAAAGAGCGCCATGAAAAAGGTGGCGGCGGACAGAGGCGTAGGAAAAAGAGAGATTTACCAGGCACTCCTGAAGGATGAATAAGGACTGGAAGGTTATGCGGTATAAAGGAGACAGAAGATGAATGAGCTGGAACAGGCAATGAGAGAAGTAGTGCAGCAGAATGCCTATATGCAGCACCTTGGCATTGAGGTGGAAAGCTTATCGGCAGATTATGTCTGTACGAAAATGCCTTATAAGGAGGAACTGACCAATCCCTACGGGATGTTTCATGGAGGATGCCTTTATTCCCTCTGCGATATCACGGCAGGACTCGGAGCGTGCATGGGTGGATATTTTGCGACCACAGTCAATGGCTCCCTGAATTTTATGCTGCCGGCAGATCATCTGTCTTATGTGGTATGTCAGGCCAGAAGGCTGCGGATGGGAAAGCATCTGGCTGTTTATGAGGTACGGATCCTGAATGATCAGGAGCAGCTTCTGGACAGTGGGGAATTTACTTTTTTCCTGACAGATCACAGGGTGATTCCACAAGGTTAAGAAAAAATAAGTAGTACGGCGGCAGGATATTTGCTATAATTGCACATATAGTATGCCAAAAGGAGAAAAAATATGGCTTTTCAGATTATTACAGACTCAGCTTCCGATATTCCGGAAAGTGTCATTACCAAGTACAATTTATATGTAATGCCTACACCGGTCACGATTGAGGGAACTGATTACTTTGATGGCAAAACCATTTTCCCGGAGGAATTTTATGAGATCCAGGCTTCCGGTAAGGATATTAAAACCTATCATATCAACCAGTATATGTTCCATGAGCATTTCCTGCCCTATGCAAAGCGTGGGGATGAGGTTCTGTATATCTGTTTTTCCACAGGAATAGCAGGAACCTTTAATGCAGCAAATCTTGCCTATGATGAAGTAAAGGAGGAATATCCGGACTTTAAGCTGACGATCATTGATTCAAGGTGTGCTTCCGTAGGCTATGGACTTGTTGTGACAAAGCTCCTGCAGATGCAGAAAAACGGGGCGCCGAAGGAGCTGATCATTGAGGCGGCACACTTCTTCTGTGAGCATATGGAGCACGCAGTCACAGTGATGCAGCTTGATTATCTGTTTAAGGGAGGACGGCTCAGCAGAACCTCTTTCCTTGCAGGAACTGTATTGGATATCAAGCCTATCATTATTGTAGATGAAAATGGTTCCCTGAGTGCTGTAGAAAAGGTCCGTGGCTGGAAGAAGGCTCAGAAGAGGATCCTTGATATGGTTGGGGAGAAGGGCAAAAACCTGGAGAACCAGATGGTAGCCGTTGTCTACGGAAAGGACAGGGAATCCGCTGATTTCGTAGAAGAACAGCTTAGGGAGCGTTATCACGTAAAGGATATTCTGGAATCCCAGATCGGCTGTGCGATCGGTGCCCATACAGGTCCCGGTATCGTAGCGGTCACATTCCTGAATGATACCAATGAAAAATATGACGCATATCTGGACTAAAAAAGGAAGAAAGAAATTGAAAAAGCTGCTTGTCTATCTTAAAGATTATAAAAAAGAAAGTATTCTGGGGCCTCTGTTTAAACTGCTGGAGGCCTCTTTTGAACTTATTGTACCGCTTGTTGTGGCATCCATGATCGATGTGGGAATTGCGCAGGGAGATAAGGGCTATGTAGGAAGAATGTGCCTGATCATGGCAGCACTTGGTCTGATCGGTCTTGTCTGTTCCATTACGGCACAGTATTTCGCAGCGAAAGCGGCTGTTGGATTTGCTACAAAGCTCCGTCATGGTGTATTTGAACACATTCAGAAGCTGTCCTTTTCCCAGCTTGACAGGGAGGGAACTGCCACGCTGATCACAAGGATCACTAGTGATATCAATCAGGTGCAGTCAGGTGTAAACCTTGTACTGCGCCTGTTTCTGCGTTCGCCATTCATTGTATTTGGTGCCATGGTCATGGCCTTTACGGTTGATGTAAAGGCTGCCCTGATTTTCGTAGTTGTGATCCCGGTACTGTCCGTGATCGTATTTGGCATCATGCTGGTAAGTATTCCGCTGTACAAAAGAGTACAGAGCGGACTTGACAGGGTGCTTGGAACTACAAGAGAGAATCTCACCGGTGTCCGTGTGATCCGTGCTTTTGGACAGGAACCGGCAGAGATCAGTAAGTTTGACGGTGAGAATGATGCACTAAAGAAGATCCAGACTACAGCAGGACGGATCTCGGCGCTGATGAATCCGTTGACCTATGTGGTGATCAATGCAGGTCTGATCGCCCTGATCTATACAGGAGCCCTGCAGGTGGATGCAGGTGTGTTGTCAAAGGGCGAGGTGGTAGCACTGATCAACTATATGTCACAGATCCTGGTAGAGCTGGTGAAGCTGGCAAACCTGATCATCACTATGACCAAGGCAGTTGCCTGTGGAAACAGGATCGAGACAGTGCTGGTAATGCCAGCAGGACTGAAGGAGTATTCTTCAGAGGAACCGGAAGAAGCAGATTCAGTGAATATCGGCAGTGAAGAAGAAACGGGCAGCGTTGTTTTCGAGCATGTAGGACTCCGGTATTATGAGGGCGGCGAGGAAGCTCTGACAGATATTACATTTAAGGCCAGAAAGGGAGACACCATCGGCATCATTGGTGGTACCGGCTCTGGTAAGTCTTCCCTGGTGAACCTGATCCCCCGTTTTTATGATGTGACAAGCGGCAGGGTGAGAGTGGATGGCAGAGATGTGAGAAGCTATGATACCGTTGCCCTCCGGGATAAGATCGGTGTTGTCATGCAGAAGGCGGTGCTGTTCCAGGGAACAATCCGGGATAATCTGAAGTGGGGGAATGAAGCGGCTACTGATGAAGAGATCTATGAAGCGCTCAGGACAGCACAGGCAGAAGAGATCGTGCGGCAGAAGAAGGACGGTCTTGATGAAATGATCGAGCAGGAAGGACGGAACCTTTCCGGTGGACAGAAGCAGCGTCTTTCTATTGCCAGGGCACTGGTAAGGAAGCCGGAGATCCTGATCCTCGATGACAGTGCTTCCGCACTGGATTATGCAACGGATGCAGCACTCCGTAAGGCCTTGAAGGAAATGTCAGGAGACACTACCGTATTTATTGTTTCCCAGAGAGCTTCTTCCCTGATGCATGCGGATACGATCATCGTGCTGGATGACGGCAGGGCAGTGGGAATGGGAACCCATGACGAGCTGCTTAAGAGCTGCGAGGTATATCAGGAAATCTATTACAGTCAGTTTGAAAAGAAGGCAGGTCAGGGTGAGTAATATGAAAAAGACAGAAAAAAATGAAAAACAGAAGGAGACCCTGATCAAGGTCTTAAAATATATGAAGCCATACCGATGGCTGGTCGTTCTTACGATCCTGATGGCTGCAGCTTCTGTAGCACTTACCTTATATCTGCCGGTGCTGACAGGAAATGCGGTTGACTGGCTGACCAGTCTGATCAGCCCGGCAGAGGGGACAGGAAGTCCGTGGCCGGCACTGTTTACCATCCTGAAAAAGATGGCAGTGGTAGTTGTTCTTACTGCACTGGCACAGTGGCTGATGGGAATCTGCAATAACAGGATCGTTTACAGTATGATCCAGGATATCAGGGAAAAGGCATTTTGCAGGATCCAGGAGCTGCCTTTGAAATATCTGGATGGTCATTCACAGGGAGATATTGTCAGTCGTGTTATTGCGGATGTAGACCAGTTTGCAGATGGTCTGCTGATCGGCTTTACCCAGCTGTTTACCGGTGTTGTGACGATCATCGGTACGTTGTTCTTTATGCTTTCTGTGAATGTGGGGATCACTGTAGTTGTTGTTGTGATCACACCGGTTTCCCTGCTTGTGGCAAGCTTTATAGCCAAAAAGACCTTCAGCATGTTCAAGCTGCAGTCAGAAACAAGAGGAGAACAGACCAACCTGATCAATGAAATGATAGGTAATCAGAAGGTGGTCCAGGCCTATAACAGAGAGGATGAAACACTGGAAGCCTTTGATGAAATCAACGGAAGGCTGGAAAAGTATTCCCTGCGGGCAATCTTCTTTTCTTCCATTACCAATCCCAGCACGAGATTTGTCAACAGTCTGGTTTATATGGGAGTTGGACTGACGGGCGCCATGGCGGCGATCTCCGGCAGACTGACAGTAGGACAGCTTACCTGCCTGCTTTCTTATGCAAACCAGTATACCAAGCCTTTTAACGAAATTTCCGGTGTCGTGACAGAGCTGCAGGGTGCACTTGCCTGTGCGGCACGTATTTTTGAACTGATTGAGGAAGAGCCTCAGACCGCAGATGCTGCAGATGCCAGGGTGCTGACAGATGCAAAGGGAGCCATTGACCTTAGCCATGTGGCATTTTCCTATACACCGGACAGGAGGCTGATCGAGGATCTGAATCTTCAGGTAGAGCCGGGGCAGAGGATCGCTATCGTAGGGCCTACGGGCTGCGGTAAGACGACACTGATCAATCTGCTGATGCGTTTCTATGATGTCAATGAAGGAAGTATTTCCGTAGATGGTACGGATATCCGGGATATTACAAGGAAATCCCTGCGCACCTCCTTTGGTATGGTGCTGCAGGATACGTGGCTTAAGAGAGGAACGATCCGGGAGAATATCACAGTAGGAAGACCGGATGCCACAGATAAGGAGGTCATTGCAGCAGCAAAGGCTTCCCATGCGGACAGCTTTATCAGAAGGCTGCCGGATGGCTATGATACCGTGATCGGAGAGGATGGCGGCAGCCTGTCAGGAGGGCAGAAACAGCTCCTTTGTATCACCAGAGTGATGCTTTCCCTGCCTCCTGTGCTGATATTGGATGAGGCAACCTCTTCTATTGATACAAGAACAGAACAGAAGATCCAGAAAGCATTTGCAACGATGATGGAGGGCAGGACAAGCTTTATTGTAGCCCACAGGTTATCGACGATCCAGAATGCAGATGTGATACTGGTCATGAAAGACGGTCATATTATCGAGCAGGGAAATCATGAAGAACTGCTCGCAGAAGGTGGTTTTTATGCAAAACTGTACAACAGTCAGTTCGCGATCGCATAACAGATTATTCAGCAACCGTGCCCTGTGGGCACTGCTGGTTCCCCTGATGGTGGAGCAGCTTTTAAATTCCCTGATGGGAACAGCAGATACCATCATGGTCAGTAATGTGGGAGCCGCTGCCATGTCAGCGGTTTCCCTGGTGGATTCTATCAATGTACTGGTAATCCAGGCCTTCTCCGCACTTGCAGCAGGAGGCTGTATCATTTGTTCCCAGTATATCGGGAAGGAAAAGCCAAAGGAAGCGGAAAGGGCAGCTAAGCAGGTGCTGCTTGTTGTGTTTCTTATCTCTGCAGTGATCACGGTACTTTGCATGATCAGTAACCGGGAGCTTCTGCACCTTGTCTTTGGACAGGTAGAAGCGGATGTTATGGATGCTGCTGTGATCTACTTTTATTATACAGCACTGTCTTTTCCTTTTATTGGACTGTATGATGCCGGTGCAGCCATTTACCGGGCACAGGGAAACAGCAGACTGCCCATGACAGTTTCTGTGATCTCCAATTTCCTGAATATCATCGGAAATGCTGTCTTTATCTGGGGCTTCCATATGGGAGTGTCCGGAGCGGCACTGTCGACACTTCTTTCACGTGTATTCTGTGCGGTGGTAGTACTGGCCTTTCTTCACAGGGAGGGGCAGACGATCACAGTGAATCATTATGTTAAGATCAGACCGCAATGGCAGCTGATTTTAAGTATTCTGGCCATCGGAATTCCTTCCGGTGTAGAGAACAGTATGTTCCAGTTCGGTAAGCTGGCGATCCAGTCCAGCGTTTCCACCATGGGAACCACAGCAATTGCAGCACAGGCTATGGCTAATATTATGGAGAACCTGAATGGGATAGCGCCTATGGGGATGGGAATCGGGCTGATGACAGTAGTAGGACAGTGTATCGGTGCTGGACGGAAGGATGAAGCGGTATATTATATCAGAAAGGTGTGCGTATGGGCTGAGATCTGTCTGATCATCAGCTGTGTTCTGGTATATCTGGCAGCAAGGCCGGTCACAGTGATCGCAGCCATGGAGCCAGAGAGCGCAGCACTGTGTGTTTATATGGTAGGATGGATCACGGTCTGCAAACCTATTTTCTGGGTAGGATCCTTTATCCCCGGATATGGAATGCGGGCAGCAGGAGATGTGAAATTCAGTATGATTGTATCGACCATTACTATGTGGCTTTGCCGTGTGAGCCTATGTATCTTTCTAGTCAGGGCATTACACTTTGGACCAATGGCGGTATGGATCGGTATGTTTACAGACTGGGGTGTCAGAAGCATCATATTCTTTGGAAGATTTCACAGCAGGAAATGGCTGGAGCATAGGGTGGTAGCGTAGGATGAAACCTATAAGTGCAAAATTACTTTTAACGGCAGTATTTGTTGCCAGAGGAACTTCTTTCCTCTTTTCAAAAATATTGATGAATACCATGTCGCCCATGAATATTCTGGCAGTCAGGTTTATTCTGGCGTTTCTGGTGCTGGCGGTCATCTTCCATAAGAAGCTGCTTGCCTGCAGTAAAAACAGCCTGAAAGGCGGACTGATCCTGGGTGTATTGTATACGGTCTGCATGATATTTGAAATGTATGGCCTGCGGCTTATTGATTCCGGTGTCAGTTCCCTGATCGAAAACATGGCGATCGTAATGGTTCCGATCTATGCGGCGATCCTGGCAAGAACTCTGCCAAAGAAGAAAACCATGCTGTGCGCCCTGCTCGCAGTTATCGGTGTTGGATGTTTGTCTCTGACACAAAGCAGCTGTTCTGGCGGAGGTCTCGGCATCGTGCTGATGATACTTGCAGCACTGACATACGCAGCCTGTATCATGGCGACAGAAAAAGTAACACAGGATGCAGATCCTGTGACCGTAGGTATGCTGCAGCTTGGTGTGATGGGGCTTCTCAGTTTGATCGTAGCTCTGGCTTCCGGAGATTTCAGCCTGCCGCAGGGCAGTCAGCAGTGGGTAATGTTACTGCTTCTGGTGCTTTTGTGCAGTTGCTTTGGATTTACCTTCCAGCCAGTGGGACAGAAATATCTGCCCGCAGAAACAGCAGCAGTATTTACGGTAGTGAATCCACTGACAGCCAGTGTGATGGGGATTGCGGTCGGTGGAGAAGGTATGAGTTTTTTGAAGTTGGTTGGGTATGTGCTGATCCTGCTGGCATTGCTGCTTTATAATCTGAAAACCAATGCATCGGACGGGGCATAGAGAGAAAAAAGAAGCTGAGGTGCCCCGCAGAGAGCGAAAAATTGAGAAGAAAAGGGAAAGAAGAGAACCGGACGGGGCATGGAGAAGGAAAAGAAGCTGAGATGCCCCGCAGAGAGCGAAAAATTGAGAAGAAAAGGGAAAGAAGAGAACCGGACGGGGCATGGAGAAGGAAAAGAAGCTGTGGTGCCCCGCAGAGAGCGAAAAATTGAGAAGAAAAGGGAAAGAAGAGAACCGGACGGGGCATGGAGAAGGAAAAGAAGCTGAGATGCCCCGCAGAGAGTGAGAAATTGAGAAGAAAAGAGAAAGAAGAGCTTCGGACGGGGCATGGAGAGAAAAAAGAAGCTGAGGTGCCCCGCAGAGAGTGAAAAATTGAGAAGAAAAAGGAAAGAAGAGAATCAAGCGGGGCATGGAGAGAAAAAAGAAGCTGAGATGCCCAGCAGGGGTTAAAAAAACGAGAAGAAAAGAAATGGGAAGTCATCAGACTTCCCATTTCTTTTTAAAATATTCGGTCAAGACTGCTGCAGCCCGTTCATGGGAGGCAGGTCCCGGGTGTGCATGTGCACCGAGGTTGTCCGGTGTGGAATCGGGAAGCTGCAGGAAAGCAACATTGGAATCGCCGGTTTCATTGCGGTAGGTATTCATAGCTTCTGTGATAGCAAGAGTCAGATCATAACCAAGCATGCCGTAAGCCCATACGATATGCGAAGATTCATTGTGCTTTCTGAGTATCTTCAGAAAATCAATGACAGCCTGTTCAAACTTCAGAAGGTCTTCCCTGTTATAGGTGCCGTCTGGATTCTTGCGCTGCTTGCAGACTTCACCGGTTTCTGGAATGGTGAATGGGGGCTGTTCAAAAGCACTGGCATCATTGGTACCCAGATTTACTACAATAGCGTCCGGTACCCAGCTACGGAAATCGTAGGGTTTGGATACACCGAGGGATTCGTTGAATTCTCCGCCACATAGACCACACAGGGCTTCATAGCGGGAAGGGATATTGTGCCTTGTATCATTGTCCCAGCCGCAGTAAACTCCCCAGCCACCCTGGGAAAAGAGATGATAGTCAGCATTCAGGGCATTGGCAGTCATGACGGCATAATTCCGGCTGCTGCTCATATACATGGCAAGCCAGTCCGTATCCTCTTTGGCACCATAGGTACCTTCACCGGAGGTGATGCTGTCTCCGATAAATTCTATTTTATAACGTTTTTCGGAGGTTGGAAGGAAAAAGCCATCTGTCTGAAAGCCTTTTACAAGGATGTGGCAGTCATCGTCTTCTGTCATGGACTGCAGCTCACGCATGAATTTCATGTTTTTGACACTGTCCGGACTCATATTGCGGAACAGACAGATGGAATAGGAACCGGGCAGAAGCATCTGGCGGCTCATAAAGGAATTATTCAGTGCTGTATAGATCCAGGGCTCGTGGAAATCACAGTCTACCTCTAGATCGATCCACAGTTCAGAACCGGTTACATTGACCTCAATACCGCTTCCGTTAAAAAACAGGGGAAGAGGACACTGACCGGAAATATTTCTTCCGTGTACCTTATAATATTCTATTTCATTCAAAGAAAGGCTTTTCAGATTCTCATTTTTTTTCACAGGTATACCTCCTATTTAATAATCAAAAATTCAGCCAGCCTTCAGAATGCTTACAGTCAGAACTCCGTTGTCTGAAGAAGTCTGCAGCATAATGGGATAGCTGTAAGGATTGACAAAGGACAGATCCTTGTAGCCCTCTACGATCGCAGCATCCAGTCCTCTTGGAACATAGTCAACAGGAAGGGAATGCAGATAATGGGAAGCAGCCGGGATATCAGCAACTACCATGGCTGCATACAGAGTAGAGGATACCTGACAGATACCTCCGCCTACACTGGTAACCACTCTGCCGCTGGCAAAGGAAGGCGCTTCCACATAACCGTTTGCAGTGGTTCTCGTACCTACGGAAGTGCTGTAGGAGAAACGTCCGCCTGCAGGGATCACAAGTCCATTAATACGGGAAGCGGACAGGATAACATTGGTGGCGCGGGCCTCTGTGGTATCAAAGGTCGTGGTATAGCTGCCAAGAACACCTTCTGCTAAGCCTTTACCGGCATCAAAAACAGCCTTTCTGTTTTCTGCTTTGCCATTTGTGATGTAATGACGGTAATAAGAGGGAAGATCTGTACCGTAAACGGCCATCAGATCAGGGTTCTGACACATATAAGCCTTCAGATTGAATTGGGCATTGCCGTTCCGTCCTTCTGCCATCCCGGTTTTGATGAAATGAGAAAGCAGGGCAGCAGGATCATTGCCAATGGAGGCCTGCAGATCCGGATAGGTCTGATAGTAATAATCAGCGTCAAACACAGCGGAATAGTCTGTAATCTGAGAAACCGCACCGGCAGATATTGTCTGCGCAGCAGGCGCTGCGTTTACCGGAAGCAGAGGAGCGGCTGACAGAGAAAGAACTGCAGCGCCTGTCAGGACAGGCAGGGTAACACGTAAATTATGTTTCATAGGAATGCTTCCTTTCTTTTGGATGGTGCAGAGTAAACAAATGCGCCGGGAGCGCCATGAATACCTGCTGAATGTATATGGGTATCAGGATAAAAAAGTGCATGCAAAGAGCGGGTGATGGGAATCGAACCCACGTATCCAGCTTGGAAGGCTGGTGTTCTACCATTGAACTACACCCGCATATCAGATATGTTATTACAATTCTCACGAACAGATGTTATCATACCACAGAAGAACCTGAAAGTCAACGAAAAAATTGAATAAAAGATTGTAGATTATAGGAAAAAGGTACAGAAAAATTGACATAAGGGTACGATGTTCTTACAATAGAGATAACTAAAATTTCAAAGGGGATGGGTTAAAAATGAGTTTAAAAGAAAAGCATGCATTCAGTGAGAAGCAGCTTGTAAATCAGAGGTTTCTGGTATGTTACGGATCCGTGATCGGCATTCTGCTTCTGGCGTATATCGGGGAGTACATCAAGGGTAACAGGACACCTGGTTATCTGGCGGTATTCTGTACCATTATGATGATCCCGTTTCTTGCATGCATGATCCTGTATTTTGTGAAGAATAAGGAAAGTGCAGCGATCAAATACATAGGAATGGGCGGTTACCTGATCCTGTATGCCTATGCAATGTTTACATCAGACAGTATCATCGCATTTGTTTACATTCTTCCCATGCTGACGGCGATCACACTTTTCCAGAATGGAAAGTTCAGTCTTGGAGCCGGATCACTGTCAGTTGCTATCAATGTATTTTATATTGTGGAAGAAGTGGGAAACGGCAGGGCAGACAGCAGTTCCATCATCAATTATGAAATTGCCCTGGCAGCAGTGCTTCTTGTGGATGTGTTCTGTATCGTATCCTCCAGAAATCTGGAGAGGATCAGCAATTTCAAGATGGCGCAGATTTCTGAGGAAAAAGAGCATACCGGGGAGATCCTGGAGAATATGACTTCCACCACCGGTGAGCTGATCGAAAAGATCACTGCTATTGATGCGCAGTCCAAGGATATGGAGTCCCAGGGTGAAAACAGCAAAAATGCGATCGAAGAGATCGTGACCGGAGCCAATGACCTGGCACAGACGATCCAGAAGCAGCTTGAAATGACAGAAAATATCGGTGTGCAGACGGACAATGCAGTACAGATTTCGGACAGGATCAGTGAGAAATTCCAGACCACACTGAAGATCACGGAAGAAGGCAATCAGGATATCGGACAGCTCCGGGCAGCGTCAGCTCAGACAGAGAGTGCGGGCGGCGAAGTCAGTGCGACCATGAACACATTGCTTGAACAGATCGAGGAAGCCAATAAGATCCTGCAGATGATCGCCGGTATCACGACACAGACCACGCTTCTTGCGCTCAACGCAAGTATAGAGGCTGCACATGCAGGCGAAGCTGGCAAGGGCTTTGCGGTAGTTGCAGATGAGATCAAGAATCTGGCAGCAGGCACAGAGCAGGCAACCCAGCAGATCAAGGACATTTTGGCACAGCTTACAGAGCAGGCAGATGCTGCCGGAAGAAGTGTAGGCAGCCTTGTGGAGACGAATAAGGCGCAGGCAGAGCTTGTGGAGAAGACAGGTGAGGCCTTTGCAAGGATCAAAAAGGACATTGACCAGGTTTCAGCTGACATGGCAGAACAGACTACCGGTATGGGTCAGGTCAAGGACAGCAACCATGAGATCGTACAGTACGTGGAGAACTTAAGTGCATTCAGTGAAGAGCTGCTGGCAAATATCGAGAATACAAGAACCCTGACAGATGGTATGATCCAGGGAACCAAGCAGATCAGCGACATGCTGGATGAGACCAAGAAAGAAGTAGAACTATTGAAGACCATGGTGTAGTGGAGGACAGCAGAAGAAACAGGCGGTGTCAGAGTCCGGCCACGGATGAAGAGGCATAAGCTGCAGATAAAAAGGAAACCGGTCAGACGGTGATGCTGCCGGTTTCGGAATCATAGGCCAGATAAAGGTGGACACCATCTTCAGTGTAGGTTTCCACAGGAAGCTCGATATCGTAGGTAACCCCTTCTGTGGTTTCCAGTGTAAGCATCCAGGGTGTGTTTTCTGCATTTCGTTTGATCTGGAGTCCTGTCAGGGACTGGGTCGGAGAAAGACTTTCAAGTCCGGAGAGGATATTGATACGGGCTCCTGCACTGTCCTTCTGATAGAGGGAGATCAGATCGAAGGAAAAAGAAGTATTATTGGTCAGAGAAAGAGGAATAGCTGTCAGTTCGGCGGCATCCTCTTCTTTTTTTGTATTTCCAAGCTGTGCAAGATAATCCTGATAGGATGCGATCAGCGTATCCATTGTGGACATCAGCAGGGTGATCTCCTCCTCTGACATGTCTTTCAGGTTATAGGACTGTATGGTATTCAGGTCATCCTGCAGGACGGAAAGAGCATCATCATAGGAGGTATCATCTACTTCCTTATGGACTTCTACTACTTCATTATGGATCTGTACAAGTTCTGTATATTTATCCTGTGCGGCCGCAAGCATCTCAGCGGAGGGAGCACAGCCTGTAAGGAAAGTAACAAGGAATGCCAGAATGAGGAAGAACGGAAGAAAATATTTATAGTAATGTTTCATAATAATTTTGTTAATCTCCTGCGAAAAGCTTTTTAATAACAGTATAAAGAATAAGGAGAAGAATAACAAGAGGAAAAAATAAACCTGATGGACAGCCAGATCGTGACTGACTGTCCATGATAATCTGTCAGCACATAGATGGATTGCTGGCAGCATAGTTCCAGAAAGCCTTCTGCTCCATACTGGCATCAGGAAGGTCAGAAAGGGAATAATCCCTGCCAAGCTGTTCCCATTTGGAGCTGCCAAGGGAGTGATAGGGCATGATCTCACAGGATTGGATACAGGAGTAGGATTCCTGTAAATGACGTATAGCAGAAAAATGCTCTTCTGTATCGTTACAGCCGGGAATAATGGGGCAGCGGAGAATGAGAGGATGATGGATCTCATTCATATATGCAAGGTTCTCCAGCATGAGGTGATTATCAACACCTGTCAGCCGCCTGTGGAGTCCAGCACCAGTAGCTTTATAGTCCAGCAGGAACAGATCCACATAACGGGTAAGCTCCCGAAATCGTGCCGGTGCAACGATGCCATTGGTTTCCAGACAGATGTGCAGATTTTCTTTCTTTGCTTCGGTGAGAAGCTCAAGCAGAAAATCGTACTGCGTAGTAGGTTCTCCGCCAGAGATTGTGATGCCGCCACCGCTCTGTTCAAAATAAGGCCGGTCCTTTACCACTTCTGAAAGGATATCCTGTACACTGCGTTCCATGCCGAAAATCTTCAGGGCATTTGTTAGGCATTCCTGTACGCAGGTGCCACAGGCAGTACACAGAGAACGGTCTATATGATGTCCGTTTTCATCAAAAGAGTGTGCATGAACCGGACATACAGTAGTACAGCGCTCACAGCCAATGCAGTTGGAAGCTGTGTAGGAAAGTTCCGGCTGCTTTTGGAACGATTCCGGATTATGACACCAGAGACAGCGAATGTTGCAGCCCTTTAGAAAAACAGTGGTGCGGATCCCAGGACCATCGTGGAGACAGAATTTCTGTATATCAAAAATAATACCCATATTTCCTCACAATCTAGGAAGCAAACGTAGTACGTCTGATAATTTCTTCCTGTACAATGGGATCCAGTTCTACAAAGCGGGCACTGAAGCCACCGATCCTGACAATCAGGTTCTGATATTTCTCGGGATGCTCCTTGGCTTTGATCAAGTCATCCTTTCCAATTACCATCAGATTCAGCTGACTGCCATTATTCATGAAAAATGCCTGGATAAGCTGTTTCATTTTATCAAACTGGTCTGTAAACAGTTCTTTTGTAAAACGGATGTTATTAATCACGCCGGCATGCAGTGAGTGATCAAATTTGCGCATGGAATTTAAAAGTGCGGTGGCACCACTTCTGTCACAGCCAATAGAAGCCCCGTTGGCATTGGCAAGAGCTTCTCCATTTTTCCTTCCACAGGCAGATGCCATGGTGACATTGCCCCAGACAGCGCTTTCGCTATTATTGACACTGACCATCATGTATTTATCAAGGCCGGTCTGATCTGTAAGGGCGAGGCTGGCCTTTGCGATATAGTTAAAGACACGGATTGCCATGCGGTCGGCTTCATCATTGTCGTTTCCGTACTTGGGGCAGGACTGCATAAGCCTGCGCTCCTTTTCATAGCCTTCAAAATTGGCATCCAGTATACTTACAAGCTGTTTTAAACTCATGATCTGCCTGTCATAAACAAGGGTTTTGATTGCAGTAAGACTGTCAGCGGCAGATATCATACCCATGATTTCAGTCATGCCGTGAAAATAGCGGACACCACCTTCTAAAAGAGGTTTACCTTTTTCCAGACAGTCGTGCATCAAAAGACTCAGATGAAGACACCCGGCATTTTCGGCAATGATATCGTAACAGTCTTTTTCTGCAAAGGCTACAAGAGTAAGCTCAGGATCTATCTGTGCAGTAAAGGCATCCCAGAGATCTTCAAAGGTTGCAAAATCCTCTACAGCACCAGTGTCGGGACCGGCCTGTACCTGATAATACATATCTCTGCCGTGATGAAGGGCAAGCTCCAGTGCTTTCAACAGATTCAGGGAGCTGTTTGGAGTCCCCACACTCCGTCCCTCCAGAATATATTCACCACAGCCGGCCGGAATATAGCTCATGGCATCGTCCAGATTTACCTGAAAGGCTTTCTGGATAGCGGGAATATTGGTATCGTCACTGTACAGGATCGGAAAGGAGCAGCCTTCGGCATTTACCTGAAGGGCTTTGTCAAAAACAGTCTGGTTCATACCCTCGTAGCATCGTAATGTCAATTGTGGGATAACCTCTTTTGTCCGCCTGGTGGTTTCCATAAGGAGAAGAGCAAGCTGATCTGCATTCTGGGGATTTCTTCGTCCAAGACCACCAAGGATGATGCGGGCGTCATGGATCTTGCCGATTCGCCTGATCTTTCCATAAAGATCAGTAAGATAGCTGATAGCTGTTTCTTCATCAATAATGCCCTGCTGAAGATCTGCAGCATAGAAATCGCCAAGATAAATATCCATACGGCCATAATTCATCAGGTCAGATATCACAGCATAGATCCAGAAAAGCTGCAGGGCTTCTAAAAAAGTATTTGGTTTCTGATAACGGATGCGGCTGAGGTCAGCGTAAATACGGCGCAGCTCTGTATTATCGGGATCCTTTTCCAAAAGGCTGCAGAGCTGATATTTGTAGAAATCAATGGCATCCTCAACTGTAGTAATCGTGATCAGCAGAGCCTGGATAAAAGGATCTGTCTGGTCCTTCAGTGCAACTTCCTCATAAAGATGGTGAAGTCCAAGCTGAAGAAGCTTGTCCAGATCGGGTATGGTGAGGGCAAGACGGCCATCAGGAATGCTGGAAACGCCAAGGCGCCCTTCTTCCCCCAGTCTGTGTACAGCCTTTTGATATGGATCGAGATGACCATGCTTTGATGCAAAACGATCATTCAGCTTGTACAGAGTACGTTCTGTATGCCAGTAAGCAATGGCAGCTTCTATTTCATCAATCCGGGACAGGAATTCCCTATTATCGTCAAGAAGTTTTCTTGCCTGATCCTCTTCAAAAAAGTAAATGTATTTGCCGCCATATTGCGGACTGAAGCCAATAAAGGTGTGGTGAATACTGCCAGCAAGAAGATCTCCCTTCTGGAAATCCTGTAGAATGTGCGGAATCTGAAGCTTCAGTATGCGTGCCTCCCGGAGATACTTGTTCTCATTTGTGCGGTAAATTTCGGTAAAATGTAAAAAATAATCAAAGGTATCTTGGATATGTTTTCTATTCATTGTATAGATCTCCTGTCATATAATTCTGTTATCCTGCAGTTCTGAAAAATAGATTAATGAGACTGATTTCAGTGTATAACAGAAGTAAAAAATTCACCTTTACTCTATGCGCTTTTTATTATGCTGTATTGATAAGTTCTGTTACATATGCCTTGCGGCAAAATCCTTTGGAGTGCAGTGATAAATAGAGTGAAATACATTATAGAAATGACTCAGATTATTAAATCCGCACTGATAACAGATCTCAGTAATGCTGTACTTATTAGAAAGGATCAGCTCACAGGCATATACCATACGCTTACTGTTGATATACTCCGTGGGAGACATTTTATAATACTTCTGAAAGGAGCGGATCACGTGGGCCTGGGAATAGTTGCATAATTCCATGAGCCTTTGGAGCCCCTGGATATAATTGTGACGTTTGCTCATTTCAATATCCAGCTTGTAGAGCCAGTCCGGAATCAGCTGAGTTCTTGTATGGACAAATTCTGTTTCTGCGCCAAGCAGAGGATAATAGAGCTCAGAAGCGAAGGAACGGAATAAGGGGCGGCATTTTTGACTGGGGTACAGGGAAGCGAGCTCTAAAAGCATATCACGCAGATGATCAAACTGTTTTCCTTCTATTTTAAGGTGAATAGGAAGCAGAGGAGAGTCAATGACAGAAGGGGAAATGCCAAGGTATGAAAGAACGGGGGCGATTTCACTTATATAATACCCGATGTTAATGATCTTGAAATCAAAATAGTTAATGGCAGCGTAGCTGTGGACATCATTAGGGCGTATAAAGACAAGACTTCCCTGGGACAGGAGCTGCTGGGAATTATTGATGCTGTGAACAGCTTTGCCATAAGTTACCAGAAAGACCTCATAAAAATCATGATAATGATCTGGAAAAGTATCAGCAACACTTGTCTGGTACAGGGCACGGGGACCAAAATCATATTCTTCTTTTGCAAGTTTCAGAAAGATAGGTAGCATGAATCATTCTCTCCTTCAATAAAAAAGATTACCTATAAAATAAGTGTTCACATAAAAATTATCAATAGGAAATTCAAAAAAAGGAAAGATCAATATACCATAAAACATAGTCAACATGAAAGAGGAAAAAGGGACTGATATGGTGTTTAATAAAGTCAATCCAAATAAAAATGAACCAAAGGGAGGGCATCATAATGAAGAAAAAATGGATTGCAGCGATTATGACTGCAGCAATGGTTATGACAACACTTGCCGGATGCGGAAGCAGTACCGGTACAGCAACAGAAACTGACAGCACTGCAGCAGAAACACAGGAAACAGAGGCAGCAGATGACAGTACGGCAGCAGGAGATGTTACTTTGTCTCTTGCATTCCATTATCCGGAAGATTTCTATGAAGAAAATATTGTTCCTGTTGTGGATGAATTCAAGAAGCTTCACCCTGAATTAAAAGAAGTAAAATTTACAACACTGTCAGGTGCAAGTGATGAACAGCAGGTTACCAGACTGACTGGTGGACAATATGAGGATGTAATCCTTGTTCCTTCTGTTCTGCTGGCAAGTGAGCTGCCAAATTATTTTGCACCTCTAGGAGATGCGACAGAAATGGCATCAAAATACTATTATGGTGACTATATGCAGTATGAAGGCCAGAGCTATGGCATTCCGATCGGTATCGTATACGAAGGACTTCTTTACAATAAAACAGTTTTGGATACATACTGTGATGGCGTGGTTCCCAAAACTCTCGATGAGCTGTATGCAGATCTCGAAAAGTGTAAAGAAAATGGTATTACGGGTATTTACACAAATGCAGGTTCTGTATGGACCATGCGTTACTGGGACAATCTGGCAATCACCATGTCTGGTGATGATGATTATGCAAATAAGATTCTGACAGATCAGACTCCGTGGGCTGAAGGAAGTGCTTTAAGAGAAGCTGATGATATTCTGGCTGATTTTGCAAAGAAGGGATATGTAGAAGCTGATGTTGTAACAGCAGATCAGTGGGATTCTTCACTGACATCCATTGGCGGAGGGAAAACTGCATTTATATTTACAGGTACATGGGCATTATCCCAGGCACAGGAGCATGCAGAAGAACTTGGTCTTTCCGCTGATTCTATTGGGTTTATTCCTTTCCCTTACAAGAATGATGTAAGTGCGGACAATAAGCTCAGAATGAGAATTGCGCAGGATCTGTTTATGGGTGTTAATAAGAATTCTGAAAACCTTGAGCTTGCAAAGGAATTTTGTGCATTCTTCTGTGAGAATATGGCCTTGGCACTTGGTATGAATGAAATCATGATTGACGGTGGTGAAAACCAGCCTGATCTTGCGTTCCTGCAGGATCTTGATTATGTAGAGACTTATACTTCTCCTGCAAAGGATCCTAAGATTCAGGAAATGGCAGGAACTGCTGAGATAGATGTTTACTCTTTCGATGGATATCTTCTTGATTATGTTATGCTGCCGGTTATGAATGGTGGAGAGCCTGAATATGATAAGCTGAATGAGCTCTGGGGAAAGAATTTCCAGTAAGCAGCTTCAGCACATGATAGCCTGATGGGAGGGCGGTATACGCTCTCCCATTCATTATACTATATGATATCAATATAGTATAAAAAAGACAAAAAAATAGTGAGAAAGTCGGAACAGGATGGAGGTACAGCAATTGGCAAAACAAGAAAAAGGGAAACTGGGATCCAAAAGAAAATGGCAGAAAAGAAAGATATTGATTCTGTTCTTAACAATTCCGATGCTCTTTCTTCTGTATTTTACAGTATATCCTATCATTACCATGTTTTATTACAGCTTTACGGACTGGAAGGGTTCTGTGTCACCGTATGATTTCGTGGGCGTTTATAATTACAAAAATATTTTTACAACAGAATCCTACAGAAATGTATTTGTGACGGCAGGTTATTATCTTCTGGCAGGGCTTCTGCAGCAGGTGCTCTCACTGTTTCTCGCAGTGATCATGAACAAGAAGCTGCGTGGGAGCGGCTTTTTTAAAGGAATCATTTTCTTCCCGTTCATTATGAATGGTGTAGCGGTAGCTATGGCATTCCGTATGTTCTATCAGATCGGTGGTGGATTGGATACGCTGATGAATGTGGCAGGTTTTGGTGACTATATTAAGGTATGGATTTCAGATCCTAAAACCTGCAATTTTGCACTGGCATTTATTTTCCTGTGGAAAAATGTGGGCTACAGCTTTCTGATCTATCTTGGAACTATGCAGTCTATTTCCTCGGAATATTATGATGCAGCAGCAATTGACGGAGCCGGGGGCATGGGCAATGTTCAAAGCCATTACTTATCCGAATATCAAAATGATTGTCGGACTGATGGCGACTTTCTCCATTGTGAATTCTATTTCTGTATTTGACATTCCTTATGTTCTCACGAATGGAAAGAATGGAACGAACTCTTTTTCCACAACACTTATTGAGACAGCATTCAGCTATAACAAATATGGACAGGCCTGTGCCATGGCAATCTGTATGCTGGTGATAGCAGCTGTTGTTATGGTGTTTAAGAATATTGTTTTCAAGGAGGAGAATGAGAATACATATGAGTGATAAAGTAAAAAAATACAGTATAGCTATCCTGAAATACATCATATTGATCTTTGTGGCATTTGTTGTCATTTATCCTCTGATCGGTGTTTTTCTGGCTTCCTTTAAAACGAAAATTGAATATCTCTCCACGGGCAGCATGGAGCTTCCAGAAAACTTTAAGAATTTCAGCAATTATGCAACTGTAATGATAAAGGGAAATTTGCTCAGAGGATTTGCAAATACTATTTTTATTATAGTATTTGCCTGCATCATATCTACTGTATTGTGTACAATGGTTGCCTTCTGCCTGTCCCGTTTCCAGTTTAAGGGAAAGGGATTTATTGACAGATTTTATATGATGGCTTCCTTCGTGCCAGGCATTATCGTACATCTGATCATTTTCAAGGATTTTGCCAGAGTAGGTCTTGTCAATAATCTGTTCAGTGTTGTTATCCTATATTCCGGAGTAGATATTGTAAGCCTGTATCTTTACAGACAGTATCTGAATCAGATTTCCATTTCTGTAGATGAGTCTGCATTAATGGAAGGCTGTTCCTACTTCAGGATTTACTGGAATATTCTGCTCCCGATGTTAAAACCGGCGATTGTAACTGCCTGCATTATTAAAATTACATATATTTATAATGATTTTTATACAGCATTTCTGTATCTGCCGGCAACAGAAAAAGGTGTCATGTCAACAGTGCTGTACCGCTTTATTGGTCCTTACTCGTCAGAATGGAGTGTGATCGCAGCAGGAATTATCGTGGTGAGTATACCTGTATTTGTAGGATTTATATTTGCACAGAAATGGATCTACAAGGGATTTTCAGATGGCGCAGTGAAAGGGTAAACAGGCTGGGCGATGAAAAAGTAAAAACAGATATTTAAAAGGAGAGAACTGCTGGAAGCAGAACTGCAGGATATAGAAAAATGAACAGAAATAGTAGCGAAAACAGATCATGGATGGATACCGGTAAAAGTGCAGGAGAACGTGCTGACCTGCTGCTTGCGGAAATGACACTGAAAGAAAAAGCAGGACAGCTGAATCAGAAGCTTTATGGATTCCGGATCTATGACAGAAAGGGTGATACTGTTACCCTGAAGGATGAATTTTATAAAGAGGTGGAGAACTGCGGAGGACTTGGAGCCCTGTACGGGCTGTACCGTTCGGATCCCTGGTCGGAGAGAGATTATGAAAACGGTCTTTGCGGAGAAATGGCCATAAAATTGTATAATGAGATCCAAAAGTACGTAATGGAGCATTCTAGACTTCATATTCCGGTCATGATGAGCTCGGAATGTCCTCACGGGCATCAGGCGCTGGACGGATATCTTCTTCCGGTTAATCTGGCTGCTGGTGCAACGTTTCATCCGGAACTTTTGCGGAAAGCATATCGTGTCTGTGGCAGTCAGCTGAAAGGTATGGGTGCCCACCTGGCGCTGTGCTCCATGTTGGATATGCTCCGGGATCCCAGATGGGGAAGATCTGAGGAATGCTATGGTGAGGATCCTTTCTTAAGCAGCAATCTGGCGGCAGCAGCGATCACGGGACTCCATGAAGGCGGTGTACAGGTGGTAGCCAAGCATTTTGCTGCACAGGGAGAATCAACTGGTGGCGTAAATGCCAGTGCAGCAAGAATTGGAGAGCATGAACTCAGAGAAATCCATCTGCCGGCCATGCAGGGTGCAGTAAAAGCCGGTGTAAGGGGTGTCATGGCTGCCTATAATGAGATCGATGGTATCTACTGTCATGCAAACAGGAAGCTGCTGACAGAGCTGCTGCGGAATGAATTCGGATTCGATGGCATTGTTATGGCAGATGCACTGGCAATCGATCAGCTTGATAAAATGACAGGTGATGGAACCGTTTCAGCAGGACTTGCACTCCGGGCAGGTGTAGATGTCGGGCTTCTGGACGAAGCCTACAGCCATCTGGAAGAGGCGGTAGGAAAAGGACTGATCACAGAGGATGAGATCAATCAGGCGGTACGCCGTGTCCTGAAGCTGAAATTTGAAGCGGGTATCTTTGAACATCCATTCGTTGAGGAAAATATGCTGCCGGAGTTTTCTTATGAGGAGTATCCGGAATCATTGAATCTTGCCAGAGAATCTGTGATTCTGTTGAAAAACAGGGAAAACAGCCTGCCTCTTGAAAATGCCGGAAGTATTTTGGTTACTGGCCCAAATGCAGATGATATTTACAGCCAGCTTGGTGATTATACACCGCCTGTCAGGGAAAACTCGGTAACTACTGTTTATCAGGGAATTCATAAACAGTATCCGGAAGCAGAGATCCTTTTCGCAAAGGGAAGTGACCTGACAGAAACTACAGAGGAAATGCTTCTGGAAGCAGAAGAAAAAGCGGAAAAATGTGATGTGAGCGTTGTGGTTCTTGGTTCTTCATCCAGCCGCTTTACAGCGGCTGACTTTGATGCAAACGGTGCAGCCAGACTTTCTGATCACTTATATATGGACTGCGGGGAAGGCATGGACCGGTCAGAGCTGAATATCCCGGAAGCCCAAATGAGGCTGTTCCGCGCAGTACGGGCAAAGAGCAAAAAGGTGATCACTGTTGTTATAGCCGGACGTCCCATGATAATCAATGAAGTGGAAAAGGAGTCGGATGCTCTTCTTTTATCCTTCTATCCAGGACCCTGCGGCGGACAGGCCATTGCGGAGATCCTCCGTGGTATTGTAAATCCGTCCGGAAGACTTCCGGTATCCCTTCCGAGAGCAAACGGACAGCTGCCGGTTTATTATAATTACAAGAGCTCCTATCAGGCAATGCATTATCTGGATGAGAAGCAGAGTCCGTTGTTTTCCTTTGGATATGGGCTTGATTATACAGAATATACCTATACAGGTGTAAAGCTGGAGAAAAAGGAAATAACAGAAGAACAGCTTCATAAAACAGGAGTGGAACTGCAGTTTAAGGTAAAAAATGCAGGGGACAGGGAAGGCTTCTGCGTTCCTCAGCTGTATATCACAGATCTGCAGGCTTCTGTAGTACGCCGTGTCCGTGAACTGAAGGGATTTACCAAGATCCGCCTGAAACCGGGAGAAGAAAAAGAGGCAGGAATACGGATTGCCTTTGATGAGCTTGCATTGTATAATTGTGATATGAATAAGGTAGTAGAACCCGGAATGTTCCGTATTGTCCTAATGGATCAGGACAGGGAACTGTGGCAGGGAGAACTTAAGGTAACAGAATAAACAGAAGAATTACCAAAGGATGGAATACGTATGAGTAAGATTATTGGAAAATCACTGCCAAATATTCCATGGCAGGACAAGCCGGAAGGATATACCATGCCGGTATGGCGCTACAGCGAAAATCCGATCATCGGAAGAAACGGAAATAAGGTTTCCAACAGTGTTTTTAACAGTGCGGTAGTTCCATTTGAGAATGGCTTTGCAGGGGTATTCCGCTGTGACAGCAGATCTATCAGTATGGATATTTTTGCGGGAAGAAGCAGGGACGGCATTCACTGGGAAATCGAGGATGAGCCGATCCATTTCGAGGGAGCGGATGAGGAGATCCTTCACAGGGAATACCGTTATGATCCGAGGGTCTGCTTCCTGGAGGACAGATATTATATCACATGGTGCAACGGCTATCATGGACCGACGATCGGCGTAGCCTATACCTATGATTTCAAAAAATTCGTACAGCTTGAAAACGCATTTCTTCCCTATAACAGGAATGGTGTGTTGTTCCCGGAGAAGATCAATGGTATGTACGCACTGCTCTCGAGACCCAGTGATACAGGACATACTCCTTTTGGTGATATTTTCGTCAGCTTCAGTAAGGACATGGAATTCTGGGGACATCACAGACATATCATGGGGCCGATCCCCGGAGATGAGTCTGCATGGCAATGCACCAAGGTAGGACCTGGGCCTATCCCGATCAAGACTGATGAGGGCTGGCTTCTGATCTATCATGGAGTTATCACGACCTGCAATGGCTTTGTTTACCGTATGGGTGTGGCACTTCTGGATCTGGAGAAGCCATGGAAGGTACTGGCGAGATCCAAAGAATATATTCTGGCGCCTCACGAATATTATGAGTGTGTTGGTGATGTGCCGAACGTAACCTTCCCCTGTGCAGCACTGACAGATGCAGATACAGGAAGGATCGCAATCTATTACGGATGTGCAGATACTGTGACTGGTATGGCATTTACGACTGTGGATGAGCTTCTAGCGGCAGCAAGAAGATAACAGGGAAGCAGAACAGAATGAGGGCTACAGAAAGGAGCCGGGTGTGGAAAAAGCATATCAGCGTGAGTTCACCGGAGAAAAAAGCGGAAGCTTATATGTGAATTGCTGCGGATTGTCAAGGACAGAGCCACTTCACAGCTTTGGCCCGGCCTTAAAGCCCCATTATCTGATCCACTATATCGTTAGTGGCAGGGGAAGGCTTCAGCTTGGCGGCAAGGAATATCCGCTGGAGCAGGGCTACGGCTTTCTGATCCCACCAGAGGAGCTTGCTTTTTACCAGGCGGATGAAGCAGATCCCTGGACGTACGTGTGGGTGGGATTCTATGGCTCTCTGGCACAGGATGTGCTGAATTCCATGGGACTGTCCCTGACAAGCCCGGTATTTAAGACAGATAAAGGGAAAGAGATTTATCAGTCTGTGAAGGATATGCTGGAGCACAATACCTTTGGAGTATCCAATGAGCTCCGGAGAAATGGACAGCTTCAGCTATTCCTTTCCCTGATTGCAGAGAGTGCACCGGTTGAAGAAAGGGGAGAGGATGACAAGGCAGATACCTATGTGAAACGGGCTGTTGCTTTTATTGTCGGGAATTACTGCAATCCCATCAAGATCACGGATGTTGCCGATTACGTCTGTATTAACAGGAGCTATCTCTATACATTATTTAAGAAAGCCATGGGAATGTCACCCCAGCAGTTCCTTTCGGTATTCCGCCTGACTAAGGCGGCGGAGCTTCTGCAGGTAACGGCACTTCCGGTAGAAAGTATCGCCCTTTCCTGCGGCTATACGGATCCGCTGGTATTTTCCAAGGCATTCCGGCAGTTAAAGCAGATGTCACCCTCAGCATACCGTAAGGAGATGCAGAAGGGGGAAACCAGGAAGAATCAGGAATATCTGAAGCAGATCGAGGATTTTATCAATCAGGTCAATAAAATAAACGGTTAACATTTTGACAGGTTTGTATAACAAACCTGTCTGTTTTTTTTATTGGTATTAATTTACCATAAGGGTACAAAGGTGAATGGAGGGTTGGCAATGAAAGAAACAGTTTTAAAGGAATTTGGAAAAGTATTTGGGGATACAGATGGCGTGAAGGTGTTTTTTGCACCGGGACGTGTAAATCTGATTGGAGAACATACAGACTATAACGGAGGTCATGTTTTTCCCTGTGCACTGACGATCGGAACCTATGCTGCCGCCAGGGTGAGAAATGACAGAAGACTCCGTTTCTATTCTATGAATTTTGAACAGCTTGGTGTGATCGATTCTTCCCTTGACGGTCTGAAGCCGGAGAAGGAGGCAGACTGGACCAACTATCCGAAGGGTGTTATGTGGGCATTCGGGGAGAGAGGCTTTGAGATCCCGCAGGGGATGGACATTCTGTTAAATGGTAATATTCCCAACGGATCCGGACTTTCTTCCTCTGCATCCGTAGAGGTGCTGACAGGAGCAATCCTGCGTGATTTCTTCGGTTTCCAGGTAAGCAATCAGGATCTGGCACTGATCGGCCAGTTCTCTGAGAATAAATTCAACGGTGTCAACTGCGGCATCATGGATCAGTTTGCTATCGCCATGGGTAAGAAGGAGCATGCGATCTTCCTTGATACAGCTGATCTTTCCTATGCCTATGTGCCGGTGAAATTACAGAATGCGAAGATCGTGATCGCCTGCAGCAACAAGAAGAGAGGACTTGGGGATTCCAAGTACAATGAAAGAAGAAGCGAGTGCGAAACAGCACTGGCAGAGCTGCAGAAGGTAGTAGATATCAAGAGCCTTGGCGAGCTGAGTGAAGAGCAGTTTGAAGAATATAAGTTTGCGATCAAGGACGAAACAAGGGTCAGAAGGGCAAAGCACGCAGTTTATGAGAACCAGAGAACGCTGAAGGCAGTAAAGGCACTGGAGGCCAATGATATCGCACAGTTTGGACAGCTTATGAATGCTTCTCATGTTTCTCTTCGTGATGACTATGAGGTAACCGGTATCGAGCTTGATGCACTGGTTGAGGAAGCATGGAAGGTGCCCGGTGTGATCGGATCCCGTATGACGGGTGCAGGCTTTGGAGGCTGTACTGTAAGTATCGTAGAGGATGATGCGATCGATACCTTTAAGAAACAGGTCGGTGATGCCTATCTTGCAAAGATCGGCTATGCGGCAGACTTTTATGTAGTAGAGATTGGAGACGGCCCGGTAGTTTTATAAGGCAGGGGAGATAAGAAATGGAACAGAAAAAGATTTTTGACAATATCAGGAAGCTGACAGCATATGGGATCCTGACCGGACTTGTGCCGGAGGAGGACAAAATCTATACCATCAACAGACTGTTAGAGCTTTTTCAGCTGCAGGAGATCGATGACAGTGAGGAAGAAGTATGTGTTTCTGTAGAAGATCTGGAGGGGATCCTTGCCGAAATGCTGGATTATGCATATGAAGCAGGATTGATGGAAGAAAACAGTGTGGTTTACCGGGATCTGTTTGATACGAAGATCATGGGCATGCTGGTCGCAAGACCGAGTGAAGTGATCCGCACCTTCCGCGCACTCTATGCAGAGAACCCGAAGAAGGCTACCGAATATTATTACAAATTCAGCTGTGATACGGACTATATCCGCAGATACCGTACCAGGAAAGATAAAAAGTGGATCGCCTCTACAGAATATGGAGATCTGGATATTACGATCAACCTCTCCAAGCCGGAGAAGGATCCAAGGGCTATTGCAGCAGCCAGGAATGCGAAGCAGTCAAGCTATCCGAAGTGTCAGCTCTGCCGCGAAAATGAAGGCTATGCAGGCAGACTGAACCATCCGGCCAGACAGAACCACAGGATCATCCCGATCACTATTCAGGGAAGTGAGTGGGGATTCCAGTATTCTCCTTATGTATATTACAATGAGCACTGCATCGTATTTAACGGACAGCATGTGCCGATGAAGATCGATCACAATACCTTCTGCAAGCTGTTTGATTTTGTGAAGCAGTTCCCGCATTATATCCTTGGCTCCAACGCGGATCTGCCGATCGTGGGAGGCTCTATTTTAAGCCATGACCATTTCCAGGGCGGTCATTATGAGTTTGCCATGGCAAGAGCTGGTGTGGAGAGAAGCTTTAGTGTTCCCGGCTTTGAGGATGTGGCAGCAGGCGTTGTGAAGTGGCCCATGTCCGTGATCCGCCTTTCCGGAGAGGATACAGAGAGGATCATTGCACTGGCAGATAAGATCCTGGATGCCTGGAGAGGCTACAGCGATGAGGCAGCCTTTATCTTTGCAGAGACAGACGGAGAGAAGCACAATACGATCACACCCATTGCCAGAAAGAGAGATGACAGATATGAGCTGGATCTGGTACTCCGCAATAACATTACTACAGAGGAGCATCCTCTTGGTGTGTATCATCCCCATGCAAAGCTGCATCACATCAAGAAGGAAAATATTGGTCTGATCGAGGTGATGGGAGTTGCCGTACTTCCGGCAAGGCTGAAGGGTGAGATGGAAGCCTTAAAGGAAGCTGTGCTGACAGGAAAGGATATCCGTAAGGATGAGGTTCTTGCAAAACATGCAGACTGGGTAGAGGAATTTTCTGCAAAGTATGATAAGATAGATGAGGAAAATATCGATACTGTCATAGAAAAGGAAATCGGTCTGGTGTTCATGCAGGTTCTTGAGGATGCAGGCGTTTATAAGAGGACTGCAGAGGGACAGGAGGCATTCGACCGGTTTATCAAGAGTCTGTAATATGAAATTTTTACTGGTTGGAATTAATTCCAAATATATCCATTCCAACCCTGCGATTCATTATCTGAAGCTGTATGCAGGGGAGGAATATCAAAATACCGTTGAACTGGCGGAGTATACGATCAATCATCTGAAGGAGCAGATCCTTTCCGATATTTACAGGAGAAGGCCGGATGCGGTCGGCATCTCCTGCTATATCTGGAATTTCAGGATGGTGCAGGAGCTTTTACCGGAGATCCACAAGGTACTGCCCGGCCGGGATATCTGGCTTGGAGGACCGGAGGTTTCTTTTGAGGGAGATGAAGTGCTTGCGCAGTTTCCTTATGTGACAGGGATCATGACAGGAGAAGGAGAGGAAACCTTCCGTGAGCTGCTTTCCTGCTACAGGGATGAGAAGGATTATCATGGAGTAAAGGGATTACTTCTGCCAGACGGATTTACAGGAAGCAGAAGGGAGCTGTCGATGGATGAGCTTCCTTTTTTGTATACTGATCTGCAGGAATATGAGAACAGGATCCTGTATTATGAAACCTCAAGAGGCTGTCCGTTCCGGTGTACCTACTGTCTTTCTTCCATAGAAAGAAAGGTGCGCCTCAGGAGTCATGAAAAAGTGGAGCAGGAGCTTTCTTATTTTCTTGCAAAGAAGGTACCGCAGGTAAAGTTTGTGGACAGAACCTTTAACTGTAACCGGGAGCATGCCCTTTTCATCTGGAATTATATCAGGGAACATGACAATGGTGTCACAAATTTCCACTTTGAGGTGGCTGCAGATATCATGAATGAAGAGCAGCTTGCAGCACTTGCTGCGATGCGGCCAGGGCTTGTGCAGCTTGAGATCGGTATTCAGACGACTAATGATAAGACACTTCATGAGATCAACAGGTATGCGGATACGAGACATATCGCCGGAGTGGTCGCAAGGCTCCGGGAGCCTTACAATATCCATATCCATCTGGATCTGATCGCCGGACTGCCCTATGAAGATTATGAAAGCTTTGGGCGCTCTTTTGATGAGGTCTATGCCATGAAGCCGGAGCAGCTTCAGCTTGGATTCCTGAAGGTGCTGAAGGGCTCGCCCATGTATCACATGACGGAGCAGTACGGGATCGTCTATCAGAGTACACCGCCTTATGAGGTGCTTTATACGAAGTGGCTCAGCTTTGACGCGATCCTGCGGCTCAAACGGATCGAGGAAATGGTAGAGCTTTATTACAATTCCAATCAGTTCCGGAAAACACTGCTGGTGCTGGAACAGGCTTTTTCAGGACCCTTTCAGATGTATTCCAGGCTCGCAGATTACTACGAGGAAAAGGGCTATTTTATTAATACACCGGCAAGGAGCTACCGCTATCAGGTGCTTCTTGATTTTGCCATGGAAAGGGAGCCGGAAAAAGCAGACCTTTATACAGAGCTTCTGACCTGTGATTATTATCTTCGGGAAAATGCCAAGAGCAGGCCCTCCTTTGCGGCTGATCAGACCTGTTATTACAGGGAAATGGCGGATTTCTATGAAAAGGAAGAGAAGGAGCCGGAGATCCTTACGGGATATGAGGGCTATCATGCTAAACAGGTGATGAAAATGACCCATATGGAAGCTTTCTTTTATCCGGTGTGGGAGAACTGTCCGGAGAAGATCTGCGAAAGGTGGGAGAAGCCGGGCTTCCTGCTGTTTGATTATGAGAAACGAAATCCGCTCACCGGAGATGCCAGAACGGTGCTGATCTGAAGGAACCCGGCATATACTGATAAGGAATCAGCCTATCAGGAGCCTTTATATGGCATTTGTGCTTACCAATCTGTCGAATATGATCATCCCGGCGCTGGTCTTTTATATTATTGCTTACGGACTTGCCAGTCACTGTAAGATATATGAGGATTTTGTAAAAGGGGCGAAGGAAGGGCTGAAAACTGTGGTGGGGATCATGCCGACACTGGTGGCACTGATGATCGCAGTGGGAGTACTCCGATCTTCCGGCTTTCTTGATTTCCTGGAGGAGCTGTTCCTGCCGGTCTCAGAATATCTGCACTTTCCGGCACAGCTCCTGCCGCTTTCCTTTATCAGGATGTTTTCTTCTTCGGCCGCTACCGGGCTGGTGCTGGATATTTTCAAGAATTACGGGACAGATTCCTATATCGGGCTTGTCACTTCGATCATGATGAGCTGTACGGAAACGATTTTTTATACAATGAGCGTTTATTTCCTGGCGGCGAAGGTCACGAAGACCAGATATACGCTGCCGGGAGCACTGCTTGCCACGATTTCCGGGATCATAGCCAGTGTGGTGATCGCAGGGGTAATCAGTGGATGATAAAGGCTTTGTTCGGGATTATAACCGTAATTGTTTTTTGAAACCTTAATAGCGTATTCAAACTTATTATGGCTTGAAAATTTTTCAAGAGAGTTAAGCGTGCCCCGGCCTTTTTTTACATCAAGCGGATATCATATAATATATGTATTGTATCATAATTTACACCAATTATTAAGTAAAATGGAAAGTTATTTGCACCTAGACAACATTAAAAATCATAGATAAATGCACATGGATCCGAAATTTAATAAAACATAAAGTAGTAAAAGCAGAAAGGAGACTCTGTTATGCCCGATGTTATGAGCAATCTGTTGGAACGCTATATTGGAGAAGTGAAAAACCTTTTTGGCGGCAGTCTGCGTCAGGTTATTTTATATGGCTCCTATGCAAGGGGAGATTACCGGGAAGATTCTGATGTGGATGTGATGATACTGGTAGATCTTACAGATATGGAAATCAAGGAATATCAGAGAAAACTTTCTGATCTGACTTTTGACTTTAACATGGATAATGATCTGGATATAAAGCCTATCGTAAAGAATGAAGGTCACTTTCTGAAGTGGATACAGAATTATCCTTTTTACTCCAATGTGAAAAGGGAAGGAGTGGTATTGTTTGGAGCAGCATGATAATGGAACCAGAAAAGATCTGGTAAAATATCGGATCAGATCAGCCCCAAACTCTTGATGAGATACAGAAACAGTGTCAGGGTCACGGAGCTGAAAAAGGTTGTGGTGACCACTACACTGGAGGTCAGGACTCCCTCATGTCCCATATTTTTGGACATGATGTAGCAGCTTACGGTAGTGGGGGAGCCGAGCATCACAAGGATACCCACAAGCTTTTCACTGGTGAAGCCCATATAGGCGGCGATCGGAAGAAAGATGATCGGCCAGAGTAATAATTTCATAGCAGAACAGATCAGCGTTGGCTTAATTTCAGCCAGCGCTTTTTTGCCCTCAAAGCCGGCACCAAGGCCGATCAGGGCAAGCGGTGTTGCCAGAACAGCGATATTATTTACGGTCTTTTCTGCGATCACTGGCATGGAGATGGGAAGCAGGGAAAAGATCATGCCGGCGGCAATGCCGAGGATAATGGGATTTGTCAGGATGCCCTTCAGTGACTTCTTCAGGGCGGCAGGGGATAAGCCGCCATTTCCTTCTGCAGTCAGGGAAAGAATGATAACTGCAGCTACATTATAAAGAGGCACCGTGCCGATGATCATAAGTGGAGCCATTTTGGCATCTCCGTAGATATTCTGGATAAAGGCGATTCCAAGGACAGCGGCACTGCTCCGGTAGGAAGCCTGTACAAATTCTCCAACCAAGTCCTTTCTACGGGACAGGCAAGCTGTTATAATCCAGGTAAAGGCAATACAGAATAAGGTGGTGAAGAAGCAGAACAGGACATAACGGGTATCCCAGACCTCAGAGAAATCCGAGGAAGCGATATCGCGGAAGAGCAGGAAGGGAAGCGTCACCTTGAAGTTGAAGGAGTTTAAGGTCTTTACGAAGGAGGCATCCAGAAAGTGGATCTGCTGCAGGATGTAGCCAAAGACCATAAGCAGAAAAATAGGGATAGTTGCATTCAGACTGAATATCAGATTTTCCATAAGTACTCCTTTATATTGCTTCTTTGCGCAGCTGTATTGTCGAAGCTGAAACGATTGTAAGGCGGTTTGGCTGTTTTGTCAATTGGAGGAAAGGATGTGGACAACATGGCGACAATAAATGGAATGCTGTGGATAGCGGGTGCCGGAGCCGGGATCATATTGCTGATCGTGCTTCTGGTGTTTTTTGTGAAAAGAAAGAAAAAGTCCCCGGATGTCTTTGAGGACATGGAGGGACATGAATTTGAATATTTCTGCGCAGACCTTCTGGCTGACAGGGGCTTTACCGAGGTTGAGGTGACGAAGGGGAGCGGAGATTATGGCATTGATATTCTGGCGCAGAAGGATGGGGTGACCTATGCGATCCAGTGCAAGCGTTATACGGCACCGGTAGGGGTCAAGGCCATCCAGGAGGCCTATGCGGGAAGAGATTATTATGACCGGATGGTCGGGGCAGTCATGACCAATCAGTACTTCACGACACCGGCGGTAGAGGCGGCGAAGAAGCTGAAGATCCTGCTGTGGGATGGCGGTTATATCGAAGGTATGCTGGAGGAAAACTGAGTCCGGCAGCCTGCACCGTGCAGCTGCAGTCATATGCGGCGTGGTGACTTTTTTGCAAAAGTCAGGAGGCAGCATACAGGGGCAGCATCTCCCTCAGTGACTGGAAGTCTGCAGGCCCCTTTTCCAACAGGAACTGGTGGAACCGGTACAGGGAGAAGTCCTTTTCCCACAGCACCATGGCTTCTTCCTTCAGCTTCAGGATTTCCAGATAGCCCACATAGTATTTGGGATAGCTGCAGGGCTCCTCTGTCAGATAAGCATAAACGGAATCTACAGAAGAAGGATCAGTGATGCCGATGGTCTTAAGGATCCCGGCAACCTGCTCTTTCGAAGCTCCATCGTAATGGATAGCGATATCAAGAAGCGAGTAGAGTCCGAGGTGGAGATTACGGTTTAACCGGCAGGCCTCGTAGTAAGCGGCAGCATGGGGATTGTGCACAGCCATTTCCCTGGCATAGTCATAAGAGAGATTTTCCGCATAGTAGGCCCAGCCCTCGGTGTAGCCGCCGTAGTGGAGAAGATACCGGAGAGCCGGTGTTTCCATTTTTCCAAGATACTGTCTGCTGTAAATAGTCTGGTAGAGATGCCCGGGATAGCCTTCATGGGCCAGGGTGGTGTAAAGGGACAGGTTATCATGGAAATTGCTTCTGTTCAGACAGATCGTCTGAGTGCTCCAGTCATCAATCGGGGAGATCAGGTAGTAGGCAGGGCTGGTGTATTCCTCCATGGAGGAAGGAACCGTTTTCAGTACGACAGATACAGGAGAGAGTGGATCGGAAGCACAGGGGACAGGAAAATCCTTCTGGATCCGTTCATGGAGCTGCTTTAGGGCACCGGAGGCGGAGGACAGGGAAAGATCCAGGGAAGCAGTCAGCTCACTGTCACCGATCTCAGGATATTTTGTAAGGAGTGAAATCAGGGCATTATAATTATTCTCATAGTCTTCGTAGAGAAGAAGCTTGGTTTCGGATATGGGACGGTTACTGCCTGTAGTGGCAGAAAGAAGATACTCATAGTAAGCTTTTCCGTCAGGAAGGCTGGACAGTCCGGCTGGTGTGTGGCCATATTTCCGGAAGGAAGTAAAGGTGTCAGCCATTTTCACGTAGGCGGGGGCAAGGACGGACTGGAGCAGGCTGTCATTTCTGGCACAGAACACTTTCCCGTCTTCTTCACTTATACTGCCATCTTTTACGAGAAGGGAAACCTTTTCTTCAAATGTCTTCTGAAGAAAATGAGAGCCATCGAGGGCATCTTCCGGAAGAATGGTACTGCACTGCTTTATGACCTTATCTGCGGCTGCATGTGACATGAACAGACCGGCTTCTGCTTTCTCCTTTTCATAGAGAAGGAGACCGTCAAGGTAATCACCGGACTGTTCCAGCAGGGAAAGATAATCCTCCACATCCTTTCTGCTGCGGAAGGCATAGTCGGCAAGAAGGGAAGGAAAGCTGTTCTGGATCCCGCTTCCAGGGGAAAAGGGCTCCGGATAATAAGGGAAGGCGGTGGCTTTCAGCTGGGACTGCAGATAGCGTTCTGTCAGCAGACAGGTATAGGCATCCTCGGAAGAGAGGTGGTCCGTTGAGATCCTGGAAAGCACGGACAGTGCATTTTTCAGGGAGGTAGTCTCCTTTTCCCGGTCTTCTTCTGCACCGGTGTAAACAGGAAGAACGGGATCTTCATTAAAACCATAGGTGGAAGGATCAGCGATCAGGTAATGAAGAGTAAGAGTGTTGCCGGACAGCTCCGTATGAAACAGCTTTGATGAATACAGACGGAAAAGAAGGGAATCACTGCGGAAAACCAAAAAGCTGCCGGCAAGGAGTACGAGCAGGAGGAGCATAACGGGAACAAGATATTTTTTTTGACGGAAGAAATGATATTTCAAGGAAAACTCCCTAAAGAGGACTTCTATCCATTATATGCGGTGCGGTAAGGGAAAATGCTGTAAAAATGCCCTGTTAATGGGAAAATCAGAGCAACAATTAACGTAGACGGAAGTATGGCAATATGATAGAATAAAAAAGGTTAAAAAAATGTTTTTTCGGGTAAACGGAGGTAAGCATGAATAATCTGGAGCTAAAGAAAATGGCCAATGAAGTGCGTAAGGGCATCGTAACGGCTGTCCACAGCGCAAAGGCAGGTCATCCTGGTGGATCCCTGTCTGCAGCAGATATTTTTACGTATCTGTATTTTGAAGAAATGAATATTGATCCTGCTGATCCGGGGAAAGCAGACAGAGACCGGTTTGTACTGTCCAAGGGACATACAGCCCCCGGACTTTACTCTGCACTGGCGCACAGAGGATATTTCCCGGTTGAGGATCTCAAGACCCTGAGAAAGCTGGGTTCCTATCTGCAGGGACATCCCTGTATGCAGCATATTCCCGGTGTGGATATGTCAAGCGGATCTCTTGGGCAGGGTATTTCCGCAGCAACAGGAATGGCACTTGGTGCCAAGCTGGATCAGAGTGATGTCAGAGTATATACACTCCTTGGAGATGGTGAGATCCAGGAGGGACAGGTATGGGAGGCATCCATGTTTGCCGGATTCCGTAAGCTGGACAACCTGGTAGTGATCGTAGATAATAACGGACTGCAGATCGACGGAGCAGTAGATCAGGTATGCTCTCCTTATCCAATCGATGAAAAGTTCAAGGCTTTCAACTTCCATGTGATCAATGTGGATGCCCACGATTTTGATGCCCTTCGCGCGGCCTTCAAGGAAGCAAGAGAGACCAAGGGTATGCCAACAGCAATCATTGCTCACAGCATCAAGGGCAAGGGTGTTTCCTTCATGGAAGGACAGGCAGGCTGGCATGGCAAGGCGCCTAACGATGAAGAGTATGCTATCGCAATGGCAGATCTTGAGAAGATCAGCGAAGAGCTGAAGAAGGAGGAAGCATAATGGCAGAGGTAAAGAAGATCGCGACCAGAGAAAGCTACGGCAATGCGCTGGTAGAGCTGGGAGCAGAATATCCGGAACTTGTTGTGCTTGACGCAGATCTTGCAGCAGCGACCAAGACAGGCGTATTTAAGAAAGCGTATCCGGACAGGCATATTGATTGTGGTATTGCAGAATGTAATATGATGGGAATTGCAGCGGGACTGGCTACCATGGGTAAGATTCCCTTCGCCAGCAGCTTTGCTATGTTTGCGGCAGGCAGAGCCTTTGAGCAGGTAAGAAATTCTATCGGCTATCCTCATCTGAATGTAAAGATCGGTGCAACCCATGCAGGGATCACCGTAGGAGAGGATGGTGCAACCCATCAGTGTAATGAGGATATCGCCCTGATGAGAACCATTCCCGGAATGGTAGTTATGTGCCCGGCAGATGATATTGAAGCCAAGGCAGCAGTAAGGGCAGCTGTTGAGCATGAAGGTCCTGTTTATCTCCGCTTTGGACGTGCAGCATGTCCGGTGATCAATGACAGGCCTGATTACAAATTCGAGATCGGCAAGGGAACCGTAGTCAGAGAAGGAAGTGACCTGACCATCGTTGCCACTGGTATCTGTGTAGGTAATGCACTGGAAGCAGCAGAGATGCTGGCAGCTGATGGCATCAGCGCAGAGGTCATCAATATCTGCACGATCAAGCCTCTTGACGAGGAACTGATCATCAGGTCTGCGAAGAAGACCGGCAAGGTTGTGACTGCGGAAGAGCATTCTGTGATCGGCGGACTTGGCAGCGCTGTCTGTGATGCACTCTGCAAGAGCTATCCGGTACCGGTAATGAAGATTGGTATGCAGGATTGCTTTGGTGAGTCAGGATCTGCTTCTGCACTGCTTGAGAAGTACAAGCTGGATGGCAAGGGCATTTATGGGCAGATCAGTGATTTTCTGAAATAAAGGGATAAAGAATCTGGAGATAGAATAATTATGTACATTTTGGCACCATCCCTGCTTGCAGCGGATTTTACAATACTGGGAGAACAGATCAGGGAGATACAGAAAGCAGGTGTGAATTATCTGCATATTGATGTTATGGACGGTATGTTTGTACCTAGTATTTCCTTTGGTATGCCGCTGATTGCTTCGATCAGAAGTGCAACCACCCAGTTTTTTGATGTACATCTGATGATTACAGATCCTATTCGTTATATTAAAGACTTTGCGGAATGTGGTGCGGACGGCATCACATTCCATTTAGAGGCGGCAGACCATGTGGATGAGGTCATTGACAGGATCCATTCCCTGGGACTAAAGGCGGGACTTTCCATAAAACCCTCCACGCCACTGGAAGAGGTGTATCCTTATCTGCCAAAGCTGGATACTGTCCTCATTATGAGTGTAGAGCCGGGATTTGGCGGACAGGCCTTTATGGATGAGGCCTATGGGCGTATTGCAGAGCTTCGTAAATATATTAACAGCCACTGCCTTCCGGTGAAAATAGAGGTAGATGGCGGTATCGGCAAGAAAAATGTACGGGAAGTTCTGAGGGCAGGAGCTGATATCTGTGTAGCAGGATCAGCAGTATTCAAGAAGAGAAGCATCAGTGAGAATATCGCACACTTCATGGAGGCATTCCATGAATGTGAAGAAGAGGCCGGAAAGCCGGTTACTGAATAAGGCCTGTTAGAAGGTCTGGAACCGAGGATATATGGAAAAACTGGGAAGAAATGACATGTGCTGGTGCGGCAGCGGTAAGAAGTACAAGAACTGTCACATGGCACTCGATGAAAAGATCCATCATTACGCATTGCAGGGGCATATCGTCCCGACACACGATATCCTGAAAACACCGGAACAGATCCAGGGAATCCGTGACAGCAGTGTGATCAATATTGCAGTACTGGATGAAGTGGCGAAGATGATAAAGCCGGGTGTCAGCACAGAAGAGATCGACAGACTGGTCTATGATGTGACAACAAGGATGGGCGGTATTCCCGCACCTTTGAATTATGAAGGCTTTCCGAAGAGTGTCTGCACATCTATTGATGAAGTGGTATGTCACGGAATCCCCTCCCCTGATAGGATCCTGAAGGAGGGGGAGATCGTCAACGTAGATGTTTCTACCATATATAAAGGTTACTTCTCCGATTCCTCCAGAATGTTCTGCATTGGAGAGGTCAGTGAGGAAAAGAAAAAGCTGGTGCAGGTAACGAAGGAGTGCGTGGAGCTTGGCCTTGAACAGGTAAAGCCCTGGAACTTCCTTGGAGACATGGCTCAGGTGATCAATGACCATGCGAAGGCAAATGGCTACAGCGTGGTGGTAGACATCGGTGGACATGGCGTTGGACTTGAATTCCATGAGGAGCCCTTTGTCAGCTATGTTACCAGGAAGGGTACAGAAATGCTGATGGTTCCCGGTATGGTATTTACCATTGAGCCTATGGTCAATATGGGAACCTGTGAGGTTTGTGTAGATGATGAAGATGGCTGGACTGTCTATACAGAAGACGGCAAGCCGTCAGCCCAGTGGGAGATTACGGTTGCTGTTACAGAAACTGGGCATGAAGTACTAACCTATTAATTGAAATCCGCTTGCCAACCCCTGTGAAAACGTGATACTATAAATATAGTAACGGACTGCGCAACTGGCGGAAGACAGGAGTCAAAAACTGTTGTGAGAGTACTCACGGGAAGCGTGGTAATAAATAAAATGCCGACCGCCTGGGCGAACACTTTTGAAGTGCCGCTCAGGCGGTTCTTTCATTACCATGCATGTGAAAATGATCATGCAGACCATTTGAAACTCAAAACAAGGAGGATAACCATGAAACAACTGTCACTGAAGGAAGAATTACAGAACAATGCATATCCCGGCAGAGGCATCGTGATCGGGAAATCAGCCAACGGCAGATATGCAGTCACAGCCTATTTTATCATGGGAAGAAGCACCAACAGCAGGAACAGGGTTTTTGTTGAGGACGGAGAAGGCATCCGTACACAGGCATTTGACCCATCCAAGCTGGAGGATCCCAGTCTGATCATCTATGCGCCAGTCAGAGTACTCGGGAATAAGACGATCGTAACAAACGGAGACCAGACAGATACCATTTATGAAGGAATGGATAAGCAGCTTACCTTTGAGCAGTCCTTAAGGAGCAGGGAATTCGAGCCGGACGGTCCTAATTATACCCCTCGTATTTCCGGCATCATTCACATTGAGAACGGCGGCTACAACTATGCGATGTCCATTTTGAAGAGCAACAACGGTAATCCGGACAGCTGTAACAGATATACCTTTGCCTATGAGAATCCGGCAGCAGGAGAGGGACATTTTATCCATACCTATATGCATGACGGCAATCCCCTTCCCAGCTTTGAAGGAGAACCAAAGCTGGTAGCAATCCCGGATGATATGGATGCTTTCACGGATATGCTATGGGAGAGCCTGAATGAGGACAACAAGGTATCCCTGTTTGTCCGTTATATCGAGATTGAAACCGGCAGATATACCACCAGAATCATGAACAAAAATAAATAGAGCTGTCTTACGAAGGGAGAAATACGATGAAAGAAATTCAGTTAAAATATGGATGCAACCCGAATCAGAAGCCGTCCCGTATCTTCATGGAGGATGGCAGTGAGCTTCCGGTTACCGTTTTAAACGGCAGACCCGGCTACATCAACTTTCTGGATGCCTTTAACGGCTGGCAGCTTGTAAAGGAACTGAAGGCAGCCACAGGACTTCCGGCAGCTACTTCCTTTAAGCATGTATCTCCTGCAGGGGCAGCAGTAGGACTTCCGCTGTCAGACACTCTTGCAAAGATCTACTGGGTGGATGACCTTGGAGAGCTTTCTCCCCTTGCCTGTGCATATGCGAGAGCAAGAGGTGCAGACCGTATGAGCTCCTTTGGTGATTTCATCGCACTGTCAGATGTCTGTGATGTGGACACGGCAAGGCTGATCAAGAGAGAGGTATCAGACGGTGTGATCGCACCGGGATATACAGAGGAAGCACTGGAGCTGTTAAAGGCCAAGAAAAAGGGTGCTTACAATGTGATCCAGATCGATGAATCCTATGTGCCTGCACCAATCGAACGCAAACAGGTATATGGCATCACCTTTGAACAGGGAAGAAATGAACTGGTGATCAATGAAGAGCTGTTCTCCAATATCGTAACGAAGAATAAAGAGCTTCCTGAGCAGGCAGTGATCGATATGAAGATTGCCCTGATCACACTGAAATATACACAGTCCAATTCTGTATGCTATGTAAAGGACGGACAGGCCATTGGCATCGGTGCGGGACAGCAGTCCAGGATCCATTGTACCAGGCTGGCAGGCCAGAAGGCAGACAACTGGTTCCTGCGTCAGTCGCCCCAGGTTATGAACCTTAAGTTTGTGGACGGTCTTGGCAGGGCAGACAGAGATAATGCGATTGATGTTTACATGGGTGATGAATGTATGGATGTCCTTGCAGAGGGAGCATGGCAGCGTGTATTCAAGGAGAAGCCTGAAGAGTTTACCAGAGAGGAAAAGAGAGCATGGCTTGACAGTCTCACCGGTGTAACGGTTGGCTCAGATGCATTCTTTCCTTTCTCTGACAATGTGGAGCGTGCCCATAAGAGCGGCGTGAAATACATTGTACAGCCTGGCGGCTCCGTCAGGGATGATGCATTGATCGAATGCTGCGACAAGTATGATATGGTGATGGCATTTACCGGTATCCGCCTGTTCCACCATTAAAAATAAAATGTATTGGGAAAGGGGTTTCCTTATGCTTGATGTAGTAATTATCGGTGCGGGCGTCAGCGGCTGCGCCATTGCAAGAGAGCTTTCCAGAGAAAGGCTGCAGATCGCAGTGCTGGAAAAGAGTACAGATGTATGCGAAGGTACTTCCAAGGCGAACAGTGGTATCGCCCATGCCGGCTTTGATGCTAAGCCGGGAACACTGATGGCAAGGCTTAACCTTAAGGGAAGCGAAATGATGGAAAAGCTCTCCAAGGAGCTGGATTTTCCTTATAAGAAAAACGGATCGCTTGTTCTTTGCTTTGATGAAAAGGATATGGATAAGCTGGAGGAGCTGAAAGAGCGTGGAGAAAAGAACGGGGTGCGTGAGATCTCCATTCTGAATCAGGAAGAGCTCCGGAAGCTGGAACCGGAGGTGGGAGAGGGTGCCGTGGCAGCGCTGTATGCGCCTACAGGTGCGATCATCTGTCCCTTTGGCCTTACTATTGCGCTGGCGGAGAATGCGGCGGTGAACGGTGCAGAGTTCCATTTCGGAGCAGAAGTAACAGGAATCAAAAAGACAGAAAATGGTTACCTTGTCAGCACCACAAAGGGCGGTTTTGAGACAAAGACAGTTATCAATGCCGCCGGTGTATATGCTGACAGGATTCATAATATGGTCTGCTACGAAGAGGACAGACTTACGATCACACCGAGAAAGGGTGAATACCAGCTTTTCGATAAGAAGGTAGGAAATCTGGTATCCCATACGCTGTTCCAGCTCCCTACAGTGCTTGGCAAGGGTGTTCTCGTAACCCCTACAGTACACGGCAATCTTCTGATCGGTCCTACTGCAGAGGATATTCCTGATAAGGACGGAACGGACACGACAGCGGAAGGACTTTCTGATATCATGCAGAAGGCATCCTTAAGTGTGAAAAAGATCCCGGCAGGAGCTGTGATCACATCCTTTGCAGGACTTCGTGCCCATGGGGATCGGGGTGACTTTATCATCGGTGAAGTGAAGGGAGCAGAAGGCTTCTTTGATGTGGCTGGTATGGAATCACCGGGGCTTACCTGTGCACCGGCAGTCGGCGAATATGTGGCAGCACTTGTGAAGGATAAGCTGCATCCGGAGAAAAAGGAGCATTTTATCAGTACCAGAAAGGGAATTCCCAGTATGGCACTGGCAGATGAATCAAGGAAAGAGAAGCTGATCCGTCAGAATCCGGCTTATGCCAATGTGATCTGCCGCTGTGAAATGGTGACAGAGGGTGAGATCCTGGATGCAATCCACAGACCTCTTGGCGCTACCACCACAGATGGCATCAAGAGAAGAACAAGGGCAGGCATGGGAAGGTGCCAGGCAGGCTTCTGTCTGCCAAAGACCATAGAGATCCTGGCAAGAGAGCTTCAGGTGCCTGTCAGCGAGATCCTGAAGAATGAGGCAGGCTCTTCCTATCTGCTTCCGGATGAAGAGACAGAGAAAGGCACAGATGCCGGAAAGGGAGGCTGCAGATGAAGAAGGATTTACTGATCATCGGGGGCGGCCCGGCAGGTATGGCTGCTGCTGTTGCCGCATATGACAAGGGCATTACGGATATCCTGATCCTGGAGAGAGACAGGGAGCTTGGTGGTATTCTGAATCAGTGCATCCACAATGGATTTGGACTTCATACCTTTTTAGAAGAGCTGACAGGACCGGAGTATGCGGCGCGGTATGAAGAGATGGTATATGAAAGAAGGATCCCTTACCTGCTTGATACCATGGTAGTGAATGTGCAGGGCGGAGATCCTTGCCGGGTAACTGCCATGAACAGCACACAGGGACTGTTTACACTGGAAGCGAAGGCTGTGGTACTTGCCATGGGCTGCCGCGAGAGACCGAGGGGTGCCATGAACATACCGGGTTACCGTCCTTCCGGCATTTATTCCGCAGGAACAGCGCAGCGCTTTGTGAACCGGGAAGGCAGACTCCCGGGCAGGGAAGTCGTGATCCTGGGATCGGGTGATATTGGCCTTATCATGGCGAGAAGAATGCATCTGCAGGGTGCCAGGGTAAAGCTGGTCGCAGAGATCATGCCGTATTCCGGAGGACTTAGGAGAAATATTGTGCAGTGTCTGGACGACTTTGGCATTCCGTTAAAGCTCAGCCATACAGTAACAAAGATCCATGGAAAAGAAAGAGTGACCGGTGTTACGGTATCCAAAGTAGATGAAAATTTAAAGCCCATTCCGGGCAGTGAAGAATATGTTTCCTGTGATACTGTCCTTCTTTCCTGCGGTCTGATCCCTGAGAATGAGCTGTCAGAGGGAGCAGGGGCGGAAATGGATCCTGTGACAAAGGGACCTGTGGTCAATGCCAGTCTGATGACGACAGCAGAGGGTATTTTTGCCTGCGGCAATGTACTGCATGTGCATGATCTGGTGGATAACGTATCCAAAGAGGCAGAGCAGGCAGGATTTCATGCGGCAGAATATATCCGGAATAAGCCGGAGGGCTTTGGCGGGGCAGTCCGGCCGAAGATCCCTGAGAAGTCGAAGAGTGTGATCCCGGAGGGAAGAGATGCCAGTAAGACACTGATCTGTATCGGCTGTCCGAAAGGATGCATGATCACAGTAGACAAGGAGGAAGACGGCAATCTTGTCATTACAGGAAACAGCTGCAGGATCGGTGAAAACTACGCCAGAAATGAAATGACAGCACCGAAGAGAGGCCTGACCAGCATGATCCGGGTAGAGAAGGGCTATGACCCGGTGGTGCCGGTGAAGACCAGGGGTGAAATCCCTAAAGATAAGATCGAAGACTGCATGGAGATCATAAGAAATACTACGATTACAGCACCTGTGAGGCTCGGAGAGGTTCTGATCAGGAATGCTGCAGGTACGGGAGTAGATATTGTAGCGACCGCGACCGTCATAGACAGATAAAAGAGAGGGTATGCTTATGGGGAAATATATCATGGCACTGGATCAGGGTACAACCAGCTCAAGATGTATCCTGTTCGACAAGGGGGGAAACATCTGCAGCATGGCGCAGAAGGAGTTTACCCAGATTTATCCAAAGCCCGGCTGGGTAGAGCATAATCCGGTAGAAATCTGGTCTTCGCAGCTCGCTGTCCTGACAGAAGCCATGGCGATGGCAGGGGCAGATGGGGAGGATATCTGCGGAATTGGTATCACCAACCAGAGAGAAACGACGATCGTCTGGGATAAGGAGACGGGAGAGCCGGTTTACAATGCTATTGTCTGGCAGTGCCGGAGGACAGCACCAAAGATCGATGAACTGGTGGCGGCAGGCTATGGAGAGATGATCAGGGAACGCACAGGTCTTGTACCGGATGCTTATTTCAGCGGCACGAAGATTGCCTGGATCCTGGACAATGTACCTGGTGCAAGAGAAAGAGCCGAAAAGGGAGAGCTTCTTTTTGGAACGGTGGATTCCTGGTTGATCTACAATCTGACCAAGGGTAAGGTGCATGTGACCGATTACACCAACGCATCAAGAACCATGATCTTTGATATACATAAGCTGTGCTGGGATCAGGAGCTGCTTTCCTTATTGAAGATACCGAAATGTATGCTTCCGGAGGTGAAGCCCTCCAGCTATATCTATGGGTATACGGACGCATCCGTGACCGGCAGTGAGATCCCGGTTGGCGGAATTGCAGGAGATCAGCAGGCTGCATTATTCGGTCAGTGCTGCTTTGAAGCAGGACAGGTGAAGAATACCTACGGAACAGGCTGCTTTCTTCTGATGAATACGGGAGAACAGGCGATCGCTTCCGGGCATGGGCTTCTGACAACCATAGCAGCAAGCTGCACAGAAAAAGTGGAATATGCCCTTGAAGGCAGTGTGTTTGTGGCGGGCGCTGCGATCCAGTGGCTGAGGGATGGCATGCGTATGGTGAAAAGTGCATCCCAGACCAGTGAATATGCAGAAAGAGTACCGGATACCACCGGTGTTTATATTGTTCCTGCCTTTGCGGGGATGGGAGCGCCCTACTGGGATCCCTATGCCAGAGGAACGATCGTTGGCATTACCAGGGGCTGTGAAAAGGAGCACTTTATCCGTGCGGCGCTGGAATCCATTGCCTACCAGACTGTGGATGTGCTCCGGGCGATGGAGGAGGATGCTCAGGTAAATATTAAAGGACTTAAGGTAGACGGTGGTGCCAGTGCCAATGATTTTCTGATGCAGTTTCAGGCAGATATTCTTGGCGGCAAGGTTTACAGACCTGAGTGCATCGAAACTACAGCACTTGGTGCGGCATATCTTGCTGGCCTTGCCACAGGCTATTATAAGAGCCGGGAGGAGATCAGCGAAAACTGGAGGCTTTCCAGAGAGTTCGGCAGCGAAATGACAGAAGCTGACAGAGAAAAACTTCTGAAAGGGTGGAAAAGGGCAGTCCGGTGTGCCCTTGCCTTTGCAGCGGAGGAATCCAGATAATCAGGGAGGGATCATTTTTTGGAAATACAGGAAATTAAGGAAGAACTAAAAGACTCACTACAGAAGATACTGGCATATGCAGACTGTGATAAAAAGCTGGAGGAGGCATTTGCCAAAAGCCTTATCAGCTATAAGAGACTTTCACAGAAGAGCAGCAGTGATGATGCTGCCAGGATACTGCGGCATGAACTGACGGGATTGTTTTACAAGCTGTACGAAAAGGTGTTTGGGACTTTCGTAAAGACAGGAAAGCTTCCTGTCGTGATCCGGATGTTCCTGGAATTCGGATATGTGGATGAAGAGCTGGCAGGGATGGAAAATGCAGTTTATCTTTATCAGCTTGTAGAACAGCTTCCGACGAATCCGGGAGAGGGCGTATATTCTCTGTTTCAGTGGCTGGTAGCGGTTTATGCCGGCAAGAAGGAGCCAAGCCGGAATGAGCTGGATATGGATTACCGGGAATATTTAAGAGAAGAGAAAAGGATGAGACGGATTTCTCCGGAGGAGGAAGAAGCACTTCTGAAAAACAATCTGTCCCGTGTGAATTTTGAGATCAGAAATATGTTCATATCAGTGAATAAGATCACCTTCGGACAGCCGACTACCTTCTGTCCTGTATTTTCGAAGCATACGGTATTGAAGAGCTTAAGCAGCAGCCTGGTGACAGCTGAAAAGGTAAAAGCAGTACTCGATAAGATAAGAAGTATTGATTTCGGCGTGTTTTACAGGGACACACTTTACAGCAACCCGGATCGTGGACTGAATGGTCTTATGATCAAAACAGAGGTGCTGCCGGATGTGATCCTTCTTCCCAATGTAGGAAGCCGTGGTGTTATGTGGCAGGAGATCGAGGGAAGAAAGAGAGATACACCGGGGCGTCTGATGTGTTCTATGTTCCATGTGGAAGATCTGGAAAAGACATTTATGGAACTTGCGGGTGATTTCAGGTGGGAAATGTGCAAGCGTATTCAGGGAGGAAGATGGAATGACCTTTCAGAACCTTCCCTTACCAGTGAATACTGTGATTATGTGCAGTTCTTTAAAAGGAACCGGGATCTGTCCAGTGATACGAAGGAAAAGATCAAAATGCAGATGGGGCGTGCCAGAAATAATTACCGGCAGATGTTTGTAAGTGATTATGTACTGTGGCTCCGGTATGAGAGTACCGGCTCACCGAGATTGAATAAAGTAGTACGTCAGATCCTTGCGGTATATTGTCCATTCAGTGCAGCTGTCAGGAATAAGGTGGCAGTGAATCCTCTTTTTAAAGAGCCAATTGAAAAATATACGATCATTCATTCCAAAGAGGTTCATAAGATTACACTTCTTTGCAAAAAGATGGAAACAACAGGAGGTGTTCCTACAGAACTGGCAGAATATCTGCGGTATCTGGAGAGCTGACAGGATGTCTGCATTTCCTGGGGCGAGGGGAGAATGCTATGAAAGAGAAATTTACGGCTGTCAGGAAGCTGACAGATAACAGATTCCTGAATTTATATGAAATGGATGCACTTGACCAGAAGGGACAGCCTTTTTCCTATTATTTCGCATCCAGGAACCCGGAGGATCAGCTTCCGCTAAAGACAGGAGAGGTTCCGAAAAACGGAATTGTGATCTATGCACTTCTGAAGGAGGATCCGTCAAGGCTTGTAATGATCAGACAGTACCGGTATCCACTGAATGATTATCTATATGAACTTCCGGCAGGTCTGATCGATCCAGGGGAAACACCAGGGGAAGCGGCTGCAAGAGAAATGAAAGAGGAAACAGGGCTTAGCTTTATACCGGCAGAAGGTGTCGATCCCGGATTTACAAAACCGTATTTTCTTGGAGCCGGACTTACGGATGAAACAAGTACATCTGTATTTGGCTATGCAGATGGGGGCATTTCCACGGCTTTTGCAGAAAGTACGGAAACGATAGAAGTGCTGACAGTTGATAAGAAAGAAGCTGTGCGGATCCTGAGGGAAGAGAAGGTTTCCCTCAGGGCAGCCTTTCTGCTGATCATGTTTTTACAGCAGTGGGAAGAAGATCCTTTTGCTTTCCTGAAAAATGTCACAGGATGATAACGTATCGCCTGCGGCATTTTTGTTGTAAACAGCAATTTTTCTGCTCTGCTGGCGAAAAATGACGTTTTTGCAGCCTGCCTTAAAATGTCTTAAAAGTGGGAAAATTAACATTGAAAAGACATTGATCTGATTGACATTACTAAAAATTACCTTATAATTTAGTTAAATGGTTTTTGCGTAAAATGAAATTTGGAGGTTTTATGGCAGCAGTTTTTTTGGAAGAAGAAAAGATATTTAAGCTTGATACGAGAAATACAACTTATGTTATTGCAGTAGTAGATGACGAGCAGTTTTTAGGACATGTTTATTACGGAAAGAAGCTGAAGGAAGTCCATTTAGACGGTCTGCTCCGTATCCATGAGAACCCTTTTGTCCCTTCAAGGAATAACAGGGACAGGGTATCCTTCCTTGACAGCTTCCCGATGGAATATCCGGCACACGGACTTGGTGATTACAGAGAAAGCTGCATCAATATCCGCACAGAGAAAGGAAATGTGGGACTTGCCCTTTCTTACGTGTCACATAAGATCACGGAGGGAAAAGATGGACTTGAAGGTCTGCCGGCATCCTTTGGAAAAGCAGGAGAGTGTGAGACTCTTAAGATCCTTTGCGAGGATAAGGTAACAGGACTTCAGGTGATTCTGCAGTATGGTATTTTTGATGAAGCAGATGTAATCACAAGAAGTGTAAAGGTAGTGAACACAGGTAAGGAAGATCTTTATCTGACCAAGGTATATTCTGCCTGCCTTGATATGGATAATAAAGATTTTGAAGCGATTTCCCTGCATGGTTCCTGGGCAAGAGAGAGACAGATAGAGACAGTACCGGTAAGTCATGGCAAATACAGTGTGGAGTCCATACGTGGAGAGTCCAGCCATCAGGATCATCCGTTCCTGGCACTGAAGACGAAGAATGCCGATCAGGAAAATGGTGAAGTATATGCCATGCATTTTGTATATTCCGGCAATTTCAAGGCACAGGTACAGTCTGATCAGTTTGATCAGGTACGTATGACCATGGGAATCCATCCGGAAGATTTTACCTGGAAGCTGAAAGAGGGAGAATCCTTCCAGGCACCGGAGACCGTGCTCGTCTATTCTGCGCAGGGACTTGGACAGATGACGAGGATCTTCCATGATTTCTACAGAAATCATCTGATCCGCAGTGAGTACAAGAATCAGAAGAGACCTATTCTGATCAACAACTGGGAAGCTACTTATTTTGATTTTGATACAGACAAGCTGATCGCTATTGCAAAGCAGGCGTCAGCCCTTGGCATTGAGATGCTTGTTATGGATGATGGATGGTTTGGAAACCGCTGTGATGACAACAGAGCGCTTGGCGACTGGTTTGTCAATGAAGAGAAGCTGAAGGGCGGACTGGAATATCTGGTTGACGAGGTCAATAAGCTTGGCATGAAGTTCGGTATCTGGTTTGAGCCTGAAATGATTTCCCCGGATTCTGACCTTTATCGCGCACATCCTGATTATGCCATTGCGATCCCAGGCAGGGAGCCCAGCCTCTGCAGAAATCAGTATGTGCTGGATCTGACCAGAAAGGAAGTCAGAGATTATGCTTATGAGTGCGTAGCGAAGATCCTTCGCAGCGCCAATATTGAATATGTAAAGTGGGATATGAACAGACAGCTTTCAGACATCGGTTCCCTTGAGCTTCCAGCAGATCAGATGGGTGAGCTGTATCACCGTTATGTACTGGCTGTTTATGAAATGCAGGAGAGAATGATGACAGAGTTCCCACACCTTCTTCTGGAGAACTGCTCCGGCGGCGGTGCAAGATTTGATCCGGGTATGCTGTATTACAGCCCGCAGATCTGGTGTTCTGATGATACCGATGCGATTGAAAGACTGAAGATCCAGGAAGGTACGGCACTGATCTATCCATTGTCCACAATGGGAGCACATGTTTCTGACTGCCCGAACCATACAGTAGGCAGAGTGACTCCTTTTGAAACAAGAGGGTATGTGGCACTGGCAGGAACCTTTGGCTATGAGCTGGATGTAACGAAAATCCCGGAGAGCGACAGGGAGCAGATCCCCGCACAGGTTGCCATGTATCATAAATATAATGATCTGGTAAGGGAAGGAGATTATTACAGGATCGCTTCCTATGCGGAGAATCATTATTTTGACTGCTATGGCGTTGTCAGCAAGGATAAGAAAGAAGCGCTGTATACCTATGTACAGGTACTGAATCGTCCCAACTATCACAGCAGAAGGATCTATCTGAAGGGACTGGCAGCAGAGAAGTACTATGCGATTGAAGGAGAAGATGGGACATGGTCAGGAGAACAGCTGATGAATGCCGGACTTCTGGTGCAGAATCCCTTTGGTGACTTTAAAGGAAAATTAATTCACCTGACAGAGGTGTAAACATAGAACAAACGGAAAGGAACAGATAAAAGATGGCATCAGAATATATCAATCAGTGGATCAGGATAGAGGAAGACGGGATCTATCTGGTATTTGGAGTGACAAAGGAAAATCAGCTGAAGTTATTTCATTTTTCAGCAAAGCCTCTTTCTGAACAGGAAGAAAAGAAACTGACAGAGAATGAAACATTTTTGCGGGAGGGTTTCCAGCTGGTACAGGTCAACTTCTCAGGCTATAACAGACCTTATGAAAAGCATGGCAACAAGCATATCGTAACAGCACCTGGTTATATGCTCACTTTCGTGGATATGAAAGATGAGCGCAACGAGACAGGAAGAGTGCTGACATTTATCCAGAAGGATGAGGAAACCGGAGCCAGGGTAGTGACAACCTGGCAGTTTTATCAGGGAACCACTACGATCAGGATGCAGAGTGAGGTGACCAATGAAGGAACTGAGGTGCAGACGCTGGAGTACATTTCGTCTTTCTATTATCTTGGCATCGAAAAAGAGGGAGAGATGAGCTCCGATGACAAGATGCAGCTCACCTTTGCACATAACGGCTGGCAGAAGGAAATGAATTTCCATACCTACAGCTTCCCGGCACTGGGGCTTCCACAGACTCAGCCTACGGTATATCAGAGGACGTCAAAGACGATCGAACTGACCAATACAGGAAACTGGTCGACTAAGGAATATCTTCCAATGGGCTATCTGTCCAATGAGGAAGCAGATACTGCCATTTACTGGCAGATCGAGCATAATGGTTCCTGGCATGCAGAGATCAGTGATCAGAATGATCATTTTTATCTGGCGCTGAGCGGTCCGACCGAGGTACAGTCCCACTGGTTCCAGAATTTAAAGCCCGGTGAAAGCTTTACGACCGTGCCGGTGGCAGTTGGTGTATCAGATGCTGATTTTGCGAACGCCATTGGGCAGCTTACGAAGTATCGCCGTATGATCCGCAGAGTAAATAAGGATGATGAGAATCTGCCTGTTATCTTTAATGATTATATGAACTGCCTTTTCGGAGATCCGACCACAGAAAAGGAGCTGCCTCTGATTGATGCGGCAGCAGAGGCTGGTTGTGAGTATTATGTTATTGATGCCGGCTGGTATGCACCGGGACTCTGGTGGGACAGCGTTGGCGAATGGCAGGAATCCAGAGAACGTTTCCCGGGCGGAATCAAAGAAGTAACTGATTATATCCGCGGCAAGGGAATGGTTCCCGGTGTCTGGCTTGAGCTGGAGGTTATGGGTATCAACTGCGAGAAGGCAAAGAATGCTCCCGATGACTGGTTTTTCATCCGTCATGGAAAGAGAGTCTTTGACAGAAGCAGGTATCAGCTCGATTTCCGTAACCCTGCTGTCATTGATCATGTCAATGAAGTAATAGACAGGGTTGTCAATGAGTACGGAGTGGGGTATATTAAAATGGATTACAATATCGAGCCCGGTATTGGTACAGAGCTTGACGCGGATAGTGTGGGAGCAGGACTCCTTGCCCATGAAAGAGCATATCTTGCCTGGCTTGACAGTGTATTTAAGAAATACCCTGATCTCGTGATTGAAAACTGTTCCAGCGGTGGTCTGCGTATTGACTATGCGCTGCTGTCCAGATACAGCATCCAGTCCACAAGCGATCAGGAGGACTATCAGAACTATGCTTCCATTGCAGTCAATGCACCGGCTGGTCTGACACCGGAGCAGGCGGCGGTATGGTCTTATCCGCAGAGAAATGGCGACAAAGAAGAAACCATTTTCAACATGGTCAATGCCATGCTTCTGCGTATCCACCAGAGCGGCCATCTGGCGGAGCTTTCTCCGGAGAGAGTGGAACTGGTGAAGGAAGGAATTTCCTATTACAAGGAAATCCGCAGTGATATTAAAAAAGCACTTCCTGACTGGCCGATCGGTCTTGCTGATACAAGAGCTACTTTCCTGTGCGGTGCACTGAAGACAGAGAACAAGGCTTACCTTGCTGTATTCAGAAGAGATAAGGACGAAGAGGATGACAGAACCATGGTAAGAATTCCTCTGACACATCTGTTTGAAGGCGAAAAGAAGCTCAGTGTAAAGCTGGCTTATCCACAGGAAGCCATGAAAGAAAATGTGGAGTATACTTATGAAGCCGACAGAAAGGTTCTGGCAGTTGACTTTAAGAAGAAAGTAATGGCCAGGATATTTGAAGTAACGGCCGAATAAAACGTGTAAGAATCCGGAAAGTCTTACATATATGTGGAGGGGAACATGGCGAAGGCAGTAAGACTTGCCGATATAGCAAAGATTTTAAATGTAAGTACAGTAACCGTCTCCAAGGCGCTTTCTGATCAGAAAGGCGTCAGCGAAGAGATGAGAGATAAGATCAAGCAGCTGGCAGAGGAAATGGGATATCAGTCTCCGTCAGAAGCAAGAAGAATGAAGGAACGCAAAAGCTACAATATCGGAATCATTATTTCTGACAGATATCTTGACCAGTATGAATCCTTTTACTGGAAAATGTACCGCGCAGTAGCGACCAAAGCAATCAGTAAAGAGTGCTTTACCATGCTGGAGGTACTCAGTGCGGAGGCAGAACAGGAGCACAGGGAGCTCCCAAGGCTTCTTCAGGAGAACAAAGTGCAGGGAGTGATCATCATTGGTCTTCTGAAAGAGGATTATCTGAATATGTTGATCCGTGACGCACAGGTTCCTATGCTTTTTCTGGATTTTTATGATAAGGAACATGACTGTGACTGCGTGGTGACAGATAATTTTTACGGAATGTACAAGGTGACGGATTATCTGTTTGAGATGGGGCATAAGGATATTGCCTATGTGGGAACGCTTCTTTATACGGGAAGCATCACAGACCGCTATTTTGGTTATGCAAAAGCACTTCTTGAGCATGGACAGCAGGTGAGAGAGGACTGGGTGATCGAGGACAGGAATCTTTCTGATGGACAGAGAGGTGATGATTTTGAGTTCAGACTTCCAGAGCAGATGCCGACAGCATTTGTCTGCAACTGCGATCTGACAGCGGGGATTCTGATCAATGTGCTTGAGAAAAAAGGCTACCGGGTACCGGAGGATATTTCCGTTGCGGGATTTGATAATTTTATCCATCCAGGGATCTGCAATGTGGAGATCACGTCCTATGAAGTAGATATCAAGGAGATGGCAAGAAAAGCGATCAATACCCTGATCAAAAAGATGAACGGGGAAAGCTATAAGCAGGGGATCACTGTAGTAGACGGACATATGGTGGTCAAAAGCAGTGTCAAAAGAATTTAAGGTATCATACCGGTCTGACGATAAACAAGAGGAGTCAGACCAGTATATTTTTTGAAAAGAGAAATAAAGTGGTTTGTGTTGTCAATACCGACAGCACTTCCAACTTCGTGGATTTTTAAAGAGGTGGTGAGCAGCAGATGCTTTGCCACCTTTATTCGTTTCTGATTCAGATACTGGAGGGGAGTCTCGCCAAAGGCAGTACCAAATTCACGGCAAAAGCGGTATTTACTTACATGAAAGCGCATGGCAAGCTCATCGAGGGAATAATTCTCCTCAAAATGATGATCAAACAGTATCCTGGCTTCCGCAAGATAGGAAGGCAGCAGAGGCTGGGGATCCTGATTGGCATGTCTAATAATACCTGCGACTAGAATATCTGTCAGCAAAGCATGGGAAAGCAGAGAACTCTGGTCAGAGGAAATAGCTGATGGAAGCTTCTGCAGATGCAGGGCAGTGTCTGAAAAGGGAGGTACATCCATGACAACAGGCTCCTGATCCTTTGACAGCAGTCCTGCGTAGCTTTTCAGGGAAGAGCCGGAGATCAGATACAGGGAAAATGCCCAGGGAGACAGGGCAGCATCCAGACGGAAACGTTTTTCACAGCTGCAGAAGACCATTGTGTTTTCAGCCAGGGTAAATACCTGGCTGCCAAACAGGAGCTTGCCACAGCCATTACTGGTATAGAGCAGAAGATAACAGGAAAGAGGGGCTGCTTCATAGAACCAGGGAGCGTTGGCCTGACAGCTGCCGCTAGACAGAACATGCAGGAAAGGATTCTGCATTTCGACAGTGGAAGCGGCGGCAGCTATGGCATCTTTAAAAACGGAGGTTATCATTTCCATGGTTCTGTTCCTTTCTGAAGCCTGTGCCGGCTTTTCTTTGCATGATCCTGAGTGTAGCTGAGGTAATTTCATTGTATTATATTTTCAGAAAAGCTGCAAATAACAATCACACGCAATGAGTCTGAAAACAAGACAATTAAGTTAACATAAATTTACCTAAAAAATAGGCTAATAAATAAAATTTAAGCAATAATAAATCCACTTCAACGAAAATGTTTTCGTGAAAATAGATAAAAATACTAGGTTAAATTTGGTAAAAAAGAAGAAATGAACAATGTATGCAATAATATAATATAAAAAACAACAATGAGTGATGATTAAAAAGTTAAATTAAATATAATTAAAATTAACCTACAAAATTAAGTTAAATGTTAAATCTGAATAACTTATAAGAAAAGGTTTATAAAAAAGGAGGATATTTTATTATGAAGCTGAGAAAAGCATTAGCACTCGGACTTGCAGCAGCCATGACTGTTTCCATGATCGGCTGCGGAAGCACAGCAGACACATCAACTGATACTGCTGACACAACAGAAGCTGCCGAAGAAACGACAGAAGCTGCTGATACTACAGAAGAAAGCACAGAAAGTGCAGACGCAACAACAGATGGCGTTCCCGGATATCTGGACATCAATCTTGATGATTACACAGATCTGACCGCTTCCATCAAGTTCCTTCACTGCAGAACTGACCGTGAGGAAGATGGTTCCATGGCAGAGATGATCGCTAAGTTTAATGAGAAGTTCCCTAACATTGAAGTTAAGACTGAGGGTGTTACAGATTATGCTGAGGATGCACTTCTTCGTCTGTCCCAGGGTAACTGGGGTGATGTTATGTGGATCCCTGCAGTTGATAAGAAGGATCTTTCTTCCTACTTCATGCCTCTTGGTTCAACAGAAGAAATGAGCAAGTCCCTGAACTTTGTTGATTCATGGTCATACGATGGAATTTCCTATGGTATTCCTGTATGGGGAAATGCACAGGGTGTTGTTTACAATAAGGCAGTATTTGAAGCAGCTGGCATTACAGAGCTTCCTACAACTCCTACAGAGTTCCTTGAAGACCTTCAGCTGATCAAAGACAATACAGATGCTATTCCGCTGTATACCAACTATGCAGCAGGATGGACCATGGGTGCATGGGACGCTTACGTTGGTGTTGTTTCTAACGGAGATGCTACATATATGAACCAGAAGTTTGTTCATACAGCAAATCCCTTTGATGATCCCGGTGATGATACCGGTATCTACAACCTGTACAGAATTCTCTATGATGCAGTTGCTAATGGCCTGATCGAAGATGACTATACAACAACTGACTGGGAAGGCTGCAAGGGTATGATCAACAATGGTGAGATCGGTGCTATGGTTCTTGGCTCATGGGCATATTCACAGATGGTTGAAGCTGGTGATCACGGTGATGACATCGGTTACATGCCCTTCCCTATGACTGTTGGAGGAACACAGTACGCACTTGCTGGCGGTGATTATAATTACGCAGTAAATATCAACTCTTCCGATGAGAACAAGACCGCTTCTCTCGTATTCATCAAGTGGATGCTTGAGGAATCCGGATGGTCTGTAAGGGAAGGCTGCTACTCAACAGTGATCGGTGGCGAGAACCCCGATATGTACTCTGCATTTGATGGCTGCGAGATGCTTTCTGATGAAGCTGCTATTGCAGGTGAAGAGGATTTCTTAAATGAAATGAATGCTGAATCCGAGCTGTCCTTCAATGCAGGTGGTAACGCTAAGGTTCAGAGCATTGTAGAAGCAGCAGCAACCGGCAGCAAGTCTCTTGACGATATCATGGCTGACTGGACAACTGCATGGAATGATGCGCAGGATGAACTGGAGATCGAAGTTTTATACTAATCAGAAATCCTGAAAGAAATTAAGTGATATTGTGAGCCGGGGAGGGAGTTTCTCCCTGGCTCTAAATGCGTCAGAGGACGTGCATTATCGTCGGGAGGAAAATTATATGGCAATGTCAAAGACGGTTGCCCCTTTAAAGAAAAGAACCTTTTTAGAATGGGCAAGAAGCAGAGATGGACAGAAGGTTTTTGTTATGATCGCATTTATGGTCATTCCTCTTGTTCTTCTGTTTACCTTTACCTACCTGCCTTTTGCAGAAATGTTTGGCTTCAGCTTTTATAAGATGAAGTATGTAGGTGAAAGAAAATTTGTAGGATTAAAGAATTATATTAAAGTGTTTGAGAGAGACGATTGTTTCGGAGCGTTAAAGCTGAGCCTTTATTATATGGCCGGTTCAATCGTGCAGCTGGCACTTTCCCTTTATCTGGCTACCGTACTCAGTTTTAAGGTAAAGGGCGGGAATATCTTCAAGGGATTCATGTTTTTCCCTTATTTGATCAATGGTATTGCAGTAGGCTTTATTTTTAAGTTTTTCTACACCAGGGGCTTTGTGTTCGATACTGTGCTTCAGTGGTGTGGCTTTCAGCTTGACAATCTTCCGTATTGGTTAAAAGACCAGAGTATCAATAATATTTCTCTGGTGGCTACTTCTGTATGGCGTTATTTCGGACAGAACATGGTGCTCTTTATCGGTGCGATCATGTCTGTGGATTCTGAGCTTTATGAAGCGGCAATGCTGGACGGTGCAAATAAATTCCAACAGTTCATTTATATTATCTTACCAAGTATCAAGACGATCATTACCTTAAATGTGATCCTGTCCATTACCGGATCCTTAAGTGCATTTGAGCCGCCTTATGTTATCACAGACGGTGCCAACGGAACGGGAACCTATTTTGTGGTCATGCACGAGATCGCACATACCCAGCAGAAGGTAGGTCTGGCATCTGCCATGGCGATCATCCTGCTATTGATCATTTTCGTAGCAACGATCCTGCAGAAGCTGTTCTTTAAGTATGTATTTAAGAATGCAGAGGACGAGGATATCAATGCAGCGGTAAGAAGAGAAAAGAAGCTGGCAAGGGCTGCAGCTAGAAAGGCAGGTAGATAAGCATGAGCTTTCGCAAAATTATACTTCATGTTCTGACAGCATTAAAGTATTTATCACTGGTATTCTTTTCCTTTGTTGCGATACTGCCGATCATATCCTGTGTTGTCACTGCTTTTAAGACAGATGCAGAGTACCAGAGTACCAATGTTATGACCATGCCGGAAAGCTGGCTCTATTTTAAGAATTTCGTTTATGCATTCGAAAATGCACATATGGGTAAGGCATTTATCAATTCTACTATTATCCTGGTCTGTGTGCTGATAGTGTCTACGCTGGTGGGTACACAGCTTGCTTATGTGCTGAACCGTTTCAAGTTTCCGGGCAATAACCTGATCCGTAATCTGTTCCTGTTTGCCACACTGCTTCCCGGTGTTGCGATGCAGATCTCGGTTTATGAAATAATGACGAAATTAGGCTTTATTAATTCCCTGCTTGGTTATATCATTATGATGTGTGGTACTGATGTTATTTCCATTTATATTTACATCCAGTTTTTTGAAAATATTGATTATTCACTGGATGAATCAGGAATTATGGACGGAGCATCCTACTTCACGATTTTCTACAGGATACTGCTTCCTCTTTTAAAGCCTGCAATTGTAACCTCCTGTATTCTGAAGGGTGTTGGCACTTATAATGAATATTACAATGCCAATCTTTACCTGCAGGACAAGAAGCTGCTGCCAACCGTGGCTACCTCCCTGTATACCTTCGTAGGACCCCAGGGAAGCAAGTACAACCTGATCTGCGCGGGTGTTATCATTTCCCTGCTTCCGGCACTCCTGGTATTTATTACCTGCCAGAAACAGATATACAGCGGACTGACTGCAGGTGCAGTCAAGGGCTAAGAGACAGAATCAGTTCCACAAAATGGTAAAGGAGAAGGAACAAAATGATGATGTTAGAAGAAGTAAAAGCACATTTGCTGAATGATATCATCCCTTTCTGGAAAAATCTGAGGGATGATGAATTTGGCGGTTATTATGGTTATATGGATTATGACCTGAAGGTGGATAAAAGGGCAGTGAAGGGCTGTATTTTAAACAGCAGAATCACATGGTTCTTCGCCAATGCCTACACGCTTCTTAAGGATGAGAGTCTTCTTGAGGAAGCAAAGCATGGATTTGCCTTCATGAAGGAACACTGCATGGATAAGGAAAACGGCGGTATTTTCTGGTCCATGAAGTATGACGGCACACCGGAGGATACAACCAAGCATACCTACAATCAGGCATTCTCTATTTATGCACTTTCCTCTTATTATGAGGCAACCCATGATGAGGAAGCTCTTGCCATGGCAAAGGAGCTGTTCCATATCATTGAGACGAAGTGCACTGATGAGATCGGTTATAAGGAAGCTTTTGACAAGGAATTCCATGAAGTGGAAAATGACAAGCTTTCTGAAAACGGTGTTATCGCTGAGAAGACCATGAATACCCTGCTTCATGTATTTGAAGCCTATACAGAGCTTTACCGGGTAGCAAAGCTCCCCGAGGTAAAGGAAAGACTTGAGTGGATCATGGATACCTTTGCTGATAAGGTATATAATCCAAAGCTCCACAGACAGGAAGTATTCTTTGACAGGAACATGAACACCATTCTGGATCTGCATTCCTATGGTCATGATATCGAGACGGCATGGCTGATGGATCGTGGAGTTGAAGTTCTTGGTGAGAAGAAATATGAAGAGAAAATGACACCTATTACCAAGGATCTGACAGCAGAGATCTATAAGGTAGCCTTTGACGGACATTCCCTTGCAAATGAATGTGAGAAAGGTGTTGTAAATGTACATCGTATCTGGTGGGTGCAGGCAGAGACCGTGATCGGTTTCCTGAATGGCTGGCAGAAGGATCCTTCCAGGACAGAGTATCTGGATGCAGCAAAGTCTGAATGGCAGTTCATCAAGGATCATGTGATGGACAAGAGACAGGGATCTGAGTGGTTCTGGGAGGTAGACCCAAGCGGAAAGCCTTACGAGGGAAGACCTATCGTAGAACCCTGGAAATGCCCGTATCACAATGGAAGAATGTGCTTTGAGGTAATCAGAAGATTAGAAGGAAAAGAGATCTGAGAAAGGAGAAAGTGAGCATGTTACATCAGAAGTATGAAGAAGAATTAAAGAAATACGAAGCACTTATTAACAGGAAAAATGAAGTAGATCCTGATTTTTACAACGGGATATATGACCGCTATGTGAATCCGGTACTGACCAGAGAGCATATTCCGCTTACCTGGCAGTATGATTTAAACCCGGAAACCAATCCGTATTTTATGAAGAGACTGGGAATCAATGCAGTTATGAATTCCGGTGCGATCGAACTGAATGGAAAGTATTATCTGGTAGCCAGAATTGAAGGAGATGACAGAAAGTCCTTCTTTGGCGTAGCAGAAAGTGACAATGGAATCGATGGATTCCGTTTCTGGGATTACCCGATCCTGCTTCCGGATACCTGCAAGGAAGAGACAAACGTATATGATATGCGTCTCACCAAGCATGAGGATGGTTACATCTATGGCGTATTCTGTTCAGAGAGCAAGGATACCACAGTCAATGATCTTTCTGCAGCAGTTGCTGCAGCAGGTATTGTAAGGACAAAGGATCTGAAGACATGGGAGAGACTGCCTAACCTGGTAACCTTAAACTCCCCTCAGCAGAGAAACGTAGTACTGCATCCTGAATTTGTAAATGGCAAGTATGCTTTCTATACAAGACCGATGGATGACTTCATCGAGACAGGATCAGGCGGCGGTATCGGATTCGGACTCTGTGATGATATTACCCATGCTGTTATCGACGAAGAGAAGATGACAAGCCTTCGTAAGTATCATACCATTACTGAGGCCAAGAACGGTGCCGGTGCAGTGCCGATCAAGACAGAAAAGGGCTGGATTCATATTGCACACGGTGTAAGAAATACAGCAGCCGGACTCAGATATGTAATTTACGCATTCGCAACTGACTTAAATGATCCTTCCAGAGTGATCGCAGAGCCTTCAGGCCTGCTGATCGGACCAAGGGGCGGCGAGAGAGTCGGTGACGTATCCAACGTTGTATTTACCAACGGTGCGATCGCAAATGAAAAGGGCGAGGTATTTATTTACTACGCATCCAGTGATACAAGAATGCATGTTGCAACTACAACTGTTGACAAGCTGATCGATTATGTATTCAATACACCGAAGGATCCCGGCAGAAGCGTAGAGTGCGTAGCACAGAGATGTGAACTGATCAAAAAGAACCTGGAATTTCTTTCCAAATAAGACAAAAAGCCTTTGAGGCGTAAAGGAGATAATATGAGCGAAATTAAAATGATTGCCCCTCCGGTAAAGAATGTTCCCTGGCAGGAGAAGCCGGAAGGACTGACCGGAGCGCCTATCTGGAGATATACAGAGAACCCGATCATCGGACGTAATCCTGTAGAAGGCGTTGCCAGAATTTTCAACAGTGCCGTAATGCCTTATGGTGATGAGTTTATCGGCGTATTCCGTGGCGAGCAGACAAACGGCATCCCTTATATCTATATGGGAAGAAGCAAGGATGCGATCCACTGGGATTTTGATAAGGAGAAGATTCCTTTCGTGGATGAAGAAGGAAAGCCTTTCATGCCGAAGTATGCTTATGACCCCAGACTGGTAAAGGTAGAAGATACCTATTATATCATCTGGTGCCAGGACTTTTATGGTGCATCCATCGGTATGGCAAAGACAACTGATTTCAAGACCTTTACAAGGCTTGAGAACCCTTTTATTCCTTACAACAGAAACGCAGTTCTGTTCCCCAGAAAAATTCATGGAAACTACATGCTGTTGAGCCGCCCTTCTGACAGCGGTCATACACCCTTCGGTGATATCTTTGTCAGCGAGAGCCCTGACCTTGTTTACTGGGGAAAACACAGACACGTTATGGGCAAAGGCAGCGAATGGTGGGAGTCCGTTAAGATCGGCGGAGGTGCAGCTCCTATCGAGACAAGTGAAGGATGGCTGCTGTTCTATCACGGTGTAAGCGGAACCTGCAACGGCTTCGTATATTCCATCGGAGGTGCGATCCTGGATCTTGAGAATCCTTCTATCGTGAAGTACAGATGTGAGACCTTCCTGCTGACACCCGAAGAGTGGTATGAGGAGAGAGGATTCGTTCCCAACGTATGCTTCCCCTGCGCTACCATTCATGATCCTGAAAGCGGAAAGATCGCTATTTACTACGGATGTGCAGACAGCTATGTAGGTCTTGCATTTACCAAATTTGATGAGATCGTAGCATATATCAAAGAGCACAGTGTAGTAACAGAGGCTGATACAGAGATCGGTATCAGATAAGAAAAGGAACAGTGAAATAGTTTTAAAAAGGGCTTGTTAGATTCGTCAGCAGGCCCTTTCTTAATATTTCATGATTATAAAAAAGCGAAAAGGAGCAAAACGATTATGGAATATCAGGTTAAGTTTGATCAGGGAATGATCAACAGAGGAAACTGGAAAAAAATCAAGGAATGTATGAAAAAGGCAGAGAGAGGAGAGGACATTACCACAGGTTTTCTTGGCGGTTCCATTACTCAGGGAAGTCTTTCTTCCACACCGCAGACCTGTTATGCCTATCTGGTATATGAGTGGTGGAAAAAGAAATTCCCGGAGTCAGAGATCACCTTTGTCAATGCGGGAATTGGCGGAACCACATCCCAGTTTGGCGTTTCCAGAGTAAAGGAGCATCTGCTTTCCTATCAGCCGGATTTCGTGCTGATCGAGTTTGCGGTGAATGATGAAAATACGGAATTCTTTGAGGAAACGTATGAGGGTCTTGTAAGAACCACACTGTCAGATGCCTGCAGACCGGCTGTTATGCTGATGAACAATGTCAGGTATGACGACGGACTGAATGCAGAGGAAATGCATCTGAAGGTAGCAAAGGCTTATGCACTTCCCATGGTCAGCATGAAGGAAACAATCTGGCCGGAGATCGAGTCCGGAAGGATCAAAAACAGAGAGATCACACCGGATGACCTTCATCCCAATGACGCAGGCCATGCACTGGTAGCCAAAGTGATCACTACCTTCCTTGAGAAGATATATGAGGACAGAAACAACGAGGAAGAAGCTGCCTTTGCAGAAGGGACACTTCCTGCACCGATCACAGAAAATGCCTATGAGCATTCTGTGAGATATCAGAATCATAATTCAGAGCCTGTTCTTGCAGGATTTGTGGCTGATCTAGAGCCTCAGGACAATATTCTTGAGATCTTCAGAAGAGGATGGACAGGAAGCTATGTGGGCGATAAGATTACCTTTGAGATCGAAGGAACCGGCATTGCGGTACAGTACCGTAAGAGTGTCAAGCAGCCAACTCCCATTGCAAAGGTTACAGTAGATGGCAGAGAAGATACGGCTATGGTATTAGATGGAAACTTTAAGGAGACATGGGGAGACTGTCTGTATATTGATACGGTGACAAGACATATGGAACCCGGTATACATAAGGTAGAGATCGAGATCGTGGAAGCAACAGAGCAGGATGCAGTTCCGTTTTACCTGGTATCCGTCATTGGATCCTGCTGACAGGGAAATTCGGAATAAAAGGAGATAAAACTATGTTTCGTGATGATTTTGTGTGGGGCGTTGCCAGCAGCGCCTATCAGGTAGAGGGAAGAGATCCGGAGGATGGATGCGGTAAGAACATCTGGGATACCTTTGCCGAAGAGGGAAGGATCCTGGATGGAAAGGATGCGTATACCGCCTGTGACCACATGCACAGATATAAAGAGGATTATAAGCTGATGAAGCTGCTTGGGATCAAAGCGTACCGCTTTTCCATGAGCTGGGCGAGGATCCTGCCGGAAGGTACGGGAAAGGTGAATGAAAAGGCCATTGCCATGTACCGGGACATGATCCTTTCCATGAAGGAGAACGGGATCGAGCCATATATCACCATGTATCACTGGGAATTTCCGCAGGCGCTGCAGGACAAGGGCGGCTGGCTGAATGAGGATGTGATACAGTGGTTCGGAGAATATGCGAAGGTAGTGGCAGAGAATTTCTCTGATATCTGCGAATATTTCATTACCTTAAATGAGCCGGAATGCTTTGTGGGACTTGGACATCTGTCGGGAGTGCATGCGCCGGGGCTAAAGCTTCCTTATAAGGATGTATTTAAGATCGCCCACAATGCACTCCGTGCCCATGGCCAGGCAGTTATCAATCTCCGGAAATATGCCAGCAGACCGATCAAGGTAGGCTATGCGCCGACCTGTGGCATGGCATATCCTGCTACCGATTCCCCGGAGGATATCGAGGCTGCAAGAAAGACGCTGTTTGGCTTCCACCAGCCCATGGACAACTGGACCTGGAATGTGGCATGGTTCAATGATCCGGTATTTCTTGGAAAATATCCGGAAGAGGGACTTAAGAAATTTGCTGAGTATCTGCCGGAAATTACAGATGAGGATATGAAACTTATTTCCCAGCCCCTTGATTTTATGGGACAAAACATTTATAACGGATATATGATGAGACAGGGCGAGGACGGAGAGCCGGAGTATGTGGACAGGGAAGCAGGTGCTGCCAAGACAGCAGCAGGCTGGCCGGTTACACCGGAGTGCTTCTACTATGGCGTGAAGTTCCTGTATGAGCGGTATCATTTACCTCTTTACATTACAGAGAACGGCATGTCCTGTCATGATGATGTGTCACTGGATGGCCGTGTACATGATCCCAACAGACAGAATTTTCTGGATCTGTATATTTCTGCACTGCAGAGAGCAAATGATGACGGTGCTGATGTGCGGGGCTATTTCCTGTGGACCTTCCTTGATAATTTTGAATGGGACAAGGGATATACCGAGCGTTTTGGTATTGTATATGTAGATTTTAAGACACAGAAAAGGATTGTGAAGGATTCTGCATTCTGGTATCAGAAAATCATAGAATCCAATGGAAGGGAGTTAACTGTGAACAAGAAGACAAGGCCGATTTTGTTTTTGAATCCTGTGTTTAAGGAAATGATCTGGGGCGGCAATCAGCTTGCCGAGAAGTTTGGCTATGAGATCCCCAGTGACAAGACAGGTGAGTGCTGGGCAGTCAGCGCACATCCAAACGGAGACTGCACCGTAAGAGAAGGGGAATATGCAGGCAGAAAGCTTTCCGAGCTGTTCAAAGAGGAGCCGGAGCTGTTTGGAAACCTTCCTCTTGACCGGTTCCCTCTGCTGATCAAGATCATTGATGCTAAGGCAGATTTAAGTATCCAGGTACATCCTGATGATGCCTATGCCAAGGTACATGAGAACGGATCTCTTGGAAAGACAGAGTGCTGGTATATTCTGGACTGCCCTGAGGATGCGACACTGGTGGTTGGCCACAATGCAGGCAGCAGAGAAGAGCTGAAGGAAATGATCGATCAGAAGAGATGGTCAGAGCTGATCCGTGAAGTACCGGTGAAGAAGGGGGACTTTATTCAGATCAATCCCGGAACTGTCCACGCGATCAAGGGCGGCCTGATGATTCTGGAAACTCAGCAGAACAGCGATATTACCTATCGTGTGTATGACTATGACAGACTTTCCAATGGAAAGCCCCGTGAGCTTCACGTACAGCAGAGTATCGATGTGATCACTGTACCGGCACCTTCTGCAGAGGACAGTGTAAGTCATGCAGCAGATCTGCCGGCAAACACTATGAATGAGCTGATCGCCTGTGATTATTACAAGGTATACAAATTAACCGTAACAGAGCCGGTTTCCTTTGAGCAGGAGCATCCTTTCCTGATCATGAGCGTGATAGAGGGAGAAGGTCTTGTTAATGGACAGATGATCAGAAAGGGAGATCACTTTATCCTTCCTTCAGGCTTTGGCAAGGTGGAACTGCAGGGAGATATGACACTGATCGCATCTTCTGTAAAATAAAGAAAGCAGGAAAGACTAACTATGATCAATGAACAGTACAAAAACATGCTTGGAGGAAGATCTGTAATCAGGGAGTTTTCCGAATTCGCCGCAGCGAGAGGAAAAGAGATCGGATATGAAAATGTATTCGATTATAGTCTGGGAAATCCGTCTGTACCGGTGCCGGACGATTATACAAAAGAGATGGAAGAGCTCCTTAAGACAAAGACTTCCATGGAGCTGCACGGCTACAGTCCAAGTCTTGGACTTCCCGTATTCAAGGAAAGCGTGGCTGCGTCCCTGAACCGGAGATTTGGCATGAACTATACACCGGAATATATTTTCCCAACATCCGGTGCTGCAGGCGCTCTGGCACATGCCCTGCGCTGTGTGACAAAGCCGGGGGATGAGGTACTGACCTTTGCACCCTATTTCCCGGAATATGGTCCCTATGTCAATCTGACAGGAGCTGTTTTAAAGGTGGTTCCTGCTGATACGGAGAGCTTCCAGATCAATTTTGAGAAGCTTACTGAAATGCTGAACGAAAATACGGCAGCAGTGCTCATCAATACCCCGAACAATCCGTCCGGAGCTGTTTACAGCGCAGAAACACTGGAAAAGCTGGCAAAGCTTCTGACGGAAAAGCAGCAGGAATATGGACACGAGATCTTTATCATTTCCGATGAACCTTACAGGGAGATCGTTTTTGACGGGGCAGAGCTTCCTTATGTTTCAAGGTTTTATGCAAATACTCTGTCCTGCTATTCCTATTCCAAGTCCCTGTCCCTTCCCGGTGAGCGTATCGGATATGTGGCAGTGAATCCGGCATGCAAAGACGCAGAGCTTCTGGTACCCATGATGGGACAGATCTCAAGAGGGATCGGACATAACTGCCCGTCCTCCAGTATCCAGCTTGCGGTAGCAAAGGTAGTAGATGAAACAGCGGATATGAAGGTATATGAGACCAATATGAAGCTGCTTTATCAGGCACTGACAGATCTTGGCTTTTCCTGTGTCAGACCGGGAGGCACCTTCTACATTTTCCCAAAGGCACTGGAAGAGGATGCAGTAGCATTCTGTAAGAAAGCGCTGCAGTATGACCTGATTCTGGTTCCCTCTGACAGCTTTGGGGTTAAAGGATATTTCCGTATGGCGTACTGTATTGATACGGAGAAGGTGGAAAGATCCCTGGAAGCCCTCCGCAGATTCGTGAAAGAGAATTATTAGGTGCGGATAGCTTTAAAGACTGCCACGGGCAGCAGAAAAGGAGTGAGTGTATGTACCAGGCAGGACTTGTTTTGGAAGGCGGTGGTATGAAGGGTGTGTATTCATCCGGCGTACTGGACTTTTTCCTGGATAAAGGGCTGGAATTTTCTTCCTGCTACGGCGTGTCTGCAGGAGCCTGTTCCCTGTGCAGCTTTCTGTCAAAGCAGCGGGGCAGGGCTTATCATGTGAATGTGGATTATCTGGATGATAAGAATTACTGCAGTGTATACAGTCTGCTGAAAACGGGGGATCTGTTCGGGGCAGAGATGTGCTATCACAGGATTCCGGATGAACTGAATCTGTACGATTATGATACTTTTAACCGGTATCCGGGCACCTTTTACAGTGTAGTTACGAACATAGAAACAGGACTTGCCGAATATATTCCTATTAAAGATATGAAGAAGGATATTGAAGTGGTCAGGGCATCGGCCTCACTGCCTCTTGTAGCCAATATCATCAGCTGGAACGGCAGAAAATATCTGGATGGCGGAATTTCTGATGCTATCCCGATCCGGAGATCCATAGAGGATGGCAATCAGAAAAATGTGGTGATCCTGACAAAGGAAGCAGGGTACCGCAGAAAGCCGACCAAGGTGGCAGGACTGGTTAAAATGAAGTACCGGAAATATCCAAAGCTTTATGAACTCATGAAAAACAGATATCTTACCTACAACGCCACACTGGATTATCTGGAGGAACAGGAAAAGGAAGGCAGGGCCTTTGTTTTAAGACCACAGCTTCCAAGTGGTGTGGGAAGGATTGAGAAGGACAGAGGAAAACTGCAGAAGCTGTATGAGACCGGCTATGCAGATGCAGAAAAAAATTATGACAGACTGATGGAATATCTGAAGGGAGAAACAAAATGTTAGAGATCATAAAGGCAATCGTCTACGGAATCGTGGAAGGCATCACGGAATGGCTGCCGATCAGCAGTACCGGACACCTGATCCTGGTAGAAAGGCTGATCCCGTTTCAGGAGACCAGTGATGGATTTTTCCAGATGTTTGATGTGGTCATCCAGCTTGGAGCCATTCTGGCAGTTGTGGTTCTGTTCTGGAATAAGATCTGGCCTTTCTACAGCAAAAAGAATCTCCGCTCCAGAAAGGGTGGCATCGTGAAGAGCGCCAAGGATCCGGCAGTGGGAAATGTGGCGCTGAGCATGGATGCCTTCTGGATGTGGGTCAAGATCGTAGTGGCCTGTATCCCGGCAGTGATCTACGGACTTCTTTTTGATGATATGGTCAGTGCTGCTTTTGAAAAGGAGATCGGAGAAAGCGGTGTGACTGTACAGGTGATCGTGGTCGCTGTGATGCTGGTCCTTGTAGGTATTCTGTTTATCGTGATCGAGAACTGGAATAAGAACCGGACACCGGTGACAACAAAGCTAACCCAGCTAACCTACAGGGATGCACTGATCATTGGTCTGTGTCAGCTTGTGGCAGCAGCGCTTCCAGGCACATCCAGATCCGGAGCTACTATCCTTGGTGCGATCATGATCGGTATTTCCAGAACGGTAGCGGCAGAGTTTACCTTTTTCCTGGCGATCCCGGTCATGTTTGGTGCAAGCCTTCTGAAGGTAGTAAAATTTGGCTTTGACTTCAGTGGTATGGAAATGGCATGCCTGCTCACCGGCACGGTGGTATCGTTTATTGTCTCTGTGTTTGTACTGCGGTTTCTGATGGGCTATATCAAGAAGCATGACTTTAAGGTTTTTGGCTGGTATCGTATTGCTTTAGGCATCCTGGTACTTCTGTATTTTGGCTTATCTGCCTGAAAGTTGACAGGATTTCAATTATGGAGTACACTTTCATCATGATATAGATACTAATTCATGCAGGTGAGAACCCTTACGTGTGTCAGCGTATCTGCTTTCACCGGCTGATTGACATGAGAGATCTGCTCTTGTGTGAAAGGAGTCATTGTTATGGAAGAAGTTAAGAAGACAACAGCAAAGGTAGTCGCCAAGGCAGCACCAGCAGTCAAGGCAGCAGAAGAGAAGAAGCCTGAGGTCAAGGCAGCAGCACCTGTTAAGGAAGCTGAAGCAAAGAAGGCAGCGCCGGCAGCCAAGGCAGAAAAGAAAGCGCCTGCCAAGAAGGCACCTGCTAAGAAAGCTGAAGTAAAGAAGGCAGCAGCACCTGCAGCTAAGGAAGAGAAGAAAGCACCTGTTAAGAAGGCGGCTAAAGTAGAAGAAACCGTAAACTTCCAGTTCAGCGGCAAGTCCTATACACCGGATGATCTGATGAAGATCTTCAGGGATGTATGGAAATATGACATGAATGGAAGAGAAGAAGATATCAGGAATGTAGAGCTTTATGTAAAGCCTGAAGAGAATACTACATACTTCGTTGTAAACGGCAGTATTACAGGAAGCTTCTTTATCTAAAGTAAGATATCGTACAGCGAAAGAAGATCCGGCGACTGATCTTAAAGGTCGGAATATATGAGAAAAATTAGAAATCCTGCAGGATTTTCCTGCAGGGTTTTTCTTTATAATCTTTAGAATTTTTTAATAAATATTTTCGTTATAGCTGTTGACAATACCCATAGTAAGTGATAGTTTATGTTATGTAGATATTAGCACTCTAATGAGTTGAGTGCTAACAACCATAAAAGAAAGAGTTGGAAAGGGGATGACGGATATGCAGCTGGATGACAGAAAGATTAAGATCATGCAGGCTATTATCCGTAATTACCTGGAAACCGGGGAACCGGTGGGAAGCAGGACCATTTCCAAATATACAGATCTGAATCTTAGTTCGGCAACGATACGGAACGAGATGGCTGATCTGGAAGAGATGGGCTATATTTTGCAGCCCCATACCTCCGCAGGAAGAATTCCTTCTGACAAGGGATACCGCTTATATGTGGATACTATGATGGAGAAGAAGGATAAGGAACTGGAAGAACTGAAGGAGCTCATTCTGGAGAAGGAAGATAAGATGGATAATCTGCTGAAGCAGGTAGCAAAGCTTCTGGCGGTGAATACCAACTATGCCTCCATGATCTCGGCACCGGCAGTTCATAAGAACAAGATCAAATTCCTGCAGCTTTCCAGAGTAGATAAGAATCAGCTGCTTGCTGTGATCGTTATGGAAGGGAATATGATCAAGAACAATATCCTTCCCGTAGCAGAGGAGCTGGATGATGAAACACTTCTGAAGCTGAACATCCTGCTGAATACACATTTAAGCGGGCTGGCACCGGAGGAGATCAATCTTCCTATGATCACAAGGATGAAGCAGCAGGCAGGCATACACAGTACCATCGTTGGAGACGTGGTAGATGCGCTTGCAGAAGGGATTAAAGAGGAAGAGGATCTTGAGATCTATACAAGCGGAGCCAATAATATTTTCAGGTATCCTGAATTGGCAGACCAGCAGAAGGCGAGTGAGCTGATCAATACCTTCGAAGAGAAGGATAAGCTGACGGAGCTTGTACAGGACAGCCTTTCTGATAATAATGAAACAGGCATTCAGGTTTATATCGGAAACGAGACTCAGATCCAGTCCATGCAGGACTGCAGTGTGGTAACTGCCACCTATGAACTGGGAGAAGGCATGAGAGGTACGATAGGAATTATCGGACCAAAGCGTATGGACTACGATAAGGTAATTGGAACTCTGAAGACCATTACGCATCAGCTTGATGAGCTTTACAATAAAAAGACATAGCAAGGAGAGGAATGAAGCAGATGGCAGATGAAAAGGATATTAAGAAAGAAATTGAAATAGAAACACCGGAAGAGGAACCGGAGACACCCGCAGAGGAAGCAGAAGTGGAAGAAGCTTCTGAAGAGACAGAAAAAGTGCAGGAAGAGGAAGCCAAAGAAGATAAGAAGGCTTTCAAGAAGAAACAGAAGGCAGACAAGAAGCAGGATGCCATGAAGGAGAAGATCGAAGAGCTGGAGGATAAGGTCAGACGCCAGATGGCTGAATTTGATAACTTCCGTAAGCGTACCGACAAGGAAAAGACAGCAATGTTTGAAACCGGTGCGAAAAGTGTGATCGAGAAGATCCTTCCCGTGGTAGATAACTTCGAAAGAGGTCTGGCCACGATCCCGGAAGAGGAGAAGGGTACTCCTTTTGCAGAAGGTATGGAGATGATCTACAGACAGCTCATGACAGAGCTTGACAAGATGGAGGTAAAGGTCATACCGGCAGTGGGAGAGGAATTTGACCCGGCGCTGCACAATGCAGTGATGCAGGTAGAAAGCGATGAGTATGAGTCCGGTGTGATTGCTCAGGAGCTTTTAAAGGGCTATACTTACAGAGATGCTGTAGTAAGGCACAGTATGGTAGCAGTAGTTGTTTAATAAAGGAATCACAGTTATTTTTCAATGTAACAGAACAATAAAAGAGATTAAACTTTCAGGAGGAGAGAATTATGAGTAAGATCATTGGTATTGACTTAGGTACAACAAACAGCTGCGTAGCAGTTATGGAAGGTGGTAAGCCCACCGTTATCGCCAACGCAGAAGGCGCAAGAACAACTCCCTCTGTCGTAGCATTCACAAAGACAGGAGAGAGACTGATCGGTGAGCCTGCAAAGCGTCAGGCAGTTACTAATGCAGAGAACACCATTTCTTCTATTAAGAGAGATATGGGTACTGACAGAGGACGTACAATTAATGGTAAGAAGTATTCTCCTCAGCAGATTTCAGCTATGATCCTTCAGAAGCTGAAAGCAGATGCTGAGAGCTACCTTGGTGAGAAGGTAACAGAGGCAGTTATCACTGTTCCCGCGTACTTCAATGACGCACAGCGTCAGGCAACCAAGGATGCAGGTAAGATCGCTGGCCTTGATGTAAAGCGTATCATCAACGAGCCTACAGCAGCAGCACTGGCTTATGGACTTGATAATGAAAAAGAGCAGAAGATCATGGTTTATGACCTTGGTGGTGGTACCTTCGATGTTTCCATCATTGAGATCGGTGACGGTGTCATCGAAGTTCTTGCTACAAACGGTGATACACACCTTGGCGGTGATGACTTTGATAACAGACTGACACAGTGGATGATCGATGAGTTCAAGAAAGCAGAGGGTGTGGATCTGTCAAATGACAAGATGGCACTTCAGAGATTAAAGGAAGCTGCAGAGAAGGCAAAGAAGGAGCTGTCTTCCGCAACAACAACCAATATCAACCTGCCTTTCATCACAGCAACTGCTGAAGGACCGAAGCACTTTGATATGAACCTTACAAGAGCTAAGTTTGATGAACTGACACATGAGCTTGTAGAGAGAACAGCAATCCCTGTTCAGAACGCTATGAAGGATGCTGGAATTACCAATGCAGATTTAGGTCAGGTATTACTGGTAGGCGGTTCCACACGTATTCCTGCTGTACAGGATAAGGTAAGACAGTTAACAGGCAAAGAACCCAGCAAGAGCCTGAACCCTGATGAGTGTGTAGCACTTGGTGCTTCTATCCAGGGCGGTAAGCTGGCAGGCGATGCCGGTGCAGGTGAGATCCTGCTTCTGGATGTAACACCCCTTTCTCTTTCCATTGAGACCATGGGTGGTATCGCAACAAGGCTGATTGAGAGAAATACAACAATTCCTACCAAGAAGAGCCAGATCTTCTCTACCGCAGCAGATAACCAGACAGCCGTTGATATCAACGTTGTACAGGGTGAAAGACAGTTTGCAAGAGATAACAAGTCTCTTGGACAGTTCAGACTGGATGGTATCCCTCCGGCAATGAGAGGTGTTCCGCAGATCGAGGTTACCTTTGATATCGATGCAAACGGTATTGTAAATGTATCTGCAAAGGATCTTGGTACAGGTAAGGAACAGCACATTACCATTACAGCAGGCTCCAACATGTCAGATGCTGAAATTGATAAGGCTGTTAAGGAAGCCGCTGAGTTTGAAGCACAGGATAAGAAGAGAAAGGAAGCCATTGATACACGTAACGAGGCAGATTCCTTCGTATTCCAGACAGAAAAGGCTCTCAGCGAGGTGGGAGACAAGATCGATGCTTCTGAGAAGGCTTCTGTTGAGGCAGATCTTAAAGCGGTCAAGGATATCCTCGAGAGAACCAAGGATCAGGAAATGAGTGACAATGACATTGATGAGCTGAAGGCAGCCAAGGAAAAGCTGACAACCAGTGCACAGCAGCTGTTCACAAAGATGTATGAGAACATGCAGCAGGCACAGGGCGGTCAGGCAGGACCTGATATGAGTGGCATGGGCGGCCAGGGTGCAGCTGATGCCGGGGCAGGTGCAGGACCTGCAGATGATGTAGTTGACGGTGACTACAGAGAGGTGTAAGATAGATTAGATTCTATCTGAAATGATCAGAAATGAATGGCGGGGTATATAGTAATATATACCTCGCTATAGAAGTGTTTGAGGATTGATTAGATGGCAGAACAGAAAAGGGATTATTACGAAGTCCTTGGTGTAGATAAGAATGCTGATGATGCAGCATTAAAAAAAGCATACAGAGTACTTGCTAAGAAATATCATCCAGATATGAACCCGGGTGATGCAGAAGCGGAGAAGAAATTTAAAGAGGCGTCCGAAGCCTATGCAGTGCTGAGTGATCCTGAAAAGAGAAGACAATACGATCAGTTTGGTCATGCAGCCTTTGATGGAGGAGCCGGTGGCGGTGGCTTTGGCGGCTTTGATTTTAATTCTGCAGATTTTGGTGATATTTTCGGTGACATCTTTGGGGATTTCTTTGGAGGACGCAGAAGCGCCAGAGGAAATAATGGTCCCATGAAGGGTGCCAATATCCGTACCAGTGTGCGGATCACCTTTGAAGAAGCTGTTTTTGGCGTGGATAAGGAAATAGAATTGACACTGAAGGATGAGTGCAAGACATGCCATGGCAGCGGAGCCAAGGCGGGAACCACACCGGAAACCTGTCAGAAGTGTGGTGGCAAGGGACAGGTGGTCTTTACCCAGCAGTCCTTCTTTGGAACAGTCAGAAATGTCCAGACCTGCCCGGATTGTAATGGAACCGGTAAGGTGATCAAGGAGAAATGTCCGGATTGTCACGGGAGTGGATATATTGCCAGCAGAAAGAAGATCCAGGTTTCCATTCCTGCAGGTATTGATAACGGACAGAGCGTCCGGATCAGGGAGAAGGGTGAACCGGGTACTAACGGCGGACCAAGAGGTGATCTGCTGGTAGAAGTGATTGTAGGACGTCATCCCATTTTCCAGAGACAGGATTATGATATTTATTCCAATGTTCCTGTATCTTATGCGGTCGCAGCACTTGGCGGTGAGGTAGTCGTAGATACTGTGGATGGTAAAGTGATTTACGAAGTGAAGCCCGGAACCCAGACAGATACCAGAGTCCGTCTGAAGGGAAAGGGGGTTCCGACTCTCCGGAACAAAGAGGTCAGGGGAGATCATTATGTAACACTGGTGGTCCAGACACCGGAGAAGCTGTCCCATGAGGCGAAGGAGCTCCTGAGGCAGTTTGATGCACTGACAGGCGACAGCCTGAATGCTGCGCAGAAGGCACAGACAGACAAGACAGCAGATTCTAAGGATACCAAGAAGAAAAAGTTCTGGAAATAGATAAATTTGTGAAAATAAAAAGCGTATTGGAGTACCAATACGCTTTTTCGCACTAAATGTAAGAAAGAGGAAATACAAAATGGCACGGACAAGTGAAAAGGTACAGAAGATTTTGGACAGACTGGATGAGGAATATGGAACGGATTATAAATGTTATCTGAACCATGAAAATGCATGGCAGCTTCTGATCGCAACCATGCTGAGTGCTCAGTGTACAGATGCGAGAGTAAATATCGTGACAGAGGATCTGTTTAAAAAGTACCCGTCCGTGGATGCCTTTGCGAATGCAGATCTGAAAGAGCTGGAAAGGGATATTCATTCCACGGGCTTTTACCATAATAAGGCGAAGAATATCATTGCCTGCTGTCAGGCGCTGTCGGAGAAATATGGCGGTGAGGTGCCTCAGGATATCGAAGCTCTGACAGCGCTCGCAGGAGTAGGACGAAAGACGGCCAATGTGATCCGGGGAAATATATACCATATTCCCAGTATTGTTGTGGATACTCACGTGAAGCGAATCTCTGGAAAGCTTGGTATTACGAAGGAAACAGATCCCGTGAAGGTGGAGCTGGATCTGATGAAAAAGCTGCCGGAGGATCACTGGATTCTATGGAATATCCATATCATCCGTCTTGGAAGGACAATCTGTAAGGCACCTACGCCCAAATGTGAGGAGTGTTTCCTGAAGGATCTGTGTCCCTCTTATGAGAAGGAGCAGAAAAAGGCAGAAAAGAGGAAGGAAAAGTAGGATGCTGCAGGATTTTACAGCGCTGGACCTGGAAACGACAGGTTTAAATCCAAAGACAGACAAGATCATAGAGATCGGTGCGGTAAGGATCCGGAATGGAAAGGAAGCGGCCAGATGGGAAAGTCTTGTGAACCCGGGCTGTCAGATCAGTAATTTTACAGAGGGACTGACAGGAATCCGGAATGAAGAACTCATGAGCGCACCTGTGATAGAAGAGGTGCTTCCAGCGCTAATGGATTTTTTGATGGACGATGTACTTGTGGGACATCAGATCCTGTTTGATTATTCTTTTCTGAAAAAGGCGGCGGTGAATCAGGGAATTCCCTTCGATAAGAAAGGGATTGATACGCTGAAGCTGGCAAGAAAGTTCCTGCCGCAGCTTCCAAGCAGAAGGCTGTCAGATCTGTGCTGTTACTATGGAATTGAGACAACCTCCCACAGGGCGGGCAGTGATGCCCTTTCAGCAGCCATGCTTTATGAAAGACTGGTACAGGATTTCCCGGATGAAGAGGCATATCGGCCGTCAGGGCTGGTCTTTCATGTGAAAAAAGAATCACCGGCCTCCAAAAAACAGAAAGAAAGGTTATATTGTCTGCTTGAGTGGCATAAAATAATACCAGACTATGATGTGGAAAGGCTGACCAGAAATGAAGCAAGCCGGATCACGGACAAGATCATTCTGGCATATGGCCGTCTGCCGCATCCTTAAGGTAAGAAACGATATGGGGAGCCATGGGCGAATTCAGACCTTCAGCAACCGGGATCAGGTCATTGATCTTTTCAGGGGTGCCGAGCTCCTTATAAATGCTGGCAAGAAGACGGTAGGAAGCACTGACATCGGTTCTGGTGGAAACGGCAAAGGTAAGGATCGCTTCGGCATCTTTGATACAGCCTCCCTGGTATAAAAGTGCTGCAAGCTTTTGCAGGGTTCTGGCAAGGACGGTATAGCGCTGGTCATACTGTGTGAGAAGACCGATATTGGGGGCACCATACATAAGCTTCAGGTCGGTGTTGCTGATACCTGTAAGGTTTACAATAGGTCCTTCCGATAAGCTATGCAGGGTGTCATGGCAATCTGCTATTTCAGGGTCATCCTTCATGGTATCCATGGGAAGGGTATCAAAGGGAATGGTAATGTAGGAAAGATCATCAAGGGGCTTTCGTCTTGTCCGGTTGGCCTCTGACTCTCTCTCCCAGAAGGCATCTGCAGACTGCTCTTCCTTTCGTCTGCTTTTGTGTATCTCATAGGTGAGCCATAGACAGAAAACGATAAAACTTGCAAAAAAGGGGAACTTCATATATAATATCCTTTCAACAGAGACTATGATTTTTTTGGAAGAGGCATATCATGTTTAATTTTAATAACAGTAAAAATAAGCGTATTATTTCATCCATTATTATTATCTTGCTGATAGTCGCTATGGTAGTTCCCACTTTAGCATATTTAATTCAGTAACGCAACACGAGGAGCCGTTATGAAAAAATTTGTGAGGAATATACTCAGCCTGTGTGGGATGCTGATTCTTACGGGCATATTTGGAATAAATGCAGAAGCCAGGGAAGGAACTACTATCCTGCCCGGCATATATCTTCAGAATATGGATCTTTCCGGAAAAACGGAGGAAGAGGCCGAGGCTGTGGCAGAGGATTATGTTGAGGGTCTTTTGCAGAAAAATATTACCCTGAATATGGTGAATGATAATTCAGTAACTATTACACCGGGGGATATTGGGTTTTACTGGAGCAATCCGGAGGTCATTGAAGAGGCGGCATCCATTGGAAGAAAAGGAAATATTATTGAAAGATATAAGGTCAAAAAGGATCTGCAGTCGGAGAGAAGGATTCTGCCACTTTCTTTTGGAGTAGACCAGGATCTGATCCGTCATGTACTGGAGGATCAGTGTGCTGTCTATAATATAGAAGCAGAGAATGCAACCCTGTCCATAGAAAATGGAGAGTTTGTGATCCATCAGGGGCAGACTGGCATGGTTGTGGATGAAGATGCTTCCTTTCAGCAGCTATGCAGTTTTTTCACAGATGGAACCTGGAATGGAGAGGAAACCAGTATTGATCTTGTAGTGGAAGTGGAGGAGCCTAAGGGATCTGCAGAGGAGCTTTCAAAAGTAAAGGATGTTCTTGGCAGCTTCCAGACCAGCTTTAAAACCTCCGGAGCATCCAGAAGTGCGAATGTACGCAATGGGGCCAGTCTGATCAATGGAACTACGTTGTATCCGGGAGAAGAATTTTCTACTTATGAAGCAGTAGCGCCCTTTTCTACGGCAAACGGTTATTATATGGCAGGCTCTTACCTGAATGGACAGGTGGTAGACAGTCTTGGCGGTGGTATCTGTCAGGTATCTACGACCCTTTATAATGCAGTGCTTCTTTCTGAGCTGGAGGTAACAGAGCGCCATAATCATTCCATGATCGTAACTTACGTGGATCCTTCTGCGGATGCAGCAATCTCTGAGTCAGCAGGAAAGGACTTCCGTTTTGTGAACAATACTGATGCGCCCATTTATATTGAAGGCTATACCACAGAAGACAAGATGATCGGGTTCACGATTTACGGACATGAAACAAGGGACAGTGGTCATAAGGTGGTTTACGAAAGTGAAGTAGTCAGCAAGACTTATCCGGACACAGAGGTGATCTATCCGGATGGAGGCTCACCGGTTGGCACGGTTTCTGTACAGTCAGCACATATTGGGTATAAAGCCAACCTCTGGAAGGTTGTTTACGAAAACGGAACAGAGACCAGCAGGGAAATGGTAAATTCCAGTACTTATAAGATGGCACCACGGTCAGCAACGGTTGGTGTTGCAACAGCGGATCCGAATGCATATAATGAAATCATGGCGGCGATTGCCACAGGCAGTATCGATCATGTGAAGGGTGTAGCGGCGGCGCTTAAGGCAGCGGCGGCTCCTGCAGAAGCGGCAGGAGAGGGAGCAGCGGCTCCTGCAGCAGAAGCACCAGTGGCAGAGGTTCCGGCGGAGTAAGTCCGGCAGCCTCGGGATAAAGTGAGGCAGCTATGAAGACAGGGAAGATTTCAGAAAGCATATTAAAGCGTTCTGTTTTGAAATATTGTAAAACAAAAAGAGAAGAAGTAGTAAAAGGTGCAGCACCAGGGGTGGACTGTGCCTTTTTCACATATCCTGACAGGCAGGGAAGGGGTACTGGCGGACAGGTGCCTGACTGTCAGGACAAAGTATTCTGTGCAGCCACACAGACAGTAAGTCTTCCCGTGATACGAGCAGGCTGTTACGCTGTTTATGCGGCGGTAAATGCGGTCGCAGCCGGAGGAGGAATCCCCTTTGCCATGCAGATGGCACTGACACTGCCGGAGGGGACAGAGGAATCAGAATTAAAGAGGATCATGCAGCTGACAGAAGAAGCTGCCGGTATATGTAAGGTGCAGATTGCCGGTGGACATACCGAGGTGACAGGTGCAGTAAAGTATCCAGTGATCTCAGTAACGGCTTTTGGATACCGGCTGGAGGCTGCAGAAAGAGTATCAAGGGGATTACCTGCAGCAGGACAGGCGGTCGTGATGACCAAGTGGATGGGACTGGAAGGAACCGCGGTACTGGCACAGGAGAGGGAAGCAGAGCTTCTGGAAAGATACCCGTTTTCTATTACAACAGCGGCGAAGGGCTTTGAAAAATATCTGCCGGTCTTACCGGAGGCTGCTACCGCCCTTAAGTCCGGCGCCACAGCAATGCACGATATGAGAAATGGTGGTGTATTTGGCGGCCTGTATGAACTGGCTGGAAGGCTTGGCGTTGGACTTTCCATAGACTTAAAAAAGATACCGGTTAAGCAGGAAACTATAGAAATCTGTGAGTTTTTTGATCTGAATCCCTATGGTCTGTTATCTGGGGGAAGCCTTCTGATCGTAGCAGAGGATGGAGATGGTATGGTGAAGGCGTTGCAGGAGGCAGGGATTCCCGCAGCTGTCATCGGTAGAACTACGGATAACAATGATAAAGTACTGCATAACGGAGAAGAAATCCGTTTTCTGGAACCGGCAAGGCCGGATGAAATCGGAAAAGTAATAGCTTAACAAGGAGGACTCTGAAAGTGAGAGAGCAGATTTTAGCAATTATTGAAAAAAACAGCCGTATTGATATTAAGGAGCTGGCAGTGATTCTGGGGGCGGAAGAAATTGATGTAGTCAATGAGCTGAAGGCAATGGAAGAAGAAGGGATCATCTGTGGCTATCATACCATGATCGACTGGGAGAAAACCTCTATTGAGAAGGTGACTGCACTGATCGAAGTACGGATCACACCCCAGAGAGGAAAGGGATATGACAATATAGCAGAGAGGATCTACAAATATCCGGACGTAAACAGTGTATACCTGATCTCAGGCGGATATGATCTGCTTGTTACCGTAGATGGCAAGACACTGAAATCCGTTTCCAGCTTTGTGAATGAAAAGCTGGCTACCATAGAGGGGGTTTTAAGTACAGCAACCCATTTTATACTGAAAAAATACAAGGATCATGGAACGATCCTTACCAAAAAATATGAAGATACAAGAGAGAAGGTTACACCATGAGAAATCCGTTAGCAGATAAAATTGTGGATATCAAGCCCTCCGGTATCCGTAAATTTTTTGATATTGTAAATGAAATGGAGGACGCTATTTCCCTTGGTGTTGGAGAACCCGACTTCGATACACCATGGCATATCAGAGATGAGGGCATTTACTCCCTGGAAAAGGGAAGAACCTTTTATACCTCCAATGCAGGCCTGAAGGAGCTGCGCAAGGAAATCAGCAATTATGTAGAGAGAAGCCAGGGAGTCCATTATGATGAAATGCATGAGGTCCTGGTAACGGTTGGTGGTTCTGAAGCGATCGATCTGGCACTCAGGGCAATGATCAATCCGGGAGAGGAAGTACTGATCCCGCAGCCCAGCTATGTATCCTATGAACCCTGTGCGGTTCTTGCAGATGCAGTGCCGGTGATCATTGAACTGAAGGAAGAAAATGAATTCCGCCTGACAGCACAGGAGCTGCGGGATGCGATCACAGACAAGACGAAGATACTGATCCTGCCATTTCCCAATAATCCGACAGGTGCGATCATGGAAAAGAAGGATCTGGAGGAGATTGCGGAAATTATCCGGGAAAAGGATATCTTTGTGATCACAGATGAGATCTATGCAGAGCTCAGTTACAAGGAAAAGCATGTTTCTATCATCAGTCTGCCGGGAATGAGAGAAAGAACCGTATATATCAATGGATTCTCCAAGGCATATGCGATGACAGGCTGGAGGCTTGGTTATGCCTGTGCACCAGCACAGATTATGGAGCAGATGGTAAAGATCCATCAGTTTGCGATCATGTGTGCGCCTACTACAAGTCAGTATGCGGCGGTAGAAGCACTCCGGAATGGAGATGAAGATGTTGCACAGATGCGGGAGGCCTATAATCAGAGAAGAAGATTTCTGATGAATGCTTTTCATGAGATGGGGCTGCAGTGCTTTGAACCCTATGGAGCCTTTTATGTATTTCCCTGTATTAAGGAGTTTGGCATGACCAGCGATGAGTTTGCAACAAGGCTTCTTATGGAAGAAAAAGTAGCTGTAGTGCCAGGAACTGCATTTGGCGGCTGTGGAGAGGGATTTCTCAGAATTTCCTATGCTTATTCACTGGACAGCCTGAAGACCGCAATGGGAAAGATCGCTCACTTCGTAGGAAAGCTCCGAGAGGAGTCAAAAGAGAAAAGGGATTAGAGCAGAGAGGCAATAAATATGTTTTCATTGAGGGATAAAGAGGTAAATGTAGGGCGGCAGAGGGAGCTTGATCTGGTAAAGGGCTTCCTGATGATCATGATCGTATTTATACATTCTTTTCAGACGCTGGCAGGCATGGAAGCAGCAACATCAAATGTATATGAGATCATGTTTGCGCTGTTTATGCCGACAGGTGCCTGTCTGTATCTGTTTACAATGGGATTTGGAAGTGTTTTCACAAGGCATTCTGAGCCCGGGGATATGGTTAAAAATGGCGTAAAGCTGCTGCTGTATCAGGGACTGAGTAATTTATGCTATGCGGCAGCAATAGTGGTCAGCTTCTTCATCAGAAATCTGATCACGGGAGAGGTGGCAGGCAGCAGGGAAATATACCATGAAAACCTGTACGCTGTGCTCACCTTTGTCAATATTTTCTTTATATCCGGTATGTGTTATCTTGTACTTGCGTTATACAGAAAATTAGGTGTCAAGCTGAGCGGATATATCATCAGTGCTGTAATTGTGGGAATCGTGTCACCATTTACGAAACAGCTTGTTACTGATAATGCAGCACTGAACTGGATCCTGGACATGACCTTTGGCGGCAAAGGAGAAACGAGCTTCTGCTTTTTCCCGTATCTGAGTTATGTATTCCTGGGATATGTTTTTGGAAAGGTAATCCGGAGAATACCTGAAAACGAAAAGGGAAATTTTTATAAAAAGAGCGGGATAATATGTGGAGTGACAGCGGCAGTATGGTTTGCAGGCTGTATCATAATGCACCCGGGTATAGAAGAGTTTTTTAATTATATGCTTGAGCAATACAGAACACCAGGGCTTATGAAGGTTATAGGCAGCTTCTGCACGATAATGTTTGTATTTGCACTTTCGTTCTTTATCATGCCGGTCGTGGAAAAATGGAAATTTGGATATAACAAATTGTGCTATTATTCCAAACAGATTTCCAAGATGTATGCCGTACATATAGGGGTATATTTTGCGATTGCCGGATTTGCTGCTTTCTATGAATTCAGTGTAAAGGAATGCCTGATATGGTCAGTGGCAGTTCTGGTCATAACAGATCTGCTTGTACATGGGTACATTATCATTGAAGATAAGATTAAAAACAGAAAATAATTTATGTCCAAAAGGGCTGCCATAATCAGATAGACTGATGTGGCAGCTTTTTCACGGTGCTATTTTGATCTGACATTGGCTAATTCAGCCTGCAGGGAAGCGATGAGAGCGTCTTTCTCTGCAAGAGCAGTAGCGTTCTCTGCGAGAGCAGCATCCTTCTTCTGAAGCAGAGCTTTCTGTGAGTCCACTTCCTTCTGCAGTTCGTCGATCATATATCTGACAGTATTCCTGTCCATTTCCCGTAATTCCTCAGAAAAAAAACCCATAACATTCTCCACATTCTGACACATCTGGTATAGTGTCTCGTACATCGGTTTAAACTGTGGGAAGTCTGTGATAAGCTTGATAATCTCTTCCGGGTCATCCGTAGAGAAAAAAGTCATCCATGCTTCCAACAGTGTGGTTACCTTTTTATTGTGCATTTTTGAACGAAAAATGTCAAGACTGATAAAGATATAATCCTGTAAAAGATCCATGGAAAGTCCGGTGTCAAAAATAGTTTTGGAACGGTGGATCCAGTGGTCAGGGCACTGCTTTAATTCAGACGGACTATTTTCATACAGAACGATAAGATAGACCTTGCTGATGCAGCGGTAGGAGAAGGTGTCCTTGCCGGTAACTGGATCTATGGAGCGCTGCCTTGCCCGTTTATACTGACGTAGGAGCATGTCCGAGGAATAGCAGGCACACCTTGCCCCGGGGAAAGCATAACCGATCTTCTGGACTTCAATGTTGGCAAGGGTGCCGTCCTCCAGTTCAACGATAATGTCTGTGATCAGCAGGGAGCTTTCGTCAGAAAGCCTGGTGGAATCATTGGGAAGTACCTCTTTGATCCTGACCTTACGGTTTAGCAGGGTGGTCAGGAAGGATTCCAGCCTGGCAGGGTCATATTCAGGGTTCATGACCTCTTTGAAGAAGGAGTCATACAGAACCTTGATGCCTTTGGCACCAGAGCAGAAATCGAGGAATTCTTTCTGCTGCAGGACAGTCCAGCTTTCAAAAAGCTGCTGTAGCTTTGGGTTAGAATAGATCCTGGCAAGGATTTCCTCCCGGCTCTGGATCATAGGAAAATAAGATTTTAGTAGATTAGTGGCCATAGATAGACCTCCTTTGAATAAAGATAGAATAGATGTGAGTATTTTGATTGCGGCATTTGGCAGGATGTGCCGCAGTAAAAGACTGACATACCATCTAAAAATGAAAAAGTGAATAGTTACATCATGCAGACCTGTTCTGAAAACATCCGGCGAAATGCCAAAAGATAAAAATAAAAGAATCAACATGATCTTCCTGAACTCCCGGAAACGGGTAGGAATGAAACGAGTGTAACACAGATATACAGACAATGCAAGAAAAATCTGTTCCACTGATATTCCCTATGGGAATCTGTCAGAAAATATGATAAACTGAAAGAAAAACGGGAGGGATTTTATGCTGAAGGATGTACAGTTTCCGGAGAGACCGGAGGAAGAAGAACTTAAGATAAGGCTGAAGGCAGCCAGAGAGAAGCTGCAGGCACAGCAGCTCCGGCTAAAAGAACATAAGACACCCGTACTTGTTCTGGTGGAAGGCTGGGGAACGGCAGGAAAGGGCAGCCTGATCGGAGAACTGATCACAAACATTGATCCCCGTTTCTTTAAGGTAGCATCCATGACAGTTCCTACAGAGGAAGAAAAAAGAAAACCGTTTTTGTGCCGGTACTTTGAGAAGATACCGGAGGCTGGTAAATTTGCATTTCTGGATTCAGGCTGGATGGACGAGATTACAGAAGGCGTTCTGAACGGAGAGCTGAATGAAAAACAGTACCAGATGAAAATTGACAGTATCAGACGTTTTGAACGTCAGCTGACAGACAATGGTTATCTGGTTATGAAATTTTTCTGCCATATCAGCAAAAAGGAACAGAAGAAACGCATAGAAGAGCTTTGCTCTGATATAGATACCAGCTGGAGGATCAGTGATAAAGATAAATGGCAGAACAAACATTATGAGAAATGTCTTTCTGTATTTGACCGCTATATGGAGGATACCAATTCGCCCTCAGACCCCTGGTATCTTCTGGACTGTAAATCAAAGAGGTGGGCAGAACTGCAGGCACTTGAAACGCTGACACAGGGAATTGAAATTGCCATGCAGAATGCAAGGCTGGCAGTGCCGCTCCTGCAGAATACCTTTCCGCTGAAGAAGCTGCCAAAGCTTTCAGAAATTCCTTTGAATAAGGAACTGACGGATGAAAAATATAAAGAAGAGCTGGATCGCCTGCAGGCACAGCTCAAGGAGCTTCATAACAGACTGTACCGTAAAAAGGTACCTGTAGTTATCGTATATGAGGGCTGGGATGCAGCCGGAAAAGGTGGTAATATCAAACGGATCACACAGGCACTGGATCCAAGAGGCTTTGAAGTACATCCTATTGCCAGTCCGGAGCCGCATGAAAAGGCCAGACATTATCTCTGGAGGTTCTGGACAAGGCTTCCAAAGACAGGACATATTGCCATATTTGACAGAAGCTGGTATGGAAGAGTGATGGTGGAGAGACTGGAAGGCTTCTGCAGCGAAAACGACTGGAAACGTGCCTATAATGAAATGAACGAGTTTGAAAAGGAGCTGCACGATTTTGGCACGGTTATCATCAAATTCTGGGTACAGATAGACAAGGATACCCAGCTTGCACGCTTTGAAGAGAGGCAGAATACACCGGGCAAGCAGTGGAAGATCACAGAGGAAGACTGGAGGAACCGTGAAAAATGGGATGCTTATGAGGTGGCAGTAAATGAGATGCTGCAAAAAACCAGCACTACCTATGCACCCTGGCATATTCTGGAGTCTGTGGACAAGAAGTATGCCAGGATCAAAGCACTTAAGATTGTTATTGAAGAATTGGAAAAAGTATTGAAATAAAGGAGCTTTCCTAATGAACGGTGGAACACAGAAAAAGGCTATTATCATCGGAGCCAGCGAGGAAGCACTGCATACCATAGAAAAGGCTCATGAAAATGGACTTTTTGTGACAGCACTGGACGGAAATCCGGCTGCCAGTGGATTAGCGGCGGCAGATAAGGCGCTGGTTGTGGATATTTCAGACGAAAGGGTGACTATAGAAGCGGTAAGAAAAGAAGATCCGGATTTTGTACTGACGGTACCGATCGGCAGATATCTGACTACTATTGGAATGGTAAATGATACGCTGCAGCTCCCTGGGATCAGCAGGGAAATGGCAGAGAAATGTACAGACAAATGGCTGTTTCATGAAACACTGGTGCAAAAAGGCCTGAGAAACTGCCATTGCTACCCTGCCAGCAAGATTAAAGAGAAGCGGGATACGGGAAGTGTGGCTTTCAGAGAGGAAATACCGGAAGATAAGTTGACATTCCCTGCTATTTTAAAGCCAAGATTTGGTTCCGGCAGTCGGGGGATCCATATGCTTTTTTCAAAGGAAGATCTGGAGAGAGGACTTTCTGAAATTGGAGAAGAAGATTACATTCTGGAAGAATGTATAGCAGGGGAAGAGTATGGCATTGATGGTGCTGTGATCGGAGGAAAGTTCCATCTGATCCTGCTCCGTAAAAAGAAAAATACTCCGTTTCCTGCAAGACAGGCAGTTGCTTATTTTTCCATTCTGCCGGAGGATCCTTTTTACGGACAGGCAAGGGAATATATGGAAGCAGTGATTGAAGCCATGGGGCTTGATGAATGCCTTCTGCATGCCGATCTGATACAGGGAGAAAACGGACCCTTTGTCATCGAGCTTTCGGCACGGCCATCAGGACATAATCTTCACAATCTGTTCACCCCACTCTGTACGGGGATCGATGAAGCAGAGGAATATATCCGGTATCGTATGGGAAGATCCTATTCCTTTGCCCCAAAAGAGACAAAGGCCATGATGATCCATTATTTTGATATGGAAGGAAAGGTGGACCGGATTCCTGACAGAACAGAAATGGAACAGATCCTGCAGCAGGAAGATGCGGATATTCTGCTGAAGGAATATGTCTGCCATATCCATAAGGGAGATGTGCTGCAGCCGGTATCTGATGGCCATTCTGTCATGGGACGTGGTTATTTTATCCTGGAAAACAGGGGTGGAGCTGTAAAGGAAAATATATGGAAAGAGACAGAAGAGGGAATGCAGGAGGAGAAATTCCTACGGGCTGCGGAAATTGTGAAAAGCGCATTCTTCTAAGGCTCTTGCGATACGGCAGGAACCCTTGCCGTCGATAAGTCTGTGCATGCTTTGCTGTGCAGACTTTCTTTTTGCCATATTGCCGGACATATCTGTTACAAAATGGCAGACAGCAGAAAGAACACCCGGAAGTCCGTATGCACTGCCTGTGCCTTTTGAATCCGGAGAAGGCACAATAGAACAGGATTCTGTGTCCATACGGAGATCCCCTGCATAGGGAACTGCTCCAACGTTTGCAAAGGCGAGGGAAGAGGGAAGCTGATTATCGGCAAAGGAGTAGTTGACAGCAGGTATGCCAACGGCACACAGCTCATAAAGTGTTGTTCCGGCAGCGGAAATGGCCAGATCACAGGAAGCCATCAGTGCAGCCATATCGGTAACATTTTCGTGAAGTTTCAGGAAGGGAAGCTCTTCTGCGAGCTCCTTTAGAAGCCTTTTATCCTCGTTCAGGCTGCCGATCAGAACATGAAGGTGGAAATCCGGCTCTGCTATCAGGGCAGAAAGTCTTTCCTGAAAACAGGAGAGCAGATTCAGGCAGAAGTGATAAGGATCACTGCCGCCGGTGGTGATCAGAATATCCTTTACCGAAGGCCGGACAGCTGGAACCTCCATCTGGAACTGTCTGCGCAGTGGTGTATAGGAAGCACCAAGCAGCGTCTGACCAGCTCTTTTGTAGGCAGCCTGATAGGAAGGAAGCATATCTTCCGGGATGATATCATAATTAATGACCAGATCTACAGGATAATCAAAGAGCTGCAGATCATCCAGGTAAGCTACGGGGCAGATGCCGGAAACGGCCTGCAGATAAGGCTCTGTTACAAAATAGGAATCGACAAAAAGTAAAGAAGGAGCCTCGGAAAGAAGGGAAAGAAGCTCCGTCAGTTCTTTTTCCATGTCATTGTACACAGCAGAAGAAAGGATCCTTACAGGAAAAGTGCCTGCAGGATCAAACTGCTTTAAAAGAGAAGCACTGTCCTCATCGGAAACCAGAAAACAGACAGGCAGAGAAAGAACCTGACATGCCTGTGCTATGGACAGACACCGCATCAGATGTCCGGTAGCAATCTGTAAATTTCCATCTGTTCGAAAATAGATCAGTCGATGAGATCCCATGCAAGAGGGGTTCCTTTCTTTAAAAAGTGCTTTGCCTTTCTGCCAAGGACTTCTTCATAGTACATCGTGTGAAGTCCGCAGCCTGGCCGGATCGAGCGGATATTTTCACTGGTCAGTGCTTCGCCTGCGGCAATATCCTTTACCACGAAGAGGGAACGGGATCCGCCATGCTCCAGCTTCTGGGTATCGGTAAGGACATATTCACTGCTTCCAAGAGCCTTTTCCAGAATACGGATCTCGTCCACCATCTGTTTGAACTCGGCAGGCTCCATGGAAAAAGCACTGTCGGGACCGCCGTCACTTCTCTTTAAGGTCAGATGCTTTTCGACCATTTTGGCACCAAGGGGAACCGCTCCGGCAGAAACGATAGTGCCCATAGTGTGATCGGAAATGCCGGTCAGACAGTCATAGGTTTTCTGCAGGGTAGGAATTACCCGCAGATTTACTGCTTCATAGGGAGTTGGATAGGAGGAAACGCATTTTAGCAGGATCACATCCTCATTTCCTTCTTCCCTGCAGACAGAAAGTGCCCGCTCAATATCCTCCGGATAAGCAATGCCGGTAGCAAATATAATGGGCTTTTTCAACCGGGCGATCTTACGGATCATGGGAATGTCATTGATCTCGTAGGAAGCGATCTTATAGGCAGGAACGTGCATTTCTTCCAGAAAATCCACGGATGTCAGATCAAAGGGAGAAGAAAAGCATTCCATACCGAGGCGGTTTGCTTCCTCCATCAGCTTTGGCTGCCATTCCCAGGGGGTGTAGGCCTGCTGATAGAGTTTGTAAAGTGTCGTACCGTCCCAGATGGTTCCTTCCTTGATCTGGAAGCAGTCATCATCACAGTCAAGAGTGATGGTATCTGCTGTATAGGTCTGCAGCTTGACCGCATCTGCACCGGCTTCCTTGGCGGCATGGACGATCTCAAGCGCCCGGTTATAATTCTGGTTGTGGTTGGCGGAAAGCTCGGCTACGATAAAAACCGGGGCACCTTCTCCAACCCTTCGTGTTCCAATCTGAAAGCTTTTATTCATAAAAAATCCTTTCCGGAATGATCTTTGTCAGCTGTAATAAAGTAAGTATTACCAGTGGTATTTCTGGAGATATTCATCATTTCCCCATGGCTCCCTTGCGGTAAAAATCTCCCCGTCTGTTTTTTCGATATAGACAGCCGGAAAATAGTGGATGAACAGTGGAGTCAGACAGATCGTATAGCCGCCGGCAGTATCATAAATGATCCGGTCGCCCGGAAGAAGCGCCGGTGCATCTGTCAGCTCAAATAAACGGTCATATTCCATACAGGTAGAGCCGCAGACCCACTGCACAGGAAGCGCTTCCCGGCAGATCCGCTGCTTATATACGATATGGTGAGGATATACATGTCGTGTTACCTGTGGATTTAAGTTTACCCGGCTGCCGTCCGTCACAAGATACGTGATGCCGCGGATCTGCTTCACATCCAGTATTTCTGTCTCAAAGGTGGTAGCACGGGAGATCAGGGATACACCGGGCTCCACGATCAGGGTTGTTTTTTCTCTGTCAAAGCAGGAAGAAAGCACCCGGCAGATTTCCTGCATGTACTGGGGATATCCGGGTCTGTCATCCCTTCCGCCAAAGTAGCCGCCGCCCATATCCACATAGGAAAGGGAAAGAGAAAACTCCTTTGCCAGTCTGCAGGCCATGGCAGCAAGCGTACCATATACCTCTACAGATCTTGATTTCGTGGAAGAATGAAGATGAAGTCCTGCGATCGTGACATTGGGGAGAACGTCAAGCCTTTTGATGGCATCAGCGAGAACTCCGTTTTCATAGCAGTAGCCAAAGCGGCCGCCGTCTTCCTCTGCCAGCTCCTCCTGAGGACACATGACAGCAATGTCACAATTTACACGGAGACCTACAGAAAACTGCCTGTCCGGATAAAGGGAAGAGATCTCTTTGATCCAGTCGAGCTCGTAGGTTGAGTCCATGTTGACAAGACCGCCGGCAAGCAGTACGGCTTCCCATGTCTTTTTATCCTTGATAGGACCATTGTAGATCATATGCTTTCCGGGAAAACCAAGACGTCTTACCAGATCATATTCCATTTCGGAAACAACTTCTGCATAGAAGCCCTTTTCCTTCAGATAATGCAAAAGCCAGGGAAGGGCATTGGTTTTTACGGAATAACTCATAATGGTATTACTGCCCCAGTTTTCGGAAAGGGCAGTCTGTAACAGATCAATATCATAAAGCAGATCGGCTTCTTTAATACGATAAAAGGGGGTCTGCATATCAGTCAGTGTCATTTGAAAAAAGTCTCCTGTATTTGATTTCGGCGATCTCCCAGTCCTCCGGGGTGTCGATATCCTGTACTTCCATTTCGGAGAGGATAAGGGGGATCAGGTTTTCCACATCTGTGGTGCCGGCCTCCATAAAGGGCTTTGTCCGGCAGGCATAAAACTGACCGCAGTCATGATAAACCTTTGGAAGGTCCTGGCTTCTGGCTGTGGCATATTCCGGAAACTGCCGGACAAGGCAGCCGTTTTCTGCGATCAGAAGCCCCCGCTGGGGCGGATAGGAAAAGGGCACCACCGGCATGCAGGAATCAGCTTCGTTTAAGAGATCCATGGCAGATTTCAGCCGCCTTCCGGTAAGGAAGGGAGCTGTCGGATAAATGCAGCAGAAGCGGTCAAAGAAAAGACCGTTTTTTTCGTATTCTTTAAGCACCTCCATGATCACCTCATCAGTGGAAGCATAGTCACCGGACATTTCAGCAGAGCGGAAAAAGGGAACAGAAGCCCCCGCCTTCATGGCGATCCCGGCGATCTCCGGATCATCGGTAGAAACCATGACTTCATCAAAAGCCTCTGATGAGAGAGCTGCTTCGATAGAATAGCAGAGGATCGGTCTGCCGCAGAACTCTTTGATGTTTTTCCTTGGTATTCGTTTACTGCCGCCTCTTGCGGTGATGATTGCCAGTGATTTTCCCTGCATATGGATACGATCCTTCCTGAAAAGTGTATATATGCTGATTATACACCATATTCCGTTGCATTCAAACAAAAATCTATGGTATCATGAAACGTGGATCAGGAGGGAATAAAACATGAGATCACATCAGCGGATTTATGTCTGTCATACATTTTATCATGCCTATATCGCCTGCCTGAAGGAGCTGGACAGACCTGCAGAAGAGAGAGGGGAAGCAACCCTTCTTTTAAGCAGTATGTCCAATGACTTTGGTACGCTGCAGGAGAGGGCAGCAGAAAGCGGTCTGTTTGAACTGGTTCTTCCTTTTGATGAAAAGGAGGAGAGCTTTTTTAAAGAGCTTGCGCCGCTGCACAGGGACAGAGGAAATCTTATTCTAAACATGCTGCAGAGGATCCGCTTTACCAGAAAATTCGGAAAGCTGCTGGAGCCTTACATCCCGGTGGATTTCAAGGCTTATCAGGAGATTTATGTATTCTGTGACTCTGATCCCATAGGTTATTATCTGAGTACGCACAGAATTCCCTATCATGCCCTGGAGGATGGACTTGACTGCATCCGGTACTATGATACGGCACGATATGATAACCGGGGACATTTTGAACTGAAGGCATGGATGGCAGCCCATAATCTGATCTTTATCCAGAACGGATATTCCAAATATTGCATCGATATGGAGGTCAATGATATTTCCGTGCTCCCTTATCCCTGCAAAAAGTATATCGAGAAGAACCGGAAGGAACTGACAGAGCACCTGACCGGGGAACAGAAAAAAATCCTGACTTCGATCTTTATCGAAAACCGGGAAGCCCTCGTGAAGGATCTTTCTGCTGAAGGAAGGAAGCGGAAAAAGGTACTGGTGCTGACAGAGCCGCTCTGTGATCTTACTACAAGAGAGCAGATTTTTACGGATATTGTCAATACTTATAAATGGTTCGGAGAGGAAGAAGGCTGTGTGATCATGAAGCCGCATCCAAGGGATGTGCTTGCTTATGAAAAGCTGTTTCCTGAAAATATCGTACTGGATGGAAAATTCCCAATGGAGATCCTGAACTTTGTGGACGGCCTTTACTTCGACAGGGTGGTTACAGTATTTACCGTGCCGGATGCGATCCTGTTTGCCGGGGAAAAGATCTTTCTTGGAGAGGATTTTATGGACAAATATGAGGCACCGGAGATCCACCGGCAGAACGAGCAGATCTGACAGTTTGCCTTACAGATACAGATATGGTACAATCGACATAAGAATGCGGAAATGGGCAGTGCAGATGGCACGCTCTGACAGAGGAGCAGTATGAAAAAGATTTTTCGGAAACTGATGGTATTACTGGATAAGAAGCAGAAGCACAAAATGGTGCTTCTTGTTTTTCTGATGCTGATCGGGGCAGTGCTGGAGACCCTGGGTGTTTCCATGATCCTGCCGGTCATGAGTGTTGTCATGGAAGAAAATGCCGTGCAGAAGCATGCCTATCTGCAGGTAATCTGTGATCTTTTCCATATTGCCTATGATGATACAAGGACGCTGATGATCCTTGTCATGGTGGGACTTATTGTTATTTTTGCGGTCAAGAATGTTTTTCTGTTCTTCCAGCAGAAGGTACAGCTCAAGTTTGTCTACACCAATCAGTTTGCAACCTCAAGACGTATGATGATCAATTTCATGGAGCGTCCTTACGAATATTATCTGAATGCCGACACATCTGTCATTCAGAGAAGCATTACTTCTGACGTCAATAATATGTACGGACTGATCCTTTCCCTGCTGCAGCTTGTCAGTGAGGGGATCGTGTTTGTCTGCCTGATCGCAGTCAGTCTCGTTTCTGATGTGATGATGAGTATTACGGTGGCGCTGCTTCTTGTTGTAGTCCTTGCCATTATCAAATGGGTATTGAAACCTATCATGCGTAAGGCGGGAGAAGAGAACCAGGACTACTACAGCGGACTGTATAAGTGGATCGACCAGTCCGTCATGGGAATCAAGGAGATCAAGATTGCCAATAAAGAGAATTATTTCATTAACGAATATGCGAAGTGCGGGGAAGGCTATGTCAATGCAGTACAGCGTTATAATCTGTACAATGCAACCCCCAGACTCCTGATCGAAACCGTAGCGCTGGCAGGCATGATCTTTTATATGATGATCCAGCTTCTTTCAGGTGTACAGGTTACCGCCATTCTGCCACAGCTTACGCTGCTCGCACTGGTGGCCATGCGTCTGATCCCCTGTGCCAACAGGATCAACAATCACCTCACCTCGATTTCCTATTTCGAACCGTTCTTTATGGGAGTTTCTGATAATCTGCAGGAAGAGATCCGGGATGAAAGTATTGATTATAACGCAGCCTCCTACCAGAAAAAGGTGGAGGTACAGAAGCTTGAGATCAGACATAATATCCAGCTGAAGGATATTGTGTATAAATATCCAAATACAGAGACACTGATCTTTGACAGGGCGAATATGGAGATCCCGATTGGAAAGAGTGTTGGTATCGTGGGAACCTCCGGTGCCGGCAAGACGACGATCGTGGATATTCTGCTTGGACTTCTGCAGATCCAGAGCGGTGAGATCCTGGCAGATGGCGTGGAAGTGAGGGAGCATTACCAGTCCTTCCTGAAGGATATCGGTTATATTCCCCAGACTATCTTTATGATTGATTCTACGATCCGGAAGAATGTGGCCTTTGGTGTGGCAGATGAGGATATTGATGATTCCAAGGTGTGGCGTGCCCTGCAGGAAGCGCAGCTTGATGAGTTTGTAAGAGGGCTTCCGGATGGTCTTGATACCAGCATCGGTGAAAGGGGAATCCGTATTTCCGGAGGACAGCGCCAGAGAATCGGTATTGCAAGGGCTCTGTTCGAGGATCCGGAGGTACTGGTATTAGATGAGGCGACCTCTGCACTTGACAATGAAACAGAAGCAGCGATCATGGAATCCATCAATATGCTTCATGGAAAGAAAACACTGATCATTATTGCCCACAGACTGCAGACCATTGAAAAATGCGATATGGTTTACAGGGTAGAAAAGGGACAGGTCACCATAGAGAGACAATAGGAAAGGAAACGGCGTGGCAGAAAAGAAGCGGCTTGCAAACATTGAATATCTGCGTGTGATCGCCATGGCGATGGTGGTTGTCCTGCATTTTATGACAAAATCGGGAAGTCTGCCGGAAGCAGGAAATGAGGCAGCGGGTTATCTGACCGGCCAGAATATACTGGCACTGCTTCTGGAATCACTGTGCATCGTAGCGGTGGATGTTTATGTGCTGATCAGCGGCTATCTTGGGGCAGATAGAGAGCCAAGGCCTCAGAAAGCAGCTGCCTTTCTGCTTCGGATCTGGTTTTACAGCCTGCTGATCCCGTTTGTGCTTACTGTTTTTTCAGTACCGACAAAGGCAGGCGAACAGGGAATTTATGGACTGGTACAGTATTTTCTTCCCATTGAATCCGAGACTTACTGGTTTGCCACCTATTATCTTTTTCTGCTTCTTCTGATGCCGCTCTGCAATCTGGCAGTGAAGCATATGGAAAAGAAGACCTTTGAGATGATCATGCTCTTCTTTTTCATCATCAGCAGTCTGATCAAGAGCATCTGTCCGGTACGGCTTCCGGCAGACCGTTTTGGCTATGATGCCCTGTGGTTTGTGTTTGTGTATCTGCTTGGTGTTTACCTTCGGAAATACGGCATGGCTGTATGGGAGAAAAGAGGCGGTCTGCTTTACAGAGGAAGTGTACTGCTGATCTTTTTTATGGAGTTTGTGCTTCAGCTGTTTTCCGCCAGAACAGGGGTGCTTACCTATTATGCGTCTGTTCCGTTTCATTATAATTTTGTATTTTGTCTGACAGGCGCAGTGGGCCTGTTTTACGTGTTTTTAAGGAAACCTGTGGCAGAAGGGAAAAAAGCGGATGTGATCCGTTTCCTTGGCAGGTACAGCTTTGGAGTATATCTTTTCCATGAACATCCGGATATCCGGGACAGATGGTATCCGCTGATCGACAGGGTGATGGATCCTTACGGGAAAAACAGCCTTATCCTGTGGCTTTTAAAGCTTATTTTCAGTGTACTTCTGATCTATGGAATTGGTGTTTTTTTGGATTTTGTGAGAGATAAGATTTTTATATTTGCAGGAAGCTGCATAAGAAATATAAGGGAAAGGAAGGGAGCAGCCAGATGACAGACCGCAGTGAAAACATATACAGCCAGAGAAATAAAGCATTGGAAATTCTGTTTGCCGTGCTGCTTTTGCTCCTGCCTCTGCTTAAGATCAATCAGGGCGTGGATCTCACGGATACCCCGTACAGCCTTGGAAACTATCGTTTCTTTGAAGGAGCAGACGGTGTGTGGGTGCTCGCGACTTTCCTTTCCAACGTGACAGGCTATCTGTTTACTAGACTTCCCTTCGGGGGAACGATGATCGGCATGAAGCTTTATTCTTCCCTGCTGATCAGCTTCATGGCACTGTTTTCCTTCCGTTTCTTCAAGACGAAGATGCCCATGTGGGTCGCATTCCTTGGGGAAGTGGCGGCGATCGGCTTCTGCTGGTGTCCCTCTGTGATCCTGTATAATTATATGACGTATCTTTTCTTTCTGATCTGCGGCGTACTGCTGTTCCGTGGACTTGCAGGCAACAGGCCGATATGCCTGTTCCTTTCGGGGATCAGTCTTGGACTTAATGTATCTGTTCGGGTGCCCAATATCCTGGAAGCGGCACTGATCCTCTGTGTCTGGTATTACGGGGCGAGAAAGAAAAAGAACTTTGAACAGATAGCAAAAGAAACCGGGTTCTGTATCGGCGGCTTTCTGGCTGCACAGGCAGTGATGTTCCTGATCATCAGCCTGCTGTATGGATTTGGCGCTTATGGAGAAATGATCGGCGGACTGTTTGGCATGTCAGTGAGTGCATCAGATTATACGTTTTCCGAAATGCTGCTGTCGATCCTGTCAGCCTATGGAAGAGGCATCCGCTGGATGGTTTACCCGGCACTCTGTATTTTGCCCGGGATCCCGTTCCTGATCCTGTGGAAGGATAAAGGACAGACACTCCGGAAGATCATTTATTGCGCCTGTATCGTGTTCCTGTTCTTTGTGCTGTATAAATGGGGGATGTTCAATTTCCGGTATTACCAGAAGGAATCCGGACTGCAGTGGGGCGTTGTATTCCTGCTGATCTCCCTTGGGGTGACGGTCTGGATGCTGTTTACCCGTATGATCGATGATGAATGGATGCTGATCGGCAGCATTGCACTTATTATGATCCTGATCACACCGCTTGGAAGCAATAATTATGTATGGCCGGCATTAAATAATCTTTTCTTTGTGGCTCCGGTAACTTTCTGGATGGTATACCGGTTTGTAAGATGGGGAAGATCGGCTGTGGACAGCACGGGACGGGTTCCCTTTTTCCCAGCAAAGGCGATGCTGGCAGCTCTTGTACTTATGTTCTTTGTACAGAGCATCGGTCTGCTTTTTGGATATGTGTTCCTGGATGGAGAAGATGGTACCAGAAGGACGGCGAAGGTAGAGAACAGCCCGGTTCTTGCAGGTATGTATACCAGTCAGGCAAACGCAGAGAGCCTTGAAAGCTTATTTGCTTATCTGCAGTCCCATGAAGAGCTGGATGGAAAGGAGCTGATTCTTTATGGGAATATTCCCGGGCTTTCCTATTATCTGGACAGACCCTGTGCTACCCGGACAAGCTGGCCGGATCTTGACACCAGCAGCTATGAGGATCTGAAGTCAGATCTGAATGCACTCAGCACGAAGATCGCTCTTACCGATATAGACAAGCCCACACCGCTGGTCATATTGGCTGCAGATGCACAGGAGGGAGATAAGCTTTCTGCTATCCGGGATTTTATGGAAGAATACAGCTATCAGCTTGCGTTTCAGAATGAACGCTTTCTGGTTTATTGGTAAAAAGATGACATACAGCAAACGAGGAGGAGAAGGATGATCCGGTTTAATGTGCCGCCCTATACAGGGAAGGAAATAGAAAATGTAAAAAAAGCAGTGGAAAGCATGCACATCTGCGGAGATGGCGAGTTTACCAAAAAGTGTAATACCTTTCTGGAGGAGACAACAGGCACGAAAAAGTGTCTTCTGACCACCTCCTGCACTCATGCACTGGAGATGGCAGCCCTGCTCTGCGATATCAAGGAAGGGGACGAGGTGATCATGCCGTCCTATACCTTTGTGTCTACCGCAGATGCCTTTGTTCTTCGCGGAGCGAAGATCGTATTTGTGGATATCCGTCCGGATACCATGAATATTGATGAAACACTGATCGAGGATGCAATCACGGAAAAGACAAAGGTCATTGCACCGGTACATTATGCCGGAGTCGGCTGTGAAATGGATACCATTATGGACATCGCAGACAGACATCATCTGATGGTAGTGGAGGATGATGCACAGGGGATCATGAGTACCTACAAGGGAAAGCCCCTCGGAACCTTTGGTGAGTTTGGGGCACTGAGCTTCCATGAGACCAAGAATTACAGCATGGGAGAGGGTGGTGCCCTTCTGATCCGTGATGAAGCATACATTGAAAAGGCGGAGATCCTGCGGGAAAAGGGAACAGACAGAAGCAAGTTTTTCCGCGGTCAGGTAGATAAATACAGATGGCAGAGCTTTGGCTCCTCCTATCTGCCAAGCGATATGAACGCCGCTTATCTTTATACCCAGTTTGAGATGGCACAGGAGATCAATCAGGTGCGTCTTGACAGGTGGAACCAGTATTATCGTCTGCTGACTCCCCTTGCAGAGGCCGGAAGGATCGAGCTGCCATTTGTACCGGAGCACTGTGTCCACAATGGCCACATGTTTTATATTAAGACAAAGGATCTGGAAGAAAGGTCAGCCCTCATTGACTTTATGAAGAAAAATGATGTGCTTACTGTATTTCATTATATTCCGCTTCATTCCGCACCGGCCGGACAGAAATTCGGGCGGTTCCATGGAGAGGACAGATATACGACAAAAGAGAGCGAAAGACTGCTCAGACTGCCCATGTTCTATCAGCTGAAGGAAGCAGAGGTAGATTATATCGCGGGAAAAGTAAAAGAATTCTATGGCATGTAAAAGCTTTTTGAAAAAGAAGGAAAACTGTATACTGACACTGCTCTTTCTGGGGATCCTGCTGCTTGTAAGTGCCATCCGTTATGATTATTATTTTGACCTGAATGATGATGTGCTGATGAAGGACATTCTGGCAGGTGTTTATACAGGAGATCCTGAGGGACATAATATCCAGATGCTCTGGCTGATCAGCGCACTGATCAGTGTGTTTTACCGTGTGGTACGGGTACTCCCCTGGTATGGGATGTTTCTATGCTTCTGTCATTTCCTGAGTATCGGACTGATCGTGCACAGAAGCCTTCTTCTGACAGAGCAGCTGGAAGCCTTTGGAAAAAAGATCCGGCTTCTGAAAGGATTTCTGTTTCTGACAGAGCTTTTCTTTGCCCTTTCGTTCCTGATGCCGCATCTGGTATGCGCCCAGTACACCGTTACCTGCAGTATGCTGGCGGCAGCAGCAGCCTTTCTGTTCCTGACAACAGATATCACCCTGCCGGCAGGAGCCTTTATCAGGAGGAACATCGGAACAGTACTGCTTGTATTCCTGGCCTATCTGATCCGGTCAGAGATGCTTCTGCTCCTCTTGCCGCTGATCTGTGCAGCAGGAGTGATCAAGTGGTCCATGGAGAAGAAAATCTTCACTGGAGAGCATATGATCAAATATCTGTCTGTGATCGGACTGATCCTGCTTTCTGTCGGGATCGGACAGGGCACCCATAAAATTGCCTATGGCAGCAGTGAATGGCAGAAGTTTAATGAGTTTTTTGATAACAGGACAGAGCTTTATGATTTCCAGATCCTACCGGAATATGAGGCAAATAAGGAATTTTATGAGTCCATAGGACTGACGGAAATGGAACGGGAGCTGCTTGCCAATTATAATTTCGGACTGGATGAGGAAATTGACGAAGACCTTGTCCTGAAGGTGGCAGATTATGCAGCATCCATACGGCAGGCGGAGCGCCCCTTCCTGCAGAACCTTATGGACAGCCTGAAAAGTGATTACCGCAGGATGTGCTATGGACCATCCCATAATGAAAGTGACTATCCCTGGAATTATATGGTGATACTCGCCTATGTGGCAGTGCTTGTACTGTCTCTGATGGATGGGGAGAAAAAGATGCCGGCACGGATCAGCTCTGCAGCCCTCCGGCTCGGATTTCTTTTTGCTGTGCGGATGACCCTCTGGCTCTGGCTGATCATGCGTGACCGAGTACCGGTGCGGATCAGTCATTCCATGTACTTTATGGAGCTGTGCATTCTGTCTGCCCTTGGACTGATCCTGTGGATAAGGATGGCTGCAGATGACAGAAGCTGGAAAACGGGCAGTGTGACAGGCATGATCTGTCTGGCAGCAGTGCTTCTTTACAGCGTGATGGCACTTCCTTTTACCATAAGGAGCCTGGATCTTGATACACAGGCCAAGGCAGAGAGAAATCTCCCTTATCAGGAGTTATATCAGTATTTGCGGCAGCAATCAGATGATTTCTATTTTATAGATGTATATTCCTCTGTGGGATATACGGAAAAAATGTTTGTGGATGTAGATAATTCCCTTGCCAACTATGATATTATGGGCGGCTGGGCCTGCAAGAGCCCGCTTCAGAGAAAGAAGCTGGCGGCCTTTGGGATCAGCAATATGGAAGAGGCGCTGCTGACACAGGATAATGTATATTATGTGCAGGAAAAGGGCGCTGATACTAAGTGGCTGATCCGGTATTACAGGGATCATGGAAGGGAAATTACGCTGATACGGGAAAAGGCTTTTGCGGGCTTTGAGATCTACAGCCTGCAGGAAACGGCAGAAGGAAAGGCAGTATCATGACAGCGTGGATCAGAGGAAAAAAGATCCTGCTTCGTCCGATGACAGAGAAAGATACAGAAAATATCGTCAGATGGCGGAATGAAGCATTTGTAAGGGAAAATTTCATTTATCAGAAGCCTTTTACAGCAGAGGGGCATAAGCACTGGGCAGAGACTATGGTAAACACCGGCAGAGCCGTGCAGTTTATCATCTGTACCCAGGAAGAAAAGCCGGTTGGCAGTGTGTATCTCCGGGATATTGACAGAACCCACAATAAGGCAGAGTATGGCATTTTTATCGGAGAAGAGGAAGCCCTGTCAAAGGGATATGGTTCAGAGACAGCAGAGCTGATGATCCGTTACGCATTTGAGGAGCTTCAGCTTCACAAGCTGTATCTGCGGGTGCTGGCAGGGAATGAACGGGCTAAGAAAAGCTATGAGCATGCCGGCTTTGTACAGGAAGGATATTTCAGGGATGACGTCCTTCTTCCGGGAGGATATCAGGATGTGATCTTTATGGGCATCCTGAATGAGATAAAATCTGAATGAAGAAAGGCATAGGGCATGAAAAAAATCAGTTTTGTGATTCCCTGCTACCGTTCGTCGAAAACGCTGCCGGGAGTTGTGGCAGAGATCGAGGAGACGATGCAGAAGCTTCCGGACTACAGACATGAGATCGTACTGATCAATGACTGTTCCCCGGACGATACCTTTGAAACGATCAGACAGCTATGCAGGGAAAATAAGAGAATTACCGGGATCAGCCTGGCAAAGAATTTTGGGCAGCATGCGGCCCTGATGGCAGGGTTCCACCATGTCAGCGGGGATATCGTAATCTGCCTGGATGATGACGGACAGACACCAGCCTGTGAGGCTGACAGGCTGATCCGTGCGATCGAGGATGGTGCAGATGTAGCCTATGCCAGATACGCACACAAGCATCACTCCGGATTCCGGAATTTTGGCAGCAGGGTTAATGAGGTTATGACGAGAGTCATGCTTGGAAAGCCAAAGGATCTGTATGTATCCAGCTACTTCGCAGCAAGGAGGTTTGTTGTGGAGGAAATGATGCATTATGAAAATTCCTATCCGTATGTGATCGGACTTGTGCTCCGCACAACAAAAAATATCGTAAATGTGGATGTGAACCACAGAGACAGACAGGCAGGAGAATCCGGTTATACGATGAAAAAGCTGATGGCACTCTGGTTTAACGGCTTTACGGCATTTAGTGTAAAGCCTCTCAGGATCGCCACAGCAGCCGGAGTAGTCTGTGCAGTCTGCGGATTCCTGTATGGTATCTACACGATCATCAAGAAGATATTTATCCAGCCCCCGGGACTGGTGACCGGCTTCAGTGCACTGATGTCGGTGATCGTATTTATGGGCGGTATGCTCATGCTGATGCTCGGGCTTGTTGGCGAATATATGGGACGGGTCTATATTTCCATGAACAGCTCCCCACAGTTTGTGATCCGTGAGGTCGTAGGAAAAGAAGCCTGGGAACAGGCGGATCTAACAAAGGAAGACACAGAGGAATGAATGTGGATCTGAAAAAGAAAATAATTCCAGTTATATCGGGATTTATGTATGCGGTCTGTCTTGTCTTTGGACACAGCCTTGAAAAAGAAGGCAGCATAGCCTACAGGGATGGCAGGCTATGGCTTACGATCCTGATCCTTGGTATTCTGCTTTCGGCGGCTCTGACAGTAATTATGAAGCAGCTTCAGAAGAGATTGCTGCCAAAAGGTCTAGAGCATGAGACAGGACAGCAGATCAGACAGGTTCCGGCAGGCCGCATGACATTTTTATATGCAGGCATAATTTTCCTCTGCTATCTGATCGTATTCCTTGGTGTATACCCGGGATTTTTCGTATATGATGCACAGGATGAACTGATGCAGGTCATTACCCGGAGCTTCTCCACCCATCATCCGCTGTTTCACGTACTTCTGATGGGAGGTACAGTACAGCTCATCCATAAGCTGACAGGCTCATATAATGCAGGAATTGCCTGCTACACACTGCTGCAGATGGCAGCGCTGTCCCTGATCTTCGGATACGGGATCCGGAAGCTTAAGGAAGAAGGCATGGGAAGAAGGGGAGGTATTCTCTTACTGGCTTATTTTGGAGGGTTTCCTACGATCGTCATGTTTTCCCTCTGCTCGGCCAAGGATGGATTATTTACCGGCATGGTGCTTTTGATGGTATTGATGCTGTGTGCATTCTTCCGGGATCCGGCAGAGTTTTTTCAGAAGAAGGGGCACTGCGCATGCCTGTTTCTTTCCAGCTGCCTGATGATGCTCCTTAGGAACAACGGCTTTTATGCCTTTTTTGTATTCGTGGTGTTCCTGGCTCTGCTTTTTCTCAAGGCAGAATGGAAGCCCTACAGAAAGAAAATGCTGCTGTTATGTGCAGGCGCCATGCTTGCATTCCTTGTGGTCAACAAAGGCTTTGCCCTTGTACTGCATGCTGATGACAGTGAAAATCAGGAGATCCTGACAGTTCCGATCCAGCAGCTTGCCAGAGTGTACAGTATGGAAGGTGACACCCTGACAGAGCAGCAGAAGGAGACGCTGTTTGAGATCCTGCCGGAGGAGGCATTGAAGCGCTACAATCCCAAGGTTTCTGATCCGGTCAAGGTGGACTTTGATAATGAAGCTTATGAAGCTGATAAGGGAAAGTACAGAAGGCTCTGGTCTGATCTTTTCAGGGAGCATCCCTTCGGGTATCTCAATGCCTGGTTTATGACCTCCTATGGATTCTGGTATCCCGGGGCAGTCATTGATGTGTATACAGGAAATACCGTGTTTACGTTTACTTATGAAGGAAGCTCCTATTTTGGCTATGAGGTAGAGGAGCCGGGAGAGAGAAAGAGCCTGATCCCGCTGGTCGACAGGGCTTACCGTTTCCTTTCCCTTGATGAAAGGGCACAGGAGATTCCGCTTTTATCGCTGGTTCTGTCACCGGGAGCAATGTTTTTTCTGTGGACCTTTGTCCTTTGCTTTTTCTGGTATACAGGACAGGACAGGAAGCTGTGGCCATTCCTGTTTCCGGGACTGCTTTTCCTGACTGTACTGCTTGGTCCCACGTACCTTGTCAGGTATGTGGTCTTTCTGTGGGTGCTTCTGCCGGTGCTTTTGTGGGAGCTGTGCAGAAAATCAGAAAGAAAAGCAGCAGAAAAATGAGAAAAGGACGATGCCGGAATTTCCGGCAGGTTTGATAAATAGGGGTATCTGTGTTATACTACCCATGATTTTAAGGCAGCCTCCGGCTGCAGATAAGAGGACAGATGAACAAGACAATATACCAGAGCAGAGCTATACAGGCAGTGATCGTGATCATCACAGCGATTCTGCTGCTCTCCATATGGCCGCTCCGCATTTTTAAAGAAACCGTTACAACCTCCGTAGGATCCCCTGCAGAAGAGATGCAGGCATATACAGTGAATGAGGAGAGCATGGTCATGCAGACCATTGCCGCTCAGTATGACCATATGAACACCCTGCACCTTTATCTGGGAGCAGATGTACAGGGCAGTGATTTCTATGTCAGGATCCTTGACAAGGACTGGCAGCAGGTCTGCGAGGAAAAGGTGGATATTGACGAGGCTGCACTTCCCGGCTATCAGGAGGTGGAGATCGATGTAGATATGGAAGTCAATGCACTTTACTATATCATTGTACAGGGAGACCAGTCAGAGATTCAGGTCATGTCGGTTCCGGCAGCCATGACAGATATGCCGTTCCTTGGAGAACTGTATTATCAGGATGCATCCATGGATGGCATGAGCCTTGTGGCAGATTATGACTATGGCATGCCGCTCCGCAAGATGGGTATGCTGGTCTGCGGCGCAGCGATCATTATAGTGGCAGCACTTCTTCTGCTCCTGGTAAAGGTAATCTACCGGAACCGGGAAGATAAGCTGATCACTGTGGAAAAGGCCTTTAAGACGGTGATGAACCCTTTGGTCGCAGCAGGAACCCTTGCAGCATTAATTGCAACGTTCCGGGGTACCTTTAGTCACTATGCACTGGATAATACAGTATTTGTGATCAGTATTCTTTTCCTTTCAGTGATCCTGTTCTATGGGATCAACCACAGCAGAGAGGGACAGAATCCTGTGATCACGGCAGATTATCTGAAGAGTCGTGCGGGAGATCTGTTCCAGTCCATCTGTATTGCAGGGGCACTGGCAGCCTGCTGTGAATATATGAGCGGTCTTTATGATATCCACCATGCTGTGGCAGAGCGGAAGGAAATGATCTGGTTTGCCCTTTCTGTGATCGCCATGTTCGGGCTGAAGGATATTTTCCGGGTATATAACCTGATCTATCTGGTGGCAGCAGGAATTGCAGGTCGTTCCTACTATCAGGCACATCTGACAGAGGATATGGATGACCTGAACAGACAGGTATTGAAATATACGGTATGGATCGCCATTCTGCTTGGCTTTATCGTGATCCGGACGGTGATCGCACTCTGCCAGAAGAAGCTGGCAAAGCCAAATGTATGGTACAGTGCCCTGCTTCTTGTTTTCTTTGCCCTGATCATTATTTTCAGGAATGGCAGATGGTGGACAGTTACCATGGCGGCTGCCTTTACGCTGCTGTATCTGAATTATGGGATGTGGGAGCATAAGGAACGTTTCCTGACCAATGTACTGCGTGGCGCTGTCCTGCAGTTTGTGCTGGCGACAGGCTACTGCCTGCTCCACAGACCCTATGTGACCTTCCGGAATGCGAGATATACCCATATTTTCCATACGGTCACCATCACGGCGACATATCTGACCATGATCGAGTGCGTGGCAGCAGTACTGCTTCTTACTAAGCTGACCAAAACGAGAAAGCTGAGAGATATCTGGAAGGAGCTTAGCTTCTTCGGGGTAGTTTCTTCCTATATGATATTTACTATGGCAAGGACTGCCTACTTTGCAGTGGGAGCCACGGTGCTCTTTGCCCTGATCCTGATTGCAGCAGGAAAGGGAAAAGCAAGACTTCTCAATATAGGAAAGAACCTTGGACTGTTAGTCCTTTCCGTGATCGTTCTTCTGCCTGTGACCTTTACCCTGCAGAGGAATATCCCGGCGCTTGTCAGTGAACCCTATCTGTATGAGATCGAGTATTCCATGTATTGTCCGGAGGATGTGATGAGAGGACGTCATGCGGATTCCAAGAATTTCATGAGAGTGGGCCGTTTTATTGATGTTTTCTGCGAAAAGATCTTCGGTATCCCGGAGGGAACCTTTGACATATACGGGGAGATCAAAGAATATCAGAGAACCCATCAGAAGCAGGTGGCATCGCTTAATTATGTGCCGTCTGTAGATGATCTTTACCCGGCAAAGGGCAGTGAGCTTCTGCTTGCCAGTGCAGGTGAGCTGGATGAAAATGGAAATCCGGTGGATATTCCGGAGGATAATGATTATACCAACGGCAGAGTTGATATCTACCGTTCCTATATAGAGCAGCTCAATATGACAGGACATGAGGAAATGGGAGCCGTGCTTGAGGATGGCGAGATCGCGACCCATGCCCATGATATTTATCTGCAGGTAGCCTATGATCATGGTATCCCTGTGGGTATCGTGTTTGCCCTGGTCGGGGCAGCAACCCTTGTGGTTTCCCTGATTTACTATGGAAAGCAGAAGAAAACGATCACCTATGCGGCGCTGCCTGCAGTGATCACAGTGGCAGTAGCAGTAGCGGGTATTGTGGAGTGGATCTATCATCTGTCCAATCCCTGTGGATATCTGCTGATGCTGGTCATCACGCCCCTTTTCTTCATGGAAAAGCAGGCTGCCAAATAACCGGAAGTGAAGGTTTATCGTGAAAAGGATATGAAAAAGGATAAAAAAGTTTTTAACGTCAAAAAATTATATAGAAGAACCTTTCTGCTGATCTACGATATTATCAGTGTCATTGCCTGCAGCTATCTGGCGATCCTGATCCGTTATAATTTTGAACTGACAGAGATCCCGGGACATTTCCTGGCACCGGTCAACCGGTTCCTGCCACTGAATGTACTGATCACGATTCTGATCCTGTATCTGTTCCGGATGTACTCCAGCATGTGGGTATTTGCCGGAGAAACAGAGCTCCAGAACCTGGTGATCGCCAGCATGCTTTCTACGATCTGTTACAGCATCGGCATCCAGTTCTTCAGGATAAAGGGAGAGCAGGCGGTTCCTTCCAGCTATTATTTCCTGTATATGTTCCTGCTTATCAGCTTCATCTTTGTCAGCCGGTTTTCCTATCGGTTTTTACGAAGCCTGAAGCATAAGCAGCAGAATAAGAACAACAGCATTGCCGTTATGGTGATCGGTGCCGGAGAAGCCGGAAATGCCATTATTAAGGAAATTGTAAACAGCAACTTTTCCACCATGGTCATCCGTTGTATCATTGATGATGACAAGGGAAAATGGGGACGGTTTATCCAGGGTATCAAGGTCGTCGGCGGCCGGGACAGAATCATGGAGTGTGCCGATATTTATAATATTGATGAGATCATCGTGGCTATGCCCTCTATTTCCAGGAAAGAGCTCTCTGAAATCCTGGATATCTGTAAGGAGACAAACTGTAAGCTCCGTTCTCTGCCCGGCATGTACCAGCTTGTAAACGGAGAAGTCAGTGTCAGCAAGCTGCGGGACGTAGAGGTAGAGGATCTGCTTGGAAGAGATCCCATTGAGGTAGATCTGAACTCGATCCTTGGATATGTTCAGGGAAAGAGGATCCTTGTTACCGGGGGCGGCGGCTCGATCGGCAGTGAGATCTGCAGACAGATCGCAAGCCATAATCCTTCCATGCTGATCATCGTGGATATTTACGAGAACAGTGCCTATGATATCCAGCAGGAGCTTCTTGGTACCTACCCGGATTTAAACCTGGTGGTGCTCATTGCCTCCGTGCGCAATACCAACCGGATGAACTGGATCTTTGAGCATTATAAGCCGGAGATCGTATATCATGCAGCAGCACATAAGCACGTGCCTCTGATGGAGACAAGCCCCAACGAGGCCATTAAGAATAACGTATTTGGCACCTTTAAAACAGCACAGGCGGCAGCCATGAACGGTGTCAGGAGATTTGTCATGATCTCTACAGACAAGGCGGTCAATCCCACGAATATCATGGGAGCCAGCAAGAGAATCTGTGAAATGATCATCCAGACCTTTAACCGGCACTATGATACGGAATTTGTAGCGGTTCGCTTCGGCAATGTTCTTGGAAGCAACGGCAGTGTGATTCCGCTGTTTAAGAAGCAGATTGCGGCAGGAGGACCTGTTACGGTAACAGACCCCAATATCATCCGCTACTTTATGACGATCCCGGAAGCAGTTTCCCTGGTACTGCAGGCAGGAGCCTTTGCAAAGGGCGGTGAGATCTTTGTTCTTGATATGGGAAAGCCGGTGAAGATCCTGGATCTGGCAAAGAACCTGATCCGGCTCTCCGGATACCGTGTGGATGAGGATATCAAGATTGAATTTACAGGACTTCGTCCAGGAGAGAAGCTCTATGAAGAGCTTCTGATGGCAGAAGAGGGCATGAAGGAGACCTCCAATAAGCTGATCCATATTGGTAAGCCTATTGAAATCAACGAAGAGGAGTTCTTTGTACAGCTTAAGCATTTGAAGGATGCTTCTGTCAGTGAAGACCAGGATATCAGGGAAATGGTACAGCAGATCGTACCGACCTATCATTTTAAAAAGGAAGATGCAAAGAAAGGAAGCGGAAACTGATGGAGAACAAGAAGATCTATTTATCCAGTCCTACCATGCATGGAGAAGAACAGAAATTTATTCAGGAGGCCTTCGATACCAACTGGGTAGCGCCCCTTGGCCCCAATGTAAATGCCTTTGAAAAAGAGATGGAGGCTTATACCGGAGCAGCCCATGCCTCTGCCCTGAGTGCAGGGACAGCAGCCATTCATCTGGCGCTCCGTATCCTTGGGGTTGGTGAGGGAGATTTTGTGTTTGCACCAACACTGACCTTCAGTGCAACCTGTAACCCTATCGTTTATGAAAAGGCAGCACCCATCTTTATCGACAGTGAAGAGGATACCTGGAATATGTCACCGGCAGCACTGGAAAAGGCCTTTAAGACCTATGGAAGGCCCAAGGCTGTGATCGTGGTACATCTTTATGGTACACCGGCAAAGCTTTCCGAGATCATGGAGATCTGTAACCGCTATCAGGTACCTCTTGTAGAAGATGCGGCAGAGTCCTTAAGCAGTACCTATGAAGGAAAGCAGACCGGAACCTTCGGAAAGATCGGTATTTATTCCTTTAACGGCAATAAGATCATCACCACATCCGGCGGCGGCATGCTGGTATCAGATGAGGAAGCGATCACGAAGAAGGCTACCTTCCTGGCCACCCAGGCAAGAGATCCTGCCAGATACTATCAGCATTCCCAGATCGGATACAATTATCGCATGAGCAATATCACTGCAGGGATCGGCAGAGGCCAGCTCCTGCATCTGGAAGAGCATAAGGCACTGAAAAAGAAGATCTATGCGGCTTATAAGGAAGCCTTTGCGGATATTCCGGAGCTTACCATGAACCCCATGAATGAAAAGGGAGATGCCAACTGCTGGCTTTCCTGTGTGACCATTGAAAAGGGATGCAGTGTAACACCGGATCAGATCATGGATGCGCTGGCAGCAGAGAATATTGAATCAAGGCCGATCTGGAAGCCCATGCATTTACAGCCGGTCTTTGCAGAATATGATTATGTCACCGAAAAGGATGGCTGCAGCGTAGCTGCGGATATCTTTGACAGAGGCTTCTGTCTGCCAAGTGATATCAAGAACACGGATGAAGATATGGATCGTATCATCCGGATCGTCAGAGGATGCTTCGGAAAATGATGAACAGACTGTACCGTAATTATATAAAACGTATACTTGATGTTTTGCTGTCCGGGACTGGTATTGTTCTGCTTTCCCCTGTATATCTGGTATTGTGGGTTCTTGTCCGCAGTAAGCTTGGAACACCTGTATTGTTTAAACAGGACAGACCTGGAAAAAATGAAAAGATTTTCAAATTATATAAGTTTCGTACCATGACGGATGCGAGAGATGGAAATGGGAATCTGCTGCCGGATGAGGTGAGACTTACTTCTTTTGGAAAAACTCTCCGGGCAACCAGTCTGGATGAGCTCCCCGAACTTTTTAATATTTTAAAGGGAGATATGAGTCTGGTTGGACCAAGACCGTTACTGGTAAAATATCTTCCGCTTTATAATGAATTTCAGAGACACCGGCATGATGTGACACCGGGACTTACCGGCTGGGCACAGGTAAATGGAAGGAATACGATAAGCTGGGAAGATAAATTTGAAAAGGATGTATATTATGTAGAGCATCTGTCCTTCTGGCTGGATCTGAAAATATTGTTTTTATCGGTTGCAGTTGTTTTCAGACATCAGGGGGTCAATAGTGGAACAGATGCGACCATGGAAGCATTTACCGGAACAAAACCGGAAAATAAGGAGTGATCAGAGATGAATTTATTATTTTGCAGTGTGGGAAGAAGATGCGAATTATTGAAGGATTTCCGGAAAACGCTGGGTGACGGGCTAAAGATCGTGGCGACAGATCACAGCACGTTTGCCCCGGCATTTGCTTTCGCAGATGCCTGTTATCAGGTGCCGCTCATCAATGATCCTGGATATATACCGGAAATACTGACTATCTGTAAAAAGGAAAATATAGATGCAGTCACGACACTTATTGATCCGGAGATCATGCTCCTTGCAGAACACAGAGATGAGCTTGAGGCGCTTGGAGTTATGGTGCTTGCTCCATATTATGACACAGCAAAAAAATGCTTCGATAAGTATCAGATGTTCCGGTATCTGCAGGAAAAACAGATTAAAACAGTAATGACCTATGGAACATTTGGCGAGTTTAAGGAAGCTTATGACAATGGGGAAATCGCACTTCCTGTTTTCGTGAAGCCAAGAACAGGAAGCGGAAGTGTAGGAGCAAGAAAAATAGAAACACTGGAAATGCTGGAGGAAGTGACAGAAGAGGATCCATCGCTGATCATCCAGGAGCTGATGACAGGTGAGGATATGGATGCAGATGTGTATGTGGATACGATCAGTCATAAGCCGGTTGCGATTTTCTCGAAGAAGAAGATCTCCACAACGATCGGAGGAGCAAATAAGACGATCTCCTTTAAGGATGAGAAGCTGTTTGCGTTTGTAAAAACGGTGATAGAGGTACTGGAGTTCAACGGACCGCTTGATATGGATCTCTTTTATCAGGATGGTCAGTATTATCTGTCAGAGATCAACCCGAGATTTGGGGGTGCCTATCTGCATGCGTATGGCGCAGGGGTTGACTTTCCGAGATTGATTGATAATAATAGTAAGGGTATTGTTAATGAGGAAAATATTGGAGATTATGAGGAGAATGTAGTTATGATGATGTATGACAGTGTCGTGATCAGGACACTGAAAGAGCTGGAAGATACATTATTATGAAGATACTGATTCTGACCAATTATGCCAATGGGTTATATCTGTTCCGGAAAGAGCTGCTTCTGAAATTTCTTGAGGAGGGACATGAAGTAGCTGTAGCGGTCCCACAGGATGAAAACTGCCGTAAGATCGGGAAGCTGGGATGCAGGATGGAGTATGTCCGTCTGGAACGCAGAGGCAGCAATCCTGTCCATGATCTGAAGCTGTTTCTTTCCTACAGGAGGCTTCTGAAGAAGGAAAAGCCGGATCTGGTGCTGACCTATACGATCAAGCCCAATATTTATGGCGGTCTGGCATGCAGGCTTTACAAGATCCCTTATGTGATGAATATCACCGGACTTGGGACAGCCATTGAAAATAAAGGTCTGTTAAGCAGGGTGCTCCTTATTTTATACAGATGGGCAGCAGGGAAAGCGCAAAGGGTCTTTTTTCAGAATGAAAGGAACCGGATCTTCATGCAGGGACATGGTGTAGCCAAGGATAATTCTGCGCTGTTGCCGGGATCAGGTGTTAATCTTGCGGAGCATCCGTTCCGGGAATATCCATCAGAAGAAAATGGGATCTGTTTTCTTGCCGTTATCAGGATCATGAAGGATAAAGGGATCATGGAATTTCTGAATGCAGCAGAAAAAATAAGAACAAGGCTGCCAGAGAAGAGCGTGCAGTTTGTTCTTGCAGGGGAATATGAGGAAGAGACAAGAGATCAGTATGAACCGCTGATACATAAGCTTTGCGAAAGCGGGATCATAACCTACCTTGGACATATTGATTATGTGGAAAAGGTGATGTCGGAAAGCCATGTGATCATACATCCCTCATACCATGAGGGCCTTTCCAATGTACTGCTCGAGGCGGCAGCCTGTGGAAGGCCTGTCCTTGCAACAAATGTGAATGGATGTAAGGAAACATTTATAGAGGGAAAAACCGGATTCTCATTTGATAAAGAAGATACAGATGCTCTGGTGAAAGCAGTTGAAAAGATACTTTCCCTGACAGAAGCTGAGAGAAAAGAAATGGGAAAAGAGGCAAGAAATTTTGTGGCGGCACATTTTGACAGACAGCTTGTGCTTGCTGCTTATGAAAAAGAACTTGAAAGGGTAAGGGTGAAATAAATGGATTTATATGAAAAGCTGTTAAGTGGGGAAGAAAAGCTTTCCCTTGTTGGACTTGGCTATGTGGGAATGCCCATTGCCGTGGCTTTTGCCAGAAAGATCAAGGTAGTAGGCTTTGACCTGAATGAAAAGAAGATCGAATTATACAAGGCGGGCGTGGATCCTACCAACGAAGTGGGCGGTGAGGTGATCAAAAACACAACCGTGGAATTTACGGCAGATCCTTCCAAACTGAAGGAAGCAAAGTTCCATATTGTAGCCGTTCCCACACCGGTCAACCCCGATCATACACCGGATCTGACACCGGTAGAAGGAGCCAGCAGGATCCTTGGACAGAATCTGCAGAAGGGCTCTGTAGTAGTATTTGAATCTACGGTATATCCTGGTGTTACCGAGGATATCTGCGTGCCGATCCTTGAGAAGGAATCCGGCCTTAAGTGCGGCGTAGATTTCAAAATCGGTTATTCACCGGAGCGTATCAATCCCGGTGACAAGGTACACAGGCTGGAGACCATCACCAAGATCGTATCCGGTATGGATGAAGAAACACTGGATACTGTTGCCAAGGTATATGAGCTTGTTGTAGAAGCTGGCGTACACCGTGCGGAATCCATCAAGGTAGCAGAGGCTGCAAAGGTCATTGAGAACAGCCAGAGAGATATCAATATCGCTTTCATGAATGAGCTTTCCATTATCTTTAATAAGATGGGAATTGATACCAAGTCTGTACTGGAAGCAGCAGGAACCAAGTGGAACTTCCTGAAGTTCCAGCCGGGTCTTGTAGGTGGACACTGCATCGGCGTAGATCCCTACTATCTGACCTATAAGGCTGAGGAGCTTGGATACCATTCCCAGATCATCCTGTCCGGACGCCGGATCAATGATGATATGGGTAAATATGTGGCAGAATCACTGGTAAAGAACCTGATTAAGGCAGACATCCCGGTTAAGGGAGCCAAGGTGGCTATCCTTGGATTTACCTTCAAGGAGAACTGTCCGGATACGAGAAATACCAAGGTGATTGATATTTATAAAGAACTGCAGGAGTATGGAATTACCCCTGTTGTCGTAGATCCTGCAGCAGATGCAGATGAGGCAAAGCGTCTGTATGGCATTACCTTCAATACCATGGATGATGTGAAGAATATGGATGCTGTGGTCGTGGCAGTTGCCCATAAACAGTTCCTTTCCCTGGATAAGAAGACGATCAGCAGCTTCTTTAATCCGGCACATCACAAGAAGGTATTCAGTGATATCAAGGGAATCTATGACAGAAAAGAATATCTGACAGATGATTATATTTACTGGAGACTGTAAGAGACAGAAAAGAGGACGAATATGAGTTTTCGAGAACTGAAATTTGACAAAGATGCGGTTTTTCTTGTGACAGGTGGTGCCGGTTTTATCGGCTCCAACCTGTGTGAGGCGATTCTGGAGCTGGGATATACAGTAAGATGCCTTGACAATCTTTCCACCGGAAAGCTGGAAAATATAGAGCCTTTTATGGAGAATCCGAAGTTCACCTTTATCAAAGGAGACATCCGGGAGCTGGAAACCTGCATGAAGGCGACAGAGGGTGTGACCTATGTACTGAACCAGGCAGCCTGGGGCAGCGTTCCGAGAAGTATTGAAATGCCGCTTCTTTATGAGGAGATCAATATCCGTGGTACCTTAAACATGATGGAGGCCTCCAGACAGAATGGAGTAAAGAAGTTTGTATATGCTTCCAGTTCCTCTGTTTACGGAGATCATCCGGTGCTTCCCAAGAAGGAAGGGCACGAGGGTAAGCTTCTTTCTCCCTATGCACTGACCAAAAGGGTGGATGAGGAATACGGAAGACTGTATAAGGTTCTCTATGGACTGGATACCTATGGCATGCGTTACTTCAATGTATTTGGACGCAGGCAGGATCCTAACGGCATGTATGCCGCTGTCATCCCGAAGTTCATCAAGCAGCTGATGAACGGCGAGGTTCCCACGATCAACGGTGATGGTAGACAGTCCCGTGACTTTACTTATGTTGACAACGTGATCGAAGCTAACCTGAAGGCCTGTCTGGCAGGTTCAGAGGCAGCAGGAGAGGCTTTCAATATCGGTGCCGGCGGCAGAGAGTATCTGATCGATGTTTACCATCAGCTATGTGATGCACTTGGCAAACAGGTTGAACCGAACTTCGGACCAGACCGGGCAGGTGATATCCGGGATTCCAATGCAGATATCAGCAAGGCAAGAGAGCTGCTTCATTATGATCCGGAATATGATTTTGCCAAGGGAATCCACCTGGCAATCAACTGGTATAAGGAAAATTTATGAAAATCGCAGTAAGATTAGATGACATTACACCTGATATGGACTGGCAGCGCTTTTTTAGGTTTAAGGCGCTGCTGGATCAGTATCAGGTGAAACCGCTTATAGGGGTTGTTCCGGACAACCGGGACGAGAACCTGAGGGGCAGCAGCGAAAGCAGAAAGGACGCACCGGCGGATTTTTATGCTTATATCCGAGGTCTTCAGGAAGAAGGCTGGTCTGTGGCTCTTCATGGCATGAACCATGTATACAGTACAAAGAAAGGCGGCCTGTTTCCTTTAAATGACTTTTCTGAATATGCGGGAAAGCCTTATGAAGAGCAGAAAGAGATGATCGCGAGGGGAAAGCAGATCCTCGAAGAGCATGGTGTGCGTACCGATCTGTTCATGGCACCGGCTCATTCCTATGACAGGAATACACTGCGGGCATTGAAAGAAAATGGCTTTCAGGCACTGACAGATGGCTTTGGAGAACAGCCTTATCTCTGGCAGGGACTGACCTTTTATCCCATTTCCTTCCGGCTTTCTGATACCCTGAAAAAGAAAAAAGGATATTCCACCATGGTGGTTCATACCGGAACCATACAGGAAGAAGAGCTGGCAGGCTATGAGAAGAGATTCCAGGCAGAAGGTGTCACATGGATCAGCTATGAGGAATACCGGAAGGTGCCGGCTGTGAAACGAGGTTTTCCCGGGCGGATCCGGGAATATCTGATGGCTAGGGCGAAGTTTTTGCTTGTGAGGCTGCATCACTGAAAAGAGAAAGGATAGAAAGCATGGGAGAAGCAGTACGGGTACTCCATGTACTTGGCAATACCAACCTTGGTGGAGCAGAGAGCAGGATCATGGATCTGTACCGTCATACAGACCGAAATCGTGTACAATTTGATTTTCTGGTGCATTCCGGAGAAGAAGGCTTTTATGAAAAGGAGATCAGGGAACTAGGAGGACGTATTTTCCGGGTTCCCCGTTTTCGTATCTATAACTATTTTTCTTATCGGAAAGCACTGAAGGAATTCTTTCAGGAGCATCATGAATTTGCTCTGGTACAGGGACATATGACGAGCACAGCGGCCATCTATCTTCCAATCGCAAAGAAAGCAGGCGTAAAGAAAACCGCAGCCCACGCGAGAAGTGCCGGAGTGGATAAGGGGCTTAAAGGTACCATGACACGGTTCCTTCGGAGAAATCTGGCAGATAAGGCAGATTATCTCTTCACCTGTTCTGAACTCGCTGGGATTTCTGTTTACGGCGAAAAAGCAGTCCGGGAAGGAAAGACGATCTTTATCCCTAATGCGATCGACTGTGCAGGGTTTACCTTTGACCCAGAAAAACGGAAAAAGATGCGTGAGGAGCTTGGGCTTACAGATGCCATTATCATCGGGCATGTGGGAAGATTCCACTATGCCAAAAACCATGAATACCTGCTCCGGGTGTTTGCGAAGCTGTGCCGGATGAGTGCTGGAGCAGGTGGCAGCACAGCAGAGAACGGAGCTGATCAGAATTATCATTTGATTTTACTGGGAGAAGGACCTCTCATGGAGGATACCAGAAAGCTGGCAGAAGAGCTTGGCGTGGCAGACAGGGTACATTTTCTTGGAAATCATAAGAATATCGCCGATTATTATCAGGCTATGGACTATTTCGTATATCCGTCCCGGTATGAGGGTATGCCAGGAACCATCGTGGAAGCGCAGGCAAGCGGTCTGCCGTGTCTGATGAGCGATACGATCTGCCGGGAAGTGATAGCAACAGAGCTGGTAGAAACGATGAGCATAGAGAAAGAGCCGAAGGTCTGGGCAGAGGTATTGCAGCGGCGGATGGATGCTTTAGTGTCCAAACAGGAGAACAGGGAAAAATACGCTGCAAAAATGGCGGCAGCCGGCTTTGATGTGCAGGCTCAGGCAGAAAGGATGATGCGCTTTTATGAAAGCGGAAGGTGGGAAAATGAGTAAAAGAAAATTGATGCTGATCAGTCCCATGCTTCATCAGGGCGGTTTTGAAAGGGTGTGTGTCACTACGGCGAGACTGCTGGAACCCTATTTTGATGTCACCATTGTAATCTTTGATTCTGCCAATATCGCCTATGATGTGGAAGGACTTTCCATTATTGATATCCAGATGGGTGTCCGTAAGGGAAAGCTGCAGAAGATCCTGAATATTATCAGAAGATCCCGGAAAGTGCGTGAGCTGAAGAAGGAAATGCAGCCCGAGATCGCCTACAGCTTCGGACCGACAGCCAATATGGTCAACGCCTTTTCCAAGACGGGTAAGGAGAAGGTCTGGCTTGGACTTCGGAACTACACCGATGTAGAAGAAGAGACTAAGATGCGTCTTCTGGTGAAAAAGGCAGACCTGATCGTATGCTGCTCCAGAGATATTGAGAAATCTGTAAAAATTAAATATAAATTTAATAATACAGCGGTGCTGTATAATCTCTATGATGCGGATACGATCCGGAAGGAGGCAGCCGCATCAGATCCGCCGCTTCCTTTTGCAGAAGAATTGAAAGAGGCAGGAAGCCTACAGCAGGAACCTGGGCAGCTCCGCTATCTGGTATCCATGGGAAGAGACGATCCCATGAAAGGTTTCTGGCATATGATCAAGGCCTTTAAGCTGGTGCACGATCAAATACCGGAAGCAAGACTGATCCTGATGGGAGCCGGTACCTTCCAAAAGTATAAAACACTGGCAGAACAGCTTAAAATAACAGATGCAATTTATTTTGCCTGCATGCGGAGGGATCCTTACGCACTTCTGAAATACGGGGAAGTATATCTGCTTACCTCTGCCAACGAAGGATTTCCTAATGCACTGGTAGAGGCCATGACTCTTTCCTTGGCACCTGTCAGCACCAACTGTCTGACGGGTCCTGCAGAGATCCTCGTAAGGAATGGAGACACTGCTTCTCTGAATGATCAGTTTACAGAGAAACAGAAAGAAAAAGAAACACCTGTTATATATGGAGATTATGGAATCGTGGTACCGGAAATGCAGAAGGAGGAGAATCTGGATCCGGCAGATATCACGGAGGAAGAGAGAAATCTTGCAGATACTGTGATAAGGCTTTTGCAGGATGAGAAGCTGCTGCAAAGCTACCGCCAGACGGCTGCCAGGCGGGCAGGAGATTTTACCTATGAGAAATATCTGGAGCAGTTTCTGAAGCTGGCTGAAGAATAAATCATTGATAATTTATTATTAAATGTGTATACTATGTATATACAGATATAAGAGGTGAGGTGGTCAAATGCAGGCACAGGTAAAAGAATGGGGAAATAGTCAGGGAATCAGATTGCCTAAGGAAATTTTGAAGAGTGCGGGAATCACATTAAATGAAATGCTAGATGTGACAGTGACAGATGGAGTAATTACTTTGGCAAAACCCTTTAGGCATAAAACATTGGAAGAAAGAGCATCTGAATATAATGGCAGGTTAATGCTTGATGGGGAATATGATTTTGGAGAGCCCGTTGGCAGAGAGGTGTGGTAATGGGGAGTGTGCATCAGGGGGATATTATTAAGGTTGAGAAAATAAAGCATCCTGTGCTGGTTGTCAGTAAAGATTTCTTTAATACAAGTGGCGAGGTAATAGGATGTCCAATTATCCGTGATTCAAAGGAAGGCCCTCTTCATATATGGACATCCGTGCAGGAAGTGGAAGGTTATATTCAGTGTGAGAAGATAGCTCTATTAGATTTGGCTGTGCGTGGGTACAAAAAAGTGGCCAGGATACCGTTATCAGAACTGATGAATGTATCTGATGCAATACAGGGAATTTTTGAATATATCTGACGTGATCCTGAGCAATGAGTGACAGGGCAGGGATCACTCCGCAGACTTGTGAGAGATTGTCAGATGTGATAAAATGAGCAGAAAGATTGTGGAAAAACGGGAGCATTATGAGAAAACTTCTATTTCATTTAAACTGCTTTGAGCAGGGCGGCGCAGAGCGTGTCGTATCCAACCTGGTGAACCAGCTGGTTCAGGAGGATTATGAAGTGATCGCTGCCACGGAATGGCAGGGAGAAGTGGAATTTGCGCTGGATCCCAAAGTAAGGCGGATATCAGTCGGACTTCGGCCAGAGGATGAGGAAAAGAGCAGGATAACCAAGATCTATCTGCGCTTTTCCTATCTTCACAGACTGATCAGAGAGGAAAAGCCGGACGTGGTGATCTCCTTTACCAGAAGACCGAACTACAGGGCACTTGTATCAGCCATAGGCACGCATGTACCGGTGATCCCGGCAGTGCGCCAGGATCCGAAATCCTATTATAATACCTGGGCAGACAAGCTTTTGATGCCGACATTATACCGGCTGGCAAAGGGCTGTGTGTTCCAGACAGCAGAACAGATGAGTTATTTCCCAAAATCCCTTCAGAAAAGATCCAGGATCATTCTGAATCCTGTCAATGATAAATATCTACAGGCAGAAATACCGCAGCAGAAGGAGAAAGTGGTTGTACAGTCTGGGCGACTGGTTGATTTTAAGAATCAGGCCATGCTTTTCAGGGCATTTATCAAGGTTCATGAGAAGCATCCGGATTATATACTGAAGCTGTATGGACCGGATTCCGGGGATGGCACCAGGGAAAAGCTGGAGGAGATCATCCGTCAGAATCATGCAGAAGAGTATATGATTCTGATGGGCGGCAGCGATGAATTGCAGAGGGAGCTGCCAAAGGCAGAGATCTATGCCTTTTCTTCTGATTATGAGGGCATGCCCAATGCCCTGCTGGAGGCTATGACCCTCGGCATGCCGGTTGTAGCGACCGATTGTCCCTGCGGCGGCCCTGCTACTGTGATCGAGAATGGGGTCAATGGTATCCTGATCCCGGTCGGAGATGAGAAGGCCATGACAGAAAACATCAACCGTCTGATCGAGGATGAAGAATTAAGAGAAGGATTGGCGGGAGAAGCGCTCCACATCAGAGAAAGGATCAATGGACAGGCTATTCTGCAGCAATGGAAAGAATATATAGAGGAAGTACTTGAGTAGAACAGACAGGAGCAGGATCATATGTGTGGAATATGCGGATTTGTATCCAAACAGAATATTACACGGGAACAGCTGAAGATCATGAATGATACGATGATCCACAGAGGACCGGATGACAGCGGAGAAGAGATTTATCCCATCCGAAACGGTTACCAGGTGGGTCTGGCACAGAGAAGACTTTCCATTATGGATCTGTCTCCTTTGGGGCACCAGCCCATGCATTCGGCAAATGGCCGCATCAGTGTAGTCTACAATGGAGAAATCTATAATTTTCAGGAGCTGAAGGAGGAACTTAAGGATTATCCTTTCCGTTCTACCTGCGACACGGAAGTGATCATAGCAGCCTACCTGAAATGGGGCATTGACTGTATCAGCAGGCTGAATGGCATGTTTGCCATCTGCATTTTTGACAGAGAAGATGATACCGTTTATCTGGTAAGGGACAGAATTGGCAAGAAGCCATTGTATTATGAGCTTTCAGACGGGAATCTTATCTTTGGTTCAGAGTTAAAGCCGCTGATGGCAAGAGAGGGCTTTCAGAAAAGGATCCGGAAGGATGTACTGTCAAGGTACCTTTTCCAGCAGTATATCAATGCACCGGACAGCATTTTTGAACAGGTTTACAAGCTGGAGCCGGGCGGTATCCTGCAGTTCCATTATGGAGAGGTAAAAACCTGGAAATACTGGGATATTAAGAATGTCTATCATGAGATGAGAAAGAATCCTGTGACGGATTATGAGCAGGCAAAGAGTGAATTAAAGGCATTGCTGCAGAAGGCTGTGAAAAGCCGTATGATCGCAGATGTTCCGCTGGGAGCCTTTTTAAGCGGCGGTTATGATTCTTCCCTGATGACAGCTATGGCACAGGAAGCAAGCAGTGAGCCGGTTAAGACCTTTTCCATCGGTTTCCATGAAGAGAGATATAATGAAGCAGGATATGCCAGAGCAGTGGCAGAACATCTGGGCACAAAGCATACTGAGCTGATCATAGATGAAGCGGAAATGTTCAAACTGGTGGAGAGTATCCCGAAGTATTATGATGAACCCTTTGCGGATTCTTCCCAGATTGCAACCATGCTGGTGTCAAAGCTTGCCAGAGAGCAGGTGACGGTTGCGCTTTCCGGGGATGGCGGCGATGAGTTTTTCTGTGGCTATAATATTTATGAAAATGTCAGACAGGCACAGAGACTGGATATGCTTGGCGGTATGGTGCACGGGATATGTAATCTGCCAGGCCTAAAGCAGGCAGGACTGGAAGGAAAGCTGCCTTTCCGGGTAAGAGTAATTGCCGGAAACCGTGGTAAAGAAAGTAAAACCCAGTTTGGCGCAGGAAATTATGTGACAAGAGCACAAAAAATGGTGCTCGGCGAAGGACAGCCCTGTCATTTTGAAATAGAAAGTGAATATGGGGTATCAGACTGGCAGATCCGCCGGATGCTTCTGGACATGGATACCTATCTGCCGGGTGATATTCTCTGCAAGGTAGACCGTGCATCCATGAAATATTCCCTGGAAGCAAGATGCCCGATCCTGGATAAGGAAGTCATGGAGTATTCCTTCCGGATGGATCATTCCCTGAAGTATGATAAGGGGAATAAAAAGCGGATCCTGAAGGATATTGCCTATGATTATATTAAAAGAGAGCTTCTTGACAGACCAAAGGTTGGCTTTGGCGTGCCAATGGATCAGTGGCTGAGAGGACCTTTAAGGGAACAGCTTACAGATATGTGCAGCAGGGAATACTTAAAGAAGCAGAGAATCTTTGATGCTGATTTTACCGCCGATATGATAGAAGGCTATATGAAGACCGGAGATAAGGGACCGGCTACCGGAGAGAATTATTCCAAGCTGACCTGGTCCTTCTTCACCTTCCAGCAGTGGTATCAGACCTATATGAAATAAGGGAGCTGTGGATCCATGCATGTGGCAATGCTGATAGGGGCGCTGACAAAGGGCGGCGCAGAGCGGGTACTGGTGAATCTGGCTGCAGATCTGACAGAAAAGGGCCATGAGGTCACCATGGTGACCCAGTATAAAAAAGAAAATGAATATCCGCTTCCAGATGGTGTAAAGCGTGTGATCTCAGATATCACAGAAGAGGAAATCACGGGAAGCCGCATTGTGAACTTTGGACGCCGCTTCGGGAAGCTGCGTATGATCTGGAAGACAGAAAGGCCGGATGTGATCCTCTCCTTTATCGGAAAGAATAATATGATGGCGATCCTGACAAGCCGGTTCCTCCATATCCCGGTAGCGGTATCTGTCCGGGCAGAGCCTGCACTTGAATATTACAATGGTTGGATGCGGTTTATGGCAAGACATTTGTTTGCGTCAGCAGATGGCGTGATCCTGCAGACCAGACAGTGCTTTTCCTTCTTTCCAGAGAAGGTGCAGAAAAAGGCAGTGATCCTTAAAAACCCGATCAACAAGGCTTTTTTCAGACAGCCTTACCGGGGAGAAAGGGAAAAGACCATCGTGGCAGTAGGCAGGGTGGATGAAAATAAGAATCATGAGTTGCTGATCCGGGCATTTGCTGGGATTGCCGGGGAATTTCCGGATTACAGTCTTAAGATCTATGGTGAAGGGGATCAGAAAGAAAGGCTTCAGCACCTGATCCTTGAGCTTTTACTGGAAAAGCAGGCTTTTATGATGGGAGCAACCAGTGACGTAGCAGGTGTTATTGAAAGGGCGAGACTCTTCGTCCTTCCTTCTAATTCTGAAGGCGCCCCTAATACTTTGATCGAAGCCATGCTTCTGGGACTTACAGTGATCTCTACAGACTGCCCCTGCGGTGGTCCGGCGGAGCTGATCGAAGACGGAAAAAACGGATATTTGATTCCGGTTGGTGATACACAGAAATTGCAGGAAAAGATGCAATATTTGCTAAACCACTTGCAGATAGCCGATGAAATCGGTGAGAATGCTGCAAAAGCAGCTGCTATTTTTAAACCGGAGGTGGTTTATGGTGAGTGGGAGAATTACCTGTATTCCCTGACAAAACTGGGGAAATGACACTATAGAAAAGACTGGAGGAGGACTTCATGTGCGGAATTGCAGGATTTTGCAGCTTTGATGGAGACAGAAAAAGAAATATAGAGAAGATGAAGGCGCGGATGCTGCATCGGGGACCGGATGCAGGAGGAAGCTATTTCTCTGAGGATGGTCAGGTAACACTGGGGCACAGAAGACTTTCCATCGTGGATCTGTCTGAGAATGGGGCACAGCCCATGACCTCACACAGCGGAAGATATGTCATTACTTATAATGGAGAGATTTATAACTATAAGAAGCTTTCTGACAGATTGCTTTCCGAGGGAAAGGTCAGTGCATTCCGTGGCACCTCTGATACAGAGGTACTTCTGGAGTCCTTTGAAGCCTATGGGATAGAAGAGACCCTTGCATTCTGTAAGGGAATGTTTGCCATCTGTCTGTATGACAGGAAAGAGCAGTGCCTGTATCTGATGCGTGACCGCATAGGAGAAAAGCCCTTATACTACGGTATGGTAGGCAGAAGCTTTGTGTTTGCCTCTGATATAGGATGTATTTCTGTACTGGATGGCTTTGACAATCCGATCAACCGGGAGGTGCTTGAACTGTACTTTATCCATGGTTATATTCCGGCTCCTTATTCCATTTATGAAAAGATCTATAAGCTGGAAGCAGGAACCTTTGCGAAAATTAAATTGCCATTTAATAACATGGATGATGTTACTGTAAAGCCCTACTGGTCAGTAGCAGAGGCAGCAAAGAAGGGGCAGGCAAACCTCTTTAAAGGAAGCCGGAAGGAAGCTGCAGATGAGCTGGAGAGACTGTTAAAGGAGGCCATTGCTGAGCAGATGGTGGCGGATGTGCCGGTAGGAGCCTTCCTGTCAGCAGGTATTGACTCCAGTACGATCGTGGCGCTGATGCAGGATCTGAATAAGGGAAAGGTGAAGAGCTTTACCATTGGCATGGATGAAGAGGGATATAATGAAGCCACCTATGCCAAGGAGATCGCACAGCATCTTGGAACAGAGCATACAGAGCTTTATATTACAGAAGCAGATGCGAGGGCTGTTGTTCCTAAGCTTTCTGAAATGTTTGGAGAGCCCTTCGCAGATTCCTCCCAGATCCCGACGTATCTGGTAAGCAAGATGACGAGGGAGCATGTGACGGTATCCTTAAGCGGGGATGCCGGAGACGAGCTGTTCTGCGGCTATACCTCCTATGCATCTGTGGAGAGGATCTGGAATAAAATGAAGGGTGTGCCTTATTTTATCAGGAAGCCCTGCAGTGAACTGGTTATCCACAGTCCGCTGGCGAAAAAACCGATTTACCGGATCAAGGGGACACTGCTTGGAGCGAAAGGACCTTCTGATCTTTATATCTGTTCCTATGAGACAGATCCTCTGACAAAGCAGATTTCCTTAACGAAAGGGAACTGCAGCTATAAATACAGTGAATATGATCCTCATTTTCTTGAGGAAACAAACCATAATATCATGCTGATGGATATGGAAATGTACCATCCTGACGATATCCTGGTGAAGGTGGACCGGACGGCCATGGCTGTTTCGCTGGAAACAAGAGTGCCGATGCTTGACAGGGATGTGGTTGAATTTGCCTGGACACTTCCCATTGATTATCTCCGGGAAGGCAAGCGTGGCAAGCTGGTTCTCCGTGATGTACTTTACCGGTATGTGCCGGAGGAAATGATGGAGCGTCCCAAGAAAGGCTTCAGTATCCCGGTGGAGAAGTGGCTAAGAAGCGGAGAGCTTCGTGACTGGGCGGAGACACTTCTTAATGAGAAAACGATCCGTGAACAGGGGATCCTGAATGCAGATGTGGTGAAAAAGATCTGGAGCGACTTTACAGAAAAGGGAGAATGGCGGATCCAGATCTGGTACATTCTCATGTTCCAGGATTTTATGGCACACCGGTTTATATAAGAAGGAAGGCAAGTATCAGCTTATGATCATTATCAGAATGGCAGGGGGCCTTGGCAACCAGATGTTTCAGTATGCTCTTTATGAGAAGCTGAGATCCATGGGAAAAGAAGTAAAATTTGATGATATCAATGAATACCGGGGTGAGAGGGCAAGACCGATCATGCTTGCGGTCTTTGGAATCACCTATCCAAGAGCTGACTGGAATGAGATCACGGCTTTTACAGACGGATCCATGAAATGGAAGAACCGGATCCGGAGGAAGCTGCTTGGACGAAGAGCAATTGAATACGAAGAGCAGGGATTTTTTGACCCGAAGGTACTCACCTTTGATAATATGTATTTAAAGGGAGCCTTTCAGAGTGAACGCTACTTTGCCGATATCAGGGATGACATCCAAAAGCTTTATACTTTTCCTGAGCTGGACGAAATGCACCTGCCTGAAAAGCTGTATATGGCTACAGAGGAGTATCTGCAGAGGATAAAGAGCGGAAGCTCTGTCGGTCTTCATATGTACCGCAGTGATTCCCGTACGGATGAAGAGCTGTATGAGGGGATCTGTACTGAGAAATACTATGAGGGTGCGGTACGCTTTATGCAGGATAAGGTAAAGAATGCCACCTTTTATATTTTCAGTAATGAGCCAAAGTGGGTGAAAAACTGGGTAGAAGGCCTGATCGAAAGCCAGCAGACCGAAGAAATGAGTAAAGAAGAGAAGGCGGCACTCAGGGAAAAATTTATCCTGGTAGAGAGCAATACAGAGTATACCGGATATCTGGATATGATGCTGATGAGTAAATGTGATCACAGTATTATCAGTAATTCCAGCTTCAGCTGGTGGAGCGCCTATCTGAATACCAATCCGGACAAGATCGTGGTAGCGCCTGACCGATGGAAAAACAACGTGGAAAGTGCAGATATCTATACAGATGGAATGGTTCTGATCGATCCGAGGGGAAGGGTGAACCGGAAGGAGCGTAAGGAATCATGAACATAATCAGAATGACAGGCGGCCTTGGGAATCAGATGTTTCAGTATGCATTGTATCTGAAGCTGAAGGAAATGGGCCGTGAAGTGAAATTTGATGATGTAACGGAGTATGCAGGCAGGGAGAATGCAAGACCGATCATGCTGTGGTGCTTCGGCATTGATTATGAGAGGGCTACAGGTAAAGAACTGAATACCATAACAGACGGGTTTATGAGACCCGTGGACAGGATCCGGAGGAAGCTGTTTGGGAGAAAAAGTCTGGAATACCAGGAGAATGGCTGCAATTTTGATCCGGTGGTATTGCAAAAGGAGCCGGCATATCTTACCGGCTATTTTCAATCTGAGAAATATTTTGCAGATATGAAGGATAAGGTGAGAAATGCCTTTACCTTTACGGACAGGGTGTATAAGATCCTTAAGCAGGATGGCTTTGGACCGGTTCTTGATCAGATTGAGAGCTGTGAATCCGTCAGTGTGCATTTCAGACGGGGAGATTATGTCAGCGGCAGTGCGATCTATGGGGGCAACTGTACCGACGCCTATTACCGGAAAGCGATCGAAGAGATCAGAAAAATACATCCTGATGCCACATTTTTCCTGTTCAGTAATGATGCGCCTTACGTGAAGGAATGGGTCCAAAGGTTTTATCCGGGAGATCCGGCTTTTTTTGTTATAGAGGGGAGCGGCGAAGAAAAGGGATATCTGGATCTGCTTCTGATGAGCAGCTGCAGGCATCAGATCGTGGCCAATTCCAGCTTCAGCTGGTGGGGAGCCTATCTGGATGCTTTCCCTGAAAAAATGGTGTTCGCACCGGCGAGGTGGTTCAATAATCAGGATTGCCAGGATATTTATACGGAAAATATGATCCGTATTGATGCAGAGGGAAATCTGGAGGATGAATAAATGTATCAGTCCGAGCTTTTGATATCCGTTATTGTGACGGCTTACAATATAGAAAAATATCTGCCAAGATGTCTGGACAGTCTGATCGCACAGACCTACCAGAGACTGGAGATCATTGTAGTGGATGACGGATCTACAGACAGGACGGGACAGATCTGTGACAGATATGCGGCAGAGTGTCCCCGTATTTCTGTGATCCACAAGGAAAATGGAGGTCCCTCCGCTGCCAGGAATGCCGGTGTTAAGATCGCAAAGGGCGATTATATCGGCTATGTGGATGGTGATGACTGGGTGGAGCCGGATATGTACGAGGAAATGCTGAGAGCCTGTACGGATCTGCAGGTACCGGTGGCGATCTGCACCTACAGACAGGTTGGAGAAGGTGCTGAAAAGATCCATCCCACAGGAAATGTAATGCTGCTTGACAGAAACCGGGCACTTGAGGTGTATATCTGCGACCAGGAGCAGTATCACATCTATCCGTCTGTCTGGAGCAAGCTTTTCCGCAGGGATATCATAGAGAATATCAGCTTCAGGGAGGGAAGAAAATCCGAGGACATCATGTATACCACGATGGCTCTGGTACAGGCGGAAAGCTGTGCCTTTCTTGATACACCTTATTATAATTACATGGTGGACAGACAGGGCAGCATCATGAATGAGAGACTTCACGAGCGCCGCTTCCAGGATGAGATCCCTTTCTGGAGGGAGCAGGAGAGCTATCTGGCAGAGCATGGCTTCACAGAGCTGGCTGATAAGTCTTATTATTATTTCTGCAAGCGGATGCTTTATTATTTCCTGGATTTTAAGACAAGGGGCATGAAGGAGTCGGCAAGGAGGATTGCAGAGATGCTGACCGGAGAAAAGAAAAGGATCCGGGAGATCTACAGGAGCAGCTATGTGGCAAAGGGTGACCGGGCAAGAATGGCACTGTTTCTGAAAAGCCCGGAGATATATTATGACGTGGTGAAGCTTTATGACAGGGTGGTCATCCCGATGAGAAGTAAGGCGTGATCATGCAGGATGGAGCATGCTGTATACAGCAGTGAAAAATAAAAACAGATGGGAACAGACAAATGAAAAAGACAATCATTGTCATGCCGGTTGCAAATGAAGAAAACACAATGGGACAGATCCTGGATGAAATCCTTGCCCTGCCCTACGATAACCTGTATATCTATCCGGTAGTTGACAGCTATTCTAAAGACCGTACCGAGGAGATCATAAGAGAAAGAGAAAAAGCTTCAGATAAGGTAAAATGTATCTTTTACCAGGAATCCACCGGGGTGATCAGCTGCTATCTGGAGGGCTTTAGGCAGGCGCTTGAGGATGGGGCAGAACAGGTGCTGGAAATGGATGGCGGCGGAAGTCATCTGCCGGCAGAAATACCACAGTTTCTCGACAGACTGGAAGAAGGGTATGACTGTGTCTGGGGATCCCGGTTTATGGAGGGCGGCTCCATGAGGGAGCAGCCATTATACAGGAGAATATTAAGCTTTGGCGGGACCTTTCTTTCCAATCTGGTACTTGGAACGAGGCTGCAGGATATGACAAGCGGATTCGAGGCATTCCAAAGAGAGGTGCTGGAGAAGCTGGAGCTCTCTCATTTTCTTTCCACCGGGCATATGTACCAGACAGAGATGCGCTTTTACTGCAGGAACCTGAATACCGTGGAGGTGCCGATCCATTATGTGGGTACGGCATCCAGTCTGAAGGGCAGCTCTGTTACAGAAGCTCTGAGGCTGCTATTCCAATTAAAAGAAAATGAGGGCATGATATGGAAAAAGTAAAATATCTGATCTTAGGAGCCGGACCGGCAGGACTTACCTTTGCCAACCGGTTAAAGGAGCTGTCTGAGGATTCCTTTCTGGTACTTGAAAAGGAGCAGGAGGCAGGAGGACTGTGCCGCTCAGTAATGGTGGATGGCAGTCCCTTTGACATTGGCGGAGGTCATTTCCTGGATGTGAGAAGACCTGCCGTAAATACTTTTCTGTTCCGTTTTATGCCAAAAGAGGAATGGAAGCTGTTTGAAAGAGACAGCAGGATCGTGATCGGAGATCAGCAGGTAGGACACCCCCTGGAAGCAAATATCTGGCAGCTTCCGGTGGATTCACAGGTGGAGGTATTGTCGTCCATTGCCAGAAGCGGCTGCAACAGCGGAAAGCAGAAGCCTGGAAAATTTAAGGACTGGATCATCTGGAAGCTGGGTGACAGGATTGCAGAAATGTATATGCTTCCCTATAACCGGAAAATGTTTGCGGATGAGCTGGATGAGCTTGGAACCTACTGGCTCGAGAAGCTGCCGGATGTATCCTTTGAAGATACGCTGCGCTCCTGCCTGGAGCACAGGGCTTATGGAAAGCAGCCGGGACATGCAAGCTTTTATTATCCTGAAAAATACGGCTATGGAGAGCTGTGGCTCCGTATGGCCGCGGAAATAGCATCAAATATACTGTATCAGGTGGATGTAACAGGAATTGATCTGGAGAAAAAGACTGTGACTGCTGCAGATGGACGTATATGGGAAGCGGAATATATTATCATGACGATTCCCTGGAGAAGCTTTGAAACGATAGAGGGAATGCCACAGGAAATCGTATCTTCTGTAAAGAAGCTGAAATCCAGTGCAATAGAAACGAGATACATCGGGGAAATGCTGGATACAAAAGCCCAGTGGTTATATATTCCGGATGAGAAAAAGCCCTATCACCGTATTCTGGTAAGACACAATTTCTGCCAGGGCAGCAGGGGGTACTGGCTGGAGACACGGAAGGAGCGGGTTTCTCTTTACCGGGAGGAGGCAGAATTTACCTATATGAACGAATATGCTTATCCACTGAACACAGTAGGGAAGCCGGAGATCATGGACAGACTCCTTGGCTTTTGCAGGACAAAAGGGGTATATGGCCTGGGAAGATGGGGAGAACACTGCCATTATAATTCTGATCTGGTGGTAGAACTGGCATTAAAGCTTGCGGAGAAGATGTATGAAGAATCAAAAATGGATTAAGAGGATAGCTTTGAGCATGGCCGGGATCATAGTGTTTCTGGGAGTAATGCTGATACTTACCCATACGGCACAGAACAGCATTGCCAGTACGGAAATACTTCCAACGATCGATCCTGATCCGGTTTATGTGGTCTGTGAGGATGGAGAACCACTGACAATAACACTAAAGGCAGCGCAGGACTTTTCCATCAGTGGCTTTCAGCTGCTGCTTGTCAATATCTCTGAAAAGGACAGTGGAACGCTCAGGCTGACACTTAAGAATGAGGAAGAGGATGTGCTTCTGAATGGATCCTGCCCTGTTACCGATTTTACAGCAGGCAAGTGGGGAACCTTTCCGGGAAATGCTTCTTTTATAGAGGGAGAAAGCTATCAGCTGACGATCCGGGCGGAGGGAGCAGAGCCCTATTTCATGCAGGTTCCGGAAGGGTGGGGCAGAGAGCTGCCTTTTGAAGAAGCTGTATGGCAGGGGCAGGAAGTGTTGCCCTATGGCATTTCCCTTGGTATTCTGCAGACGGAGCAGACACATGTTACATACGGAGATATTTTTTATTATTCTGTTCCGGTCTGTATCCTGCTCCTTATCGCATGGCTTTCTCTGGTATGGATCGGCAGAGAACAGATCTGTGCTGCATTTCAGAAGATTCCTTTTGAAAAATGGATTGACAGCTATGGAAGTGACTGCTTTCTGCTTCTTCTATTCGCTGCGATCTGTATCAGCATCTATGCAAGGGCATATCTGAATGGGATTTATATTTCGGCTGATTCTGCCGGATATATGAGGGAGGCAGAAAACCTGGTACAGGGAAATGGCTTTCAGTATGATGGCATTGCCGGATACCGTTCCTGGTTTGCCAACTGGCCGATCCTGTATTCGGTAATGATCGCAGGGATCATGCTGATCACGGGAGCAAATGCCTATCTGGCATCGAAGATAGTGGCTATGGTCACAGTTTTTTTACTGCTCGTGGTACTGCGGCTCTGCTTTAAAAGGGAGGCATGGCTGTATGCGCTCTGCCTGACCAATACAGGCTTTCTGACACTGTGCTATTATACCTGGAGCGAGATCCCCTTTATTTTATTCATGCTCTGCTTTGGCCTGATACTGGCCAGGATATTGCAGGATGAAAAAACAGATGCGAAATGGTATGTGCTTCTTGGCATCATGGGACTTTCCTGCTTCCTGACCCGGTATTATGGTATTTATGTGTGGATCGTAACAGGGGTTTATATTCTGATCCTTTTTTTCCTGTTTCAAAGGAAAAAGGATAAGGCCTACCTGATACGGGCAGGGAAGCTGACACTGACAGCGCTGGTATCGGGACTTTTGAGCGTTGCTTACCTGGCCATGAACAAGATTATGAATGGAATGGCATCGGGGGTGAGCAGAACTATGTGGTGGGATGATTACCAGGCGCTCACCAATGATCTGATCGAAAGCCTGCTGACAGAATTTTTCAATATCTTTTCCCTGGCAATACCGGAGAGACTGGAAAATTATCCTTATAACCTGAAGGTATTTCTGATTGTGCTGATCCTTGCAGGACTTGCAGCTTTTATTTTCAGGAGCTGCAGACATTTTACCAGAGAATCGGTGCTGATCACGATGGGAATTCTGTATGATGTGATTTTTATAGGCATCCGCTATGTGTCATCCATGGACAGCTTTTATTTCCGCTTTTTCGAACCGGGTACATTCCTGATCTGTATAGGGCTGGCCGGCTTACTGCTGCCTTATGTGAAGGGCAGGAAGCCGTTTAGGTTCTTTGGCATGGCAGTGACAGTGATCACCGTGCTCTCCGTCCTTTCCCTGCAGGCAAATGGGGAGTTTAATGCTTCAGATTGTTATTATAATGCGGTGGCAAGGCAGTGGGAGGAGGCTTATGCGGAGATCCCGGAAAGATCGGTAGTGATCTTTGATGATATTGATTATCGCTCCACATGGTACAGGGCAGATGTGGTGGACGGCATGATCACACCGCAGGATACACTGGAAAGCCTTAAGGAAACCTATTACGGCTCTGATTACCTGTGTATTCGTAAGACATTTGCAGAGACAATGCTGGAATCCGGGGAATATGAGGAGCATGTAAGTGACTGGCTGGCTGAGGGTCTGCAGAAGTCAGAGGATGACAGAGAGTATGTGGTACTGGCACTGAAGGATTAATCAGTGCCAGCCTGTTCATAGATCGCATCATAATCATAGCTGCTGAAGAACTCCCTTTCAGCAGCCAGCTTTTCCAGATAGTTTTCACGGGTAACAAGGCATTTATCCTCTGCAATCATCTGAAGCAGCATGGAATTTACTTCACCGTTGTAGTGACCGTCGTCACAGTAGTAATCGGTATTGCAGATGATATCATACTGATCAAAGAAGTTATAGAGCCTTACATTCGGGCAGTCAAGCAGAAGCTCGGTAGCGGTCTGCTCAGCCTGAAGCTGTCTGTCCAGGGTTCCCTTCAGCATAAGAGCGTCGAAGTAACAGATGCTGTAAGGCGGGTACATGATATAAAAAGTCACATCCGGGTACTGGCTGACAAGATCAACCACGTTTGTATTGATCGTCTGCTCTACCTTCGCCTTTTCTTCAGGACCAAAGCCGGTATCCGCCGGAATGGTCACATTTTCTCTGTCATAGGACTGCAGAATATAGTCTAGTCCACAGTCTCTTTCCCAGGAAGAATATTCATCCATAGTAGTGCTCGGTGTGTGCGACAGCGTCATGCGCACGTTGGAAAAAACACCATGATAAAGAATGGATTTATTAAATAAATAAGCGGTATCATTCCATGGATTGTCATCATAAAGATAGGTTGGGTAATCTTCATACTGCTTCCAGTCATAATCTCTGAGAAATCCATTGTAATCAACGACCCAGAGCACTGTTTTCAGCTCCGGATTGCGTTTCAGGGCACGCCCCAGATTTTCAGAAAGCTCCTGATAGCCTGCACCGGAGAAGGTTTCTTTAACCGCATTGGTTCCAAACAACTCGTCCATTTCACTTGGCTTAAAGTTCTGCGCCATGGAAGTACCGGTGATCATGGCGTCAAAGTCAAAATGCCGGGAGATCCCGTCATTGGTATAGCGCTCCTCATACAGCCTGTAGGATAAAAAGGAAAAGGGCTTATGATAATGGAAATAGGGATCTACGACCACCACGACAAGACCGGTCAGGATCAACAGACTGGCAAGGATACTGAGACATCTACAGAACCATTTCCTGGCGGCTGCTTCAGACTGATCATTTCTGCTGTTATTTAAATTTTCTGAATGCTTTTGATTTTCCATATTTGTGTACGCTCTTAAAAAGTAAAATACAGGAATTCGCTGATTTCTGCAAGGGACAGGATACTCCAGAACAAAAGCCCTGCTGTTACCAGGCATTTCCACAGCATTTTCCGGCGGCTTCCCTTTTCGGGACTGAAGGCGAACAGAGCCATTTTCTCCTGCGTATTCTTCATGGTAAAGCATGCGGCCATAAGAACCACGATAAACAGGGTCAGCATCAGCCATGGCCTTGATTCCATAAGACCGCCGAGACCTGCCCGGTAGAGAAAACTGATCTCGATGACATCCATAAATTTGTCACGGATAGGCTGATAGAGAGAAAAGCCACCGGAAAACAGTCCGCCAAACAGCGCCATGGAATCAGAAAGGGAAGGTGCGCGGAAAATACTCCAGGCCAGTGTCACGAAGCTAAAGGTAAACCCTCTCCGGAGAAGGACGGGTATTTTCCGATCCTTGATCCGCAGTGCCTTTTCCAGCACATTCAAAAGTCCGTGAAGCGCACCCCACAGGATAAAGGTCCAGTTTGCACCATGCCATAATCCGCTGACCAGAAATACGATCATGACGTTTAACAGAGTCCTTGGCAGTCCCCTGCGGCTTCCGCCGAGAGGAATATAGACATATTTTGTGAAGAACCGTGTCAGGGTCATGTGCCATCTGTCCCAGAAGTCTGTGATGGAAACAGCCTTGTAGGGCGAATTGAAGTTGACCGGCAGATCCAGGTTCAGCATCCTGGAGATACCAAGCGCCATATCACAGTAGCCCGAAAAGTCGAAATAGATCTGCAGGGAATAGCTCAGCATCACGAGGATCGTACTGAAGGTATTCAGCTCCGGAATATTGGCATAGCCTACAGAAACAACCTTGGCAAGAGTGTCAGCGATCAGTACCTTTTTCGCAAGACCAAGGGAAAAAGCATACAGCCCCTGCCCAAGGTGGGTAAACAGTACCTTTTTACGTTCCGGATCCTGAAGCTGGGGGATCAGCTCACTGTGGTATACGATAGGACCTGAGGAGATGCTTGGGAAAAAGGTAATATAAGCCAGATAATCAGAAAACTGATATCCCTTACATTCTTTCCGATAACAGTCTACACCATAGGAAATCTGCTGGAAGGTATAAAAGCTGATACCGAGCGGCATAAGAAGCTGCAGCGGTGAAAAATCGGTATCAAAGGCCAGATTTATATTTTCCAGAAAGAAGCTGGAATATTTATAAACAAAAAGCAGGCCGATGTTCCATATGAGCAGGATGATCAGATACATTCTGCGCCGCCCTGTCCGCTCTGTCTTCTGCATGAGACAGACAAGGGCATAATTGACCACAATACTGACAAACAGGATCAGCAGGGCAGAAATGCTGTTGTAGCCATAAAAGCCCAGGGACATGGCGGTAAGGAAATATACGGCCGCCCTGGAATGACCTCTTGAGCCAAGAAGATAATAGCCAAGCAGTACTATAGGCAAAAATAAAAATATGAAAATATAGGAGTTAAACAGCATGGCTGTAGGGTCCTTCCTTAATTCTTTACTTCTCCATCATGACTGAGCAGGGAAACAGAGAGAACACCGTCAAGGTGAGAAAGACTGTTTACCAATTCCTTTTCGTTTTTGGATCGGGTTTCATAAATAAGATCCATGCTTCCGGAAGAAATATTTTTGGATTTTAGTTTATAGTATCCAGCATTCTGCTGGATCAGAGCAAGAATGTCATCTTCCCGGTCGTCAGAATCAGCATTGATGATCAGAAGATAGGGACTGATACGTACAGGAAAAAGATCCAGGATGAGAAGACCAATTGTTACAAGTACTGCCAGGATTACAGCAATCTTATATAGTCCTGCACCACAGATAATACCGGTGCCGATAGACCAGAACAGGAACAGCAGATCCATAGGATCCTTGATGGCAGTACGGAATCTTACGATGGAAAGAGCACCAACCATACCAAGTGAAATGACGATACTGGACTGCATGGCGAGGATAATACCGGCTGTAACCACAGAAATAATAGCCATGGAAATATTAAAATTCTTAAAGTAGAAGGCACTTTTCGTTACTTTCTTATATACAATGAAAATGTATACAGCGATCAAAAAGGTGATGATCAGGGTAGTAAAGATTTTGGCATTTGACATATCTGCATAAGAAAATCCCTCTAATACAGATTTTTTGATAGCATCATTGAAATTCATAGTAAATTCCTCACATTCGTTAGTATTGGTTACCGGACTCTTGGTTGTGGCTGCTTTTATATAAATCACTATAATAACTGTCAAGAAAAGCAATTCGGCCATAAATGTATTCATAAAGCTGGGATTCCTGCCAGTGATCACAGGTTGGTGGCCATTTCTGAAGATTTCTTGCATAAGCACCAGAGCCATGCAGGTAGGCGAGCTCCTGATCCAGCATTTGGATTATGCTTTCAGGAGTGATGATTTCCTGACGGAGTTCCTGCCAGCGTGTCAGAAGCTGCTCAGATATTTCGGGTGGGGTTACCTGATAAAGAGAGATCATATCTTCGCTGAAGCCACCGGACGAGGTGATATTTTCTTCCTTATATCTGTTAAAACCACAGTTATAATCATCTACCCAGGAATTGCCCCAGGTCATATTCAGATCCCAGGGAATCTTTATGAACTGATAACTTCCGTTTGATTGATATTCAGCTTTAAAATATACATTTTTCATAATATTATCCATACCATAGATCAGTTGGTTGAATAAATTATAGTCAATGGCGTTTTCCATATTGAGAAGAGATTTCGCTTTTTCATAATCAGGTGTCTGCTCTGTGTTAAACATAGAGATCCAGGTACGCATAGGATTCCAGTCAGAGTCATCAAAGTCCTTTGGATATTCAATTGTCACGATTGGTGATTCTGGTTCCTGACCGCAGGGGTAGAAATCAGCTTCTGATGCAAATTCCTGGGAACGGTATTTGTACAAAATATCATGGGAGCTCAGAGAAGCTGATTTCTTATCAATTCGTTCAGAAAGACCATATACGCCACGATATTCCTGATCTACAAATAATTCTACATATTCCATGGAAATGCCCTCATCATTTGCAACACTATTTGACGATGCAATTTCCTGCCATACCTGATAGGACAATTTATTATGGATCAGACCTTCATCATCGTAAAGGGCATTCAGAATCCAGTCATCATCTTTTCTCATGCCAAGAAAGGATTTCTTGTGATCCAGGTTGAGCTTATAGCCTGCTTTTTCATAGTTCATAGTTGTGGCACCTCTTTTGTGCCAGTTACAATCTGTAATTTGAAAACTGGTGCTGGTATGGTACGGATCAGATAGCCAGACATTGCCTTCCCATTTGAGGATATCATCAATATCTTCGTCATCATCTTTTTCAGACTCTTCACAGTATATAGTAGCATTGGTTGAAAGGCACATTACAGGCATACCAGTGAAATATACATTATACATCCATACCTGTGTATCACGAATCCAGAAAAGACGAAAAACACGATTCTGACTGATGGATTCTGATTTATTAGAGAATCCTTCTTCATCCTCCAGAAAATACAGCTTCCCGTCGGAAACAGATAATTTTCCGTCATACTGGTCTTCTGAAAGATTCTGAGGAATTAGAAGCATATTTTGTTCTGAATCATATGCTATAGAATCATCATTAAATGTTATTTCTGGCTGCATGAAAGCATCTTTTTTTCCAGCAGAAAGCTGCTCTATCTGTTCGTAGGACAATATATCAGTAGAGAGTATTTGATTATGTAAGCTGCCATGGTTGGAATCTACATAGAGATAAATGCCAAGCAGCAATAGAGAAAGAATAATAAATATAGTTGTTTTATATAGCTTTTTCATGAAGTACCTCATTCATCAAGCTTTACGAAAAATCCAAATTCGGCGCCATTATACTCAAACTGTTCATGCAGCTCATAATTATCTACTAAGCCGGGATAGTTTTCCTGCAGATACCAAAGACTGTATAAGGAACAGAAAATCCATTGAGATCCCTTTATTCTGTCGTAGTTTCTTTCCATAGTATCTAACGGCATGTTGAGATAAGACCATTCGGTGGTATGAAGGTGTGTGTCACGGTCTATCATGGACATAATTTCCGGAACACCCTCACCGAAGGAAACTGCATCCGGAGGTACCTGGTCATAGAGGTAATCTGCAAATTCCTGCAGCTCTGCCCGTTTCCATATGGTTTCGGAAGAGGTTTTCCATGCTTTTGGCATGGAATAGATACAGTCAAAAGCCATGGCAAACAGGATAAACGTGGTGATGATACGGAGCATCAGGAATAGAATACCGTCTTTTTGCTGAAAAGCGGATTCACCGGAGGTTTTTCGTATAAGGTACATATCCTGAGATTTTTGTAAAATCAATGCCTGTAAGATCAAAAGGAAGAAAAGAACAATGAACATGCTTCCTTCGGCTGCACGGTTTGTATAGTAAAGCATAAGACCAAGACCCATAGTTCCAAAGAAAAAGAAGAAAGAAAGCTTTTCTTTTTTTTCGGGATTATGCCATAACAATGCAAATAGAGCAATGCAGACAAAAATGAGAAAAAGAATGGCAGATGCTGTCCATGGGTGGGCTGCATTCGGAAGCGGCAGTTCAATCTGATCAATGTAGCCTCTGTCTGAAATAAGAGGAAACATAAATTCACTGAAGTCTAATATACTTCCGCCAGCTAACAAATTGTAAGCATTGACAATAAGGTAGGATAAAGCAAAAGGCAGTATAGTATACAGCAGTAAATAAGGGAAAAACTTCAGTACCTTTTTAACAGAAAATGGAGTGGTGTCAATAACAGCCTGATACCAGCGAAGCAGACTGAATGCAAGCATAATAACAAGACCTACTTCCGTAGACCATACAAATGAAAGTGTAATAAAAAGAACAGCTAAAACCGGATACTGACGTTGCTTTTTCTGTTCATAAACAGCAAGGGCTGTGAGCAGAATAGGGAAAATCATGCGATGAGGATGTACCTGCATATAGACACCTCCCTGCATAAGCATGAAATAGTATTCGCCAATACCAAACAATGCCAGATAGAAAATAACATCATTTTTAATGAAATAATTCAGGACATAAGCAAACAGCAGAACAGATATACCTGCCAGTATAGCACAGAGAATAAAAATTCCGGTAAGATAATCAATGGTAAAAAACTTATGCATCAGCTTCAGAAAAGGCATGTACAAAATGGCGTAGTGCCCGTAAAGAGATTCCAGATCTTCGCTGTATGGAGTCAGCCAGCATACATTAATAATGCTGCTTGTATAGGCATGACTATGGTAAGTACCTCCCTGAATATCCTGAAAAATATTGGGTGCGTAAAACTGAATGGAAGTACCGATTGCAAGCAGAACAGTAATTACGAGACGGATATACTTTCTGATTTTGGAAACAGAGTTACAATTGCCAGCTTTTGTGCGGAACAGAAACAGACAAATACAGGTACCAAGTATCATAAGACCGATCCAGACAGGAAGCGGAAAAGATCTGCGTATTAACTGATCTATCTCTAGAGGATGCTCAGCATTTGGCTCATTAATATAGAACAGAATCATCCAGATAATAATGGCAAGTGGAGGAAGAAAACACAGAATATTCTGGAATAAGGAATTCTTCCGGGAATGATCATGATTAACAAGGAAAAAGTAGGATGCTAAAGCTGTAACAACAAAAATAACACATGCCAGTATATAAAAAGGCATATTAGAAAGAGGAATGATATTGCGTAATACAGCAAAAATCATAAAACAGAGACTTCCTATAAAAAGACTTTTACCTTTATTGGATGACATTTCAAATTCCTTTCAAATGATTTCAATATAAATAACTGAACCTATACTATCATATTTATCAGGCAGATGCCACTTTGGATTTTATTTTCTGCCTGAGAGAAATTTCAATTTTGGTCAAATTGACCAAAATTAGTGCCTGTGGTATATTATACTTGGTGTGGTGTATTATACATTTAGTATACATACAGAAGAAATATAGAACACATCCTGCAAAGGAATCCGAAGCATGAAAAAAATAACATTACTTGGCAAAGTAAGAGCAATCTTTGACAGAAAACAGAAATGGCAGTTAGTTGGCCTTGGTATCATGATCTTTATCGGTGGCCTCCTGGAGACACTGGGAGTCAGTGCCATGATCCCGGTGGTACAGGCTTTGCTGGCACCGGACGAGCTGATGGGGTACATTGACAGGATCCCAGTAGTAAAGAATCTCTGTGATGCTTTATCCATTACGACTGTGAAGCAGGTCACCATGGCATTACTTTATGGCATGATGGCCATTTATGTGATCAAGAACCTGTATATTCTTCTGCTGACCTATATGCAGAATACCTTTATCACAAAGAACCGGAACCGGATGATCAGCCGTGTTATGGCAGAGTTTTTAAACCGCCCTTATGAAAAGTATCTGGGAGCAGATATTCCTACCGTATTCCGGATCACAGACAGTGATATCCCACAGACCTTCTCCCTGATCCTTGCCATGCTGCAGCTGGCAAGTGAAGCCGTGGTTACCTGTCTCATTTTTATGGTGCTTCTGCTGAATGATCCCGGGATGACTTTGTTTATCATTGCGGTATTTGGTCTTCTGACCCTGTTTATTGTGAAGGTGTTTAAACCAAGGCTGAACCGGATCGGTGCCAGGAATCAGGCGATCCAGTCAAGGATCGCCAAGTGGAGGATCCAGGCAACCTACGGACTGAAGGATGTCAAGGTGCTGAACCGGGAAGAATTTTATGTGAGAAACTACTATGAAACTGGTAAGGTCGGCGCAGAGGTGGCCAGAAACTATGCCGTGCTGAACAATATGCCAAGATTGCTGATCGAAACCGTGTTTATTGTAAGCGTACTGGGATTTCTGGTAGTTTATATTAATGGCGGCGGGGATATCACAGCCATGGTAACGACGATCTCTGCATTTGCGATCGCAGCAGTACGAGTACTGCCCAGTGTGAACCGTATCAATACGTATATCACAGAAATCGCCTATACCCAGCCCAGCCTTGATTTCGTGTATGACAATCTGCAGGAGGGCATGAAAACAGATGCCATGCTGGCAGAGAGAAAGGCTTATTCTCAGGTGGAAAAGCTGAAGCTGGATCATCAGATCGAACTGGATCATATCAGCTTCCATTATCCTGATTCTGACAAAAATATTTTCGAGGATGCCCATATGATTGTTCCCAAGGGAAAATCAGTGGGAATTATCGGAACCTCAGGAGCCGGTAAGTCAACGATCGTGGATATACTGCTTGGACTTTTACATGCACAGACCGGTATGATCACCTGTGACGGGGTGGATATCTTTAAGAATTATGAGTCCTGGCTGGCACAGATCGGCTATATTCCACAGTCTATCTATCTGATCGACGAATCGATCAGGGATAACATTGCTTTTGGTATTGATGCAGACAAGATTGACGAGAAGCGGATCTGGGAAGTGCTGGAGGAGGCACAGCTGAAAGAATTCGTAGAGGAGCTGCCGGAGGGGCTGGATACGACAATCGGTGACCGGGGAGTCAGGCTTTCCGGAGGACAGAGACAGAGGATCGGTATTGCAAGGGCTCTGTACAATGATCCGGAGATCCTTGTATTTGACGAGGCGACCTCTGCACTTGACAATGATACAGAGGCAGCAGTCATGGAGGCGGTCAACAGCTTCCATGGACGTAAGACCATGATCATTATTGCACATCGGCTAAATACCATTGAGAAGTGCGATATGATCTACAAGGTAGAGAATATGAAGCTGGTGAAGACTACGCTGTAAAGGAACGGGACAGAATGGTAGGAACAGAATTTATCAATGGACAGGGCCTGGGGAACCAGTTGTTCTGTTATGTGACTGCAAGAGTAGTGGCAGAAGAAAACGGCTATGAATTTGGAACAGCAGGGCAGGAACGCTTTGCTGTCAATATCCACAGCGACCGTGGCATGTATTTCATGGACATGGATCTTGGAAAAAGGATCACGGAAGAAGAAAAGAGCCGTTTTCAGATCTACAATGATAAAGAAGAAAGACTTTATATCGGAAATTCCAGACATGATATGGAGCATGGCTGCTATATTGCTGGGGCAGATCAGAATTTAAAGAATATCAGTGACAATACTCTGATTTATGGGAATATGCAGGATGAGTCCTATTTCATTGACCATCTGGATCAGGTGAAGCAGTGGCTGCATGTAAAGCCGGAGTATGATTCCTATGAATACAGCCGGGACAATCTGTGCATCATCAATATGCGGGGCGGCGAGTATACGGGAAGCCCGGAATTGTTTATTGATAAGAAATACTGGATCCATGGCATGAAGGAAATGAAAAAGCTCCGGCCGGATATGGAGTTCATGATCATCACGGATGATGTGGAATCAGCCCGGAAAATGCTGCCGGGGATCGAAGCGCATCACTTTGATATCGGTAAGGATTATGTGACGCTGAAAAATGCACACTATCTGCTTTTATCCAATTCCTCCTTTGCCTGCCTGCCGGCGCACACCAGTGAAACACTGAAGTTTGCCATTGCCCCTAAGTACTGGGCGAGACATAACGTGTCAGATGGCTATTGGGCATCCGAACAGAATATTTACAGTCTGTTCCATTATATGGACAGAAAAGGTAATATGTTTACAGCAGAGGAATGCCGAAAAGAGCTGGAAGAATATAAGAAGCATTCACCGAAGTACAGAAGGATCAATCAGAAGCCGGGCAATACAAGAAGATTTTGCCAGAATATCAGACGTAAGGCACTGTATGGATGGTTTTATCTGAAAAAGATAGAACGGGCAGTGATCAGGAGAATGAAGAGACAAAATGGAACAGCAGACGCACAATAAATTAAAGCTTCCCAATGTCACACTGGCTGCCATGACCAGTGTGAAGCTTTATGAAACGATCAGGGCACTTACTTACAGCATGCAGGGAATCGAATTCGGGGAAGTTGTACTGATCACCCACAGAAAGCCTTTTTCTCTGCCAAAGGGAATTACCTACAAGCATACTTCCAAGCTGACGGATATTGACTGTTTTAATTATAAGATGGTTTACGAGCTTGGAGATTATATTAATACAGATTATGTGCTTCTGGTTCATTATGACGGGTTTGTGGTACATCCGGAGATGTGGAGGGAGGAATTTCTTCAGTATGATTATATTGGATCTCCATGGCCCATCCCAAAGCCGGGAACACAGCATTGTTATCATGATATTTACGGAAATCTGTGCCGGGTAGGAAACAGCGTATCACTTCGCAGCAAACGGCTCCTTGAGTTTCCAAGGAAAGCGGATCTTACCTGGGAAAAGGATGAGGACGGATTTTATAACGAAGATATCTTCCTCTGCTGTATGAACAAGCACAGGATCGAAGCGGCGGGCATGAAGATCGCACCGGTCGAGGTAGCGAAATATTTTGGACATGAGCATCCGGTTCCGGAAGTGGCAGATGTGGAGAAGCCTTTTGTTTTTCATAAATGGTGGGGAAGAAATGAGCAGTACCCCAGGTTTGAGAATCCATGGACGAAACAGTGGAAAGCATTTAAAGATGTAGTGAGACCCCTGCTGTTCTGGAGAAGGATCAGAAGATAGGAAGAAAGAGGAAATAGAATGGTATACGATTGTATCCCGTTTTTTAATGAAATTGATATATTGAAGATGCGGCTTCACATCATGGATCCGATCGTAGACCGGTTTGTCATCGAAGAGGCTACGGTGACCTTTTCCGGTGAGCCAAAGGAGCTGTGCTTTGAGAAGAATAAGGAGCTGTTTAAAGAATTTTTACCCAAGATCACCTATATTGTAGTAGATAATTCACCGGTTAATACGACTACCCACTTAAGGGACAAGTTTCAGAAAAACGCACTGGTAAAGGGACTTGCAGATGCGGCAGATGAGGATGTGATCATTTTAAGTGATGTGGATGAAATTCCCAATCCCAAAACACTGCAGAAGGTTATTGATACCTTTGATCCTGACAAGGTATATCATTTTGCCCAGAGGATGTTTTACTGTTTCCTGAATATGGAAGAGGTGTCAGGAAAACTCCTGTCCATTACCGGGGAATTTCCGGGAGTAAAGAGAAAGCTCTGGCTGGGAACCAAGGTATTCTCTAAAAGGAGCATACCGGAGGATGGGATCATCCAGCTCAGGGAAGCAAGCGTGACAGCACCCAATGCGGTAAGAGTGGCTGATGGCGGCTGGCATTTTGGATATATGGGCAGCAGTGGTGAAAAGGATGTGGCCAGGAGAATTGGCACAAAGGTCGTAGCAGCAGCCCACCAGGAATATAACGATTCTGTGCTGCTGGCAGAAGCAGCAGACAGACTTCTCCTTGGAGAAGATATGTTTGGGCGGGAAGCCAGATTTGAAAGAGTGGAAATAGATGACAGCTACCCTGCGTATCTGCTGCAGCACCGGGCAGAATATGAGTATCTGATCATGCCGCCAGTTAGCAGGGCGAAGATATTCTTTACCAGAGTGACACTGAAGGGGAAAAGGCTGGTAAGAAGAGGAATCAGGAAGCTGAAGAGGATTGCAGCAGGAAAATAAATGGGAAAATATAAAGTATTAATGGTAGGGCCTGATCGAAGTGTTCACGGAGGAATTTCCGGAGTGGTAAATAATTATTATGCCGCAGGTCTTGATCAGAAAATAGAACTGAAATATATTGGAACCATGATCGAAGGCTCAAAAGTAAGAAAACTCTGGAGAGCCATGAAAGCATACATGCAGTTTTTGGTGCAGCTTTCCGGGTATGATATTGTCCATGTGAATATGGCATCAGATGCAAGCTATGTGAGAAAAAGTTTTTTTATCAAGGCAGCGAAAAGAGCCCGGAAAAAGATAGTGATTCACCAGCATGGCGGGGATTTTGAGGGATATTATGGACAGCTTTCCCAAAAGGGGAAGAAAAGAGTAAAAGAGATCCTTTCCATGGGAGACATTATGCTGGTACTGGCTCCGGCATGGAAGAAATTTTTTGGCACATTGATTGATGAAAATAAAATCATTGTTTTTCCTGACTGCATAGAAATGCCGCCAGTATATCAGAAGCAGTATGGTCAGCACAAGCTGCTTTTTCTTGGCAGGATCTGTAAGGAAAAGGGTGTCTTGGAATTACTGGCTGCCGCGGAAAAACTGCAGCAGAAATACCCTGGGGCAAAGCTTTATCTGGGTGGTATTTTTGAGGATGAAAAACTGAAGGAACAGATAGAAAAAAACAGCGATTTTATAAAGTATCTGGGATGGATCAGTGGAAAAGAGAAACAGAAATATCTGCAGGAAAGTGATATTTTTGTCCTGCCCTCTTATTTTGAGGGTCAGTCAATTGCAATTCTGGAAGCAATGGCAAATTATTGTGCAATAGCAGCGTCAGATACCGGTGGAATTCCACAGATGATACAGCAGGAAGAAACAGGACTTTTGTTTGAACCAAGGGATGAAAAAAGCCTGTATGCAGCGCTTGACAGACTCCTTGCGGATAAGCATTTATGCAAAAAGCTTGGAAACAGCGCAAGAGAAAAAGCAGAAAAAGAATTTTCCATAGAAAAAAATATGGAGGAACTGTTGAAGATATATGGAAGCATATAAGATCAGCATGATCATACCAGTATACAATGCAGAACAATATCTGAAGAAATGTGTAGATTCTGTAAGAGCACAGACCTATGGAAATCTGGAGATCATGCTTGTAGATGATGGCTCGACAGACAGCAGTGGAGAGCTTTGCGATGCTTATGCGGAGAAAGATGAAAGAATCCGGGTAGTTCATAAGGAAAATGGCGGTCTGGTTTCGGCATGGAAAGCAGGTGTGAAAGAATGTAGTGGAGAGTATGTCAGCTTCCTGGACAGTGATGACTGGATCGATCCGGAGATGCTTTCTGAAATGAGCGTTTATCTGACCGGAAATGACCGGGAGATGGTGATCAGTGATTACATCATTGAAAGGGACGGTGGGAGTCAGGAGTATGTATGGCAGAAGCTGGCACCAGGTGAATATGGCAGGAAAGAGATAGAGGAAAAGATATTTCCCTGCCTGCTTGGACAGGAAGAACGGTATATTACGATTTCACGCTGTATGAAGCTGATTTCAAAAAGACTGATCTCAGAAAATGGAAATTATACTGATCCGGCAATCATTGTTGGGGAAGATACAACAATCATGCTGCCGGTGCTGCTTGACTGTCAGAGAATTGTAGCTATGGATCATAAGGCTTATTACCATTATCTTTATGTAAAAGAATCCATGGTGCATAAATATAATGAAAAGCTGACAGAAAATATCCGAAAGCTGATACAGACAACGGATCGGATACTGAAAGATAAATTTACCGGGGATAAGCTGGAAGAACAGAAAAAACATCTGGATCAGGAGTCAATACTTTGGTATTTCCTGGTACTCAAGAACGAAGCCAGAGGCAACCCATCCGGTTACCGCAGGAATATCTTTAAGCTCTGCAGGTCAGAAGAGATCAGGGATCTGCTGAAACGGACAGAAATTACGGTAAACCAGCCGGCGAACAAATTGCTCTATCTGGTAATGAAGCATCCTGGTGAAGTGACGGTAAGACTGCTCCGCCTTGCGATGATCTGGTATTACCGTTCCTGAGATGAGAAAGGAGGCCGGAACATGCTGGTAGAACCAAAAGACAATTTACTGCTGATCAGTGTGATCGTTCCGGTCTATAACGGCGAAAGCTATCTGAGAAGCTGCATCGAGAGTATCGAAAACCAGACGTATCAGAAGCTGGAAATCATCATCATCAATGACGGATCCACGGATAGTACTGGCAAAGTATGCGTGGAATTGAAAGAAAACTATGAAAATATCCGCATTATAACCACGGAGGATGAAGGTGTTTCTGCAGCACGGAATGCCGGTCTTGATCTGGCAAAGGGGGAACTGATCACCTTTGTGGATGCTGATGACAGACTGCGTCCGAGGACTTTGGAAGTCCTTGCCGATGTACTCCGGAAGACAGGCAGTGATATGGCAGGCTGCAGCTTCCATGCCTGGTCAACAGAAGAGGAATGGGAAGCATTTCTGACAGAACGGTTCCGGATCGGAGAGCCGGTTACCTATACAGGAGCACAGTATCTGAGAGAGGAGCTGCTGCAGGGGAACAGCAGATGCTGGAGTAAGCTGTACCGCAGGTCACTGATCGGAAAGCTCCGTTTTCAGAGAGGCCTTTCGATCGGGGAGGACATGCTTTTCCTGACAGAGCTTCTTGGATATGCGAGAAAGGTATCGGAGATTGATTATCCTGGATATGGATATTATCAGAATGCCAAGGGGGCTATGAACAGACCCTTTACACCATCTTATATGGATCAGATCACCTGCTGGGAGCTGGCAAGAGACAGGATCCTTGCCATAGACAGCACTCTGGAAGCGAAGGTGACCTCCATCCTGATCATGGGTATTATGCTGACAGCAGGAAAGCTTGCCATGCTGCCTGCAGCGGACAGAAGGAAGAATGCACAGTATATTCAGATATGCAGAGACAAATTAAAGCAGGAGCTGCAGGTTTCAGGTGCATATGAACTGCTTTCCGGTGGATACCGATTGAAAGCGAAGCTGTTTGCAGCAGCGCCGGGGCTATACCTGTATGGTTATCATTTCAGAAAATATAAGGACTGAATTCATGAAAGAAAAAAGACTGGTTATGTATATGCATGCAGGAAGCGGCAATCATGGCTGCGAGGCCATTGTGAACAGCACCTGCCATATGATCAAGGAAAAACCTGTACTTCTCAGCTATTACGGCGGAGAGGATAAAAAATATTCACTGAGGGAGCTGTGTGATATCCGGGGAGAGAAGAGCTTTGCAGATCATAAGCTGGCACATATCTGTTATTATCTGTATCGGAAGCTGACAGGAGATGAGGAGAGCTTTATCCGTTACCGCTATGGAAAGACCTTCCGGGAGGATATTCCCCTTGCCATATCGATTGGCGGGGACAATTACTGCTATGATAACATGCGGAAGGATCTGCGCCTTGCCAATCAGGCCTTTGTAAGGAAAGGGACAAGAACAGTATTGCTTGGCTGTTCCATAGAACCGGAGCTCATTAAGAAACCGGAAATCGTAGCGGATCTGATGAAGTATCACACGATCATTGCCAGGGAGAGCATTACCTTTGAGGCATTGCAGCGTATGGTGGCGCAGCAGCAGGCAGGGCTGAAGGGATTGCGGAGCTGTGACCGGGCAAGATATAATGTACCTAAGGTATACTGCTTCCCGGATCCCGCCTTTACCCTTCAAAAGAAGGAGCTGCCCCTGCCATCAGGCTTCCAGGAGGGGAATACAGTCGGAATCAATATCAGTCCCATGATCCAGGATAATGAAGAATCAGCAGGGATTACCATGAAAAACTACCGGGCGCTCATCCGGTATATCGTAGAAAATACCGGCCTTCAGATCGCCCTGATCCCACATGTTGTCTGGGACAGAAATGATGACAGAAGACCGATCCATGAGCTGTATGAACAGTTCAAAGGTACAGGAAGAGTACTGGAGCTTCCGGATGGAACCTGTGAGGAGCTGAAAGGCTATATCGCCAGATGCCGGATGTTTATCGGAGCCAGAACTCACGCTACCATTGCGGCATACTCCAGTCTGGTTCCGACACTGGTGGTTGGCTATTCTGTGAAAGCCAGAGGAATAGCCAGAGATCTGTTTGGAACAGAAAAAAATTATGTGCTCCCGGTACAGCTTCTTCGGAAGGAAGAAGATCTGACGGAGGCCTTCAGGTGGCTTGCGGCGAAGGAAGAAGCTATCCGCAGCCAGCTTGCAGCCAAAATGCCTGCATATAAAGAAGCAGCTATGCAGACAGGGAAAGAAGTAGATCATTTATGGGAAGAGTGCAGTCAGCAACAAAGAATATAGTATTTGGACAGATCGGTAATCTGGTGACGCAGCTTCTCGGCTTTGTCTTGCGGAGCGTGTTTATCGCACACCTCGGGGATACCCTTGTTGGTGTCAATTCCCTTTACACCAGTATTCTGTCCGTGCTTTCCATGGCAGAGCTTGGGATCGGCACAGCGCTGAATTACAGTCTGTATAAGCCGGTGGCCAATAAGGACTACGAGAAGATCAAGTCCTATATGCTGCTTTATAAGAAATCCTACCGGATCATAGGTCTGGTCGTAGCGGGAATCGGACTTGCCATTTCACCATTTCTGCCCTATCTGGTGAAACAGCCTGATGGTGTGACAGTCAGGGATCTGACACTGTATTATTTTATTTTTCTGTTTAACACGGTCAGCACCTATTTTGTCGCTTATAAATACAGTCTGGTCAATGCCGAGCAGAAGAATTATATCCAGACCAATATCATCACGATCACCAAGATGATCACAGTCAGCCTGCAGATCATAGTGATCCTGGCAACAGGCAACTTCTATGCTTATCTTCTGACGGCGGCAGCAGTGGAGCTGTTGCAGAAAATATATGTGAGTCACTATCTGAACCGTCTGTATCCCTATCTGAAGGATAAAAGGGTGGAGAAGCTGACAAAGGAAGAAACTGGCGAGGTAGTCACGAAGACTAAGGCACTGGTGCTTCATAAGGTAGGAGATGTAGCGAGGCTCCAGACCGACAGCATGATCATTTCCAGCTTTATCAATGTTACCGTCAATGGCTTCGTGGACAACTACAATATGATCATGAATTCTGCAGCCAATGTGGTGAATATTGTCTTTAATTCTGTGCTGTCAAGCTTTGGCAATCTGATCGCCACAGAGTCAAAGGACAGACAGTATGAGCTCTTTAAGGTATACCGGTTTGCAGCGAGCTGGATCTACGGCTTTGCAGCTGTTGGATTTGCCATTCTTCTGACACCATTTATCACACTCTGGGTGGGTGCAGAGAGAACACTGGCGTTTTCAGTCATTGGCTGTATTCTGATCGATTTTTATTTTAAAGGAGAAAGGATCGTGCTGTCGAACTTCAAGACGGCAGCAGGTGTTTTTGAACAGGATAAATATCTGGCACTGATCCAGGGCGTAGTGAATCTGGTCATTTCCATTGTACTGGTCGTAAGGATCGGCCTCGTCGGGGTATATATCGGAACGATCGTGTCAGGACTGATCGCCAATGTGACCAAGCCGATCATCATTTACCATGTGATACTGGACCGGAAGGCCGGAGAATATTTCAGGGATTCGGTGAAGTATTGCTTATTGTTGGTGCTCCAATATGGGATTTTTTATGGCATTTCAGGGATTATAATGAAGGAAATTACGATACTGACATTTCTTGTGATGTTTGTGATCATCTGTTTGGTGTTTAATGGTATTTTCCTGATGGTATTCAGGAAAGCGGGAGAATTTCAGTATCTGGTTACGATTGTAAAGGGAAAGTTCAGAAAAAGGAAGGAGTGATCCGCAATGCTGGATATGGTAAAAGAGGCAGAAAGGGAATTGATCGACTATCCGGGATATACTGGTACCTATTATATGAAACGGGCTTTGAAGCAGATCTGCGGGAGGAAGGTTCCACCGGCAGACAGATTTAACTGGCCGAACGGGCTTCTAGCCAAGGCACTTGCAGATTATTATCAGGATCATAAGAATTCCGAGGAAGCCAGAGTGATCCTGGACGTCTTGAAGAAATATTATGACAGATGGATTGCCGGAAAGTGTAAAATGTATTATCTGGACGATGCTGTCAGCGGCATGGCACTGATCGATCTTCATCAGATCACAGGCGAAGAAAAGTATAAAGAGGCAGCAGACAGGATAGCAGAGTATCTTTTTCACCATGAAACAGATGACGGCGGAAATCTGCCCTACAGACCGGAACAGAAAAATGGATACATTTTTGCTGATGGTATTGGAATGGTCTGTCCGTTTCTCTGCAAATACGGGGCAGTCTATGATGATATGAATGCTGTCAACCTGGCAGTTACCCAGATGATGAACTTTATCCAGATGGGAATGGATGAGAAGACAGGCCTTCCCTATCACGGATTTGAATATGAGAGCGGTGTGAAATATGGTATCATAGGCTGGGGGCGGGCTGTAGGCTGGCTGATGATCGGTATGGCTGACAGCCTTGCTTATATGGAAACCGACAGACCAAGCTATGAGCCGATTAAACAGGCATACCGCCGTCTTGTTGACAAGGTAGAGGCCTATCAGCTGGAGGGAGGACTTTACAGCTGGCAGCTTGGAGCCAAGGAGGGACCGGTAGATACTTCGGCTACGGCTATGATCCTGTATGCCATTGCAAGATCCCTGCAGACCAATGTCCTTATCGGTATACATAAATCCCGTATGGTCCGGGGAAGAGAAGCTCTCTGGAACTCAGTAAAGGAGGGCAGGATCTATGGATGCCTTGCAGAATGTCAGGGTTTTTCCATGTATCCGCAGGTGTATGGAGCCTATCCGTGGTCGCTGGCACCGGCATTATCTCTGTTCACCATAACAGAAGAAAATAAAGATAAATGATTTATAGGAAGGTATAAACCAGGAAGAATGAAAAAAACAGGAGAAATACTATTTTATATAGCACTTAGTATAGAACTGGCAATTTTGATTATTGATAAAAGTTCATTCGTCAATCCTATAGAAGGACGCCTGTTTCAAATAACCTTTCTGTTTTTTTTAAGTAAGGTTTTCTTGACAAGGTATACAGGCAGGGAAAAACTGACTATAGTAGCCTTTGCAATATTGGGAGTTATATCATATACATTTACAGGAAGAAATGAAATTATTCGAATCGTTATCTTCATAGCAGCCTGTAAAAATCTGAACATGAAGGACGTATTGAAATACGTATTCTGGGTAACGCTATGTGGATGTGCATGTCTGATTATACTGTCATTAACAGGTGTTTTGGGAACGATAAAGATGACTGATATTTTCAGGGCAGATGTGATAGAAACCAGATATTGTTTCGGACTTGGGCATCCGAATGCACTTCACTGTATGTTTTTCATGTTGACGTTATTGTGGCTTTATTTGTGGGGAGAAGATATAAAAATCTGGAAGAGCTTAATAATAATTGCTATGAATTGTGGATTATTTCTTCTGACAAAATCTAAAACAGGAGCTGCAATGACAATATTTGCAGTAGTGATAACATTAATTGGAAGATATAAAAAAATTAAAGAGAAAAGTTTGATATATGGACTGACAGTGATGGAACTGGCTGGCTGCGTTGGACTTGCCTGGGTAGCCGCAGCCTGCAGTAGAATACTTCCTTATCATGATAATCTTCGAATGCTGGATCGACTGCTTTCAGATAGAATTATTAACTTATATTATGGTTCTGCCACTCATGAGGGAATCCTGACAACCTGGAGATGGTTTGGTGTACCTGAAAATAAGTATTATTTTGATATGGGATGGGTCCGCTTGTTTTACTGGTATGGAATAATACCAGCTTTTCTTTATATCTGTGTGCTGGTTGTATTAATAAGACAGCTGAAGATTCAAAAAGATTATATGGGTGTGGTCATGCTGGCATGTATTTTTTTATACATGCTGGTGGAGGCTCATACGGTCTCGGTATATATAGCGCGTGATTATACGTTGTTTTTATTAGGAAAATACTGGTGTGATATGTTACCAGGCAATAACCGGGCGGAAAGTTTTTGGTGGGAATTTCCATGGCTGGTGAACAGAGAGAAAACCAGTAATTGAAGGGGAGTATATGAATCAGAGGAAAAAAGTGTATATAGAGATGATCAGAATTATTGCGGTGGTATGTATTATCTTTAATCATACAGATGGTACGCAGTATTATCACGCAACATCCAATACGGTAACCTGGTTATATTCTATGACAGGAACGATCCTTTGCAGAATGGGAGTACCTCTTTTCTTTATGATATCAGGAGCATTGTTGCTGGAGAAAAAAGAAAGTGTGAAGCAGTTATTTCGCAAAAGAATCGGTAGAATTGTAGTTGTTCTTTTGGGGGTATCGTTATTTTATTATAGCATGGATATCGTTCGATATGGTATGGAAAAGGCTTCAATTGCGGACTTTGTAGAAAAGTTCCTGACAAATGGAATCAGAGAGTCATTATGGTTTTTATATGCATATCTGGGAATGCTGATGATATTGCCTTTTTTTCAAAAAATGATATTAAATATAGATGGGGCTCTGATAAAATATTTGTTGCTTCTCAAGGTGGTTTATGACATTGGAATGCCCTTGATCCAGATCCTTTTTCGGGTGCATATTTATTTAGATCTTGGATTTGTTGGGGATTATATTTGTTATATGATACTGGGGTGGTATTTAGACAAAGATCCGGATCATATATTTGAAAAACTTAAAACCTGGAAAACCTCATTATTTTTAGTTGCATCAATTGTGATAAATATCGTTATCATGTATGTAATTTTCAAATTAAAGGGACAGTATGATGTTTTGGGATTTGATCTTTTGACAGTTATTATGGTTCCCTGTTCTTGGCTATTGGTAAAAAAGGTAACTGATAATATATCACAGGATGGCTGGACGGGAAGAACGATCCTGAACATAGGAAGCTGTGTATTTGGTATTTATCTGTTGGATAATTTTTGCAGATGGCAATGGCTATCTCTTTATCTTAAGTTATGTGAGAAAACAGTTGGGGTAGTAGCCTGCAGTGCTTATGTTGGTGTGGTTTTTTTGACAGGGTTACTATATTCCTGTATTTTGAGAAGGCTCCCGATTGTAAAAAAATATATATAAGACATTGATAGTGGATGAGAGGATAAGAAATGCTTATTATAGAGCTGGCAGGCGGATTGGGCAATCAATTGCAACAATATGCTTTGTATCAGAAATTTGTAACATTGGGAAAAGATGTGAAAATTGATATTTCCTGGTTCCAGAAGAATGAGACTGATATTACACCAAGAAAACTGGAACTTGCTTTGCTTAGTGGAATTGAATATGTACAATGTACAGAAAAAGAAAAAAACATGCTTATTGGAAGCGGTGGAATACAAGGAAAATTAAGAAGAAAGATTTTTCCGGCATCTGTACACTGGTTCCATGAAAGCAAAATGTATCATCCAGAAATATTTGAATTTGAGAATATGTATATATCTGGATATTTTGCCTGTGAAAAGTATTATAGAGATATCCTACCAGGACTCCGCACGAAAATAGAGTTTCCCCCAAGCAGTAATCCATTAAACGAAGAAATGGAGAAGAAAATACAGCAGACAGAATCAGTTTGTGTGCATATACGAAGAGGAGATTATCTGAATGCCCATAATGCAGAGATGTTTGGTGGAATCTGTACGGAAGAATATTATAGGACGGCTATGGATTATATGAAAAAGAACAATCCGGATGCTCACTTTTTTGTTTTTTCTGACGACAGCGAATATATAAAGGAAAAATATCAGGGGGAAAATTGTACGATTGTAGACATTAACCATGGAGAAAACAGTTATTATGATATGTGGTTAATGAGCAGGTGTAAAAATATTATCTGTGCCAATTCCACATTTAGCTTCTGGGGCGCCCGGTTAAACAAAAATTCGGATAAAATTATGATTCGTCCATCGATCCACAAAAAAGGCCAGAGTTTTGTGAAAGAAGAAATGGAAGATTTATGGCGGGGTTGGACATTTGTGAGCCCAGAAGGATATGTTTTATAAAAAGGAGAATTCGGATCAGTGACAAATAAAAAAAACAATGGAGAACTTACAATTTCACAGGTCTGTTTTTATGTATTCTTCTGCATATTATTATTTGCAAAGGGGATTGGACTTTATGATGGGCAGTTAGCTTTTAAGGTTTTTCTGTTAATAGCCTGCTTTGCATTTGCAGTGAAATTGGTTTTAACGGACTTTACACTCAGAGAAGTTATGTATACCATAGCAATGTTGGCTTTAGGCATGGTTATTTACTTAATAAGCGGGGAAAAGGGAGCATTATTTTGCATTATGCTTCTAATCAGTGTGAAAGGAATGAACGTTCAACAGATATTTCGAGCAGGTTTAATAACCTGGATCTTATCTTTTGGAAGCCTGTTCTTTTTGACTGCATCTCATTTAATTAACAGTTCAGTGAAAGTACATGACAAATTTGGACTTGGAAGAATAATCAGGTGGAATCTTGGATATGCACATCCCAATGTTTTACATGTATCCCTTTTGTTATTATTGTGTTTTATAGTGTATTTGCTTGGAAAAAGCTATAATGTCAGATGGTTCTTTGCACTTGAAGTGATAAATGGATTTGTGTTTATATATTCGCTCAGTTCAACAGGTTTTCTGGTAGCTACATTGTATCTGATACTAGCACTATACTGGAGTTATAGAAAGAAGATTGGGAAGGTAGAAAAGATTCTGCTGATGCTATATGCGGCAGGGTGTGTATTTATATCGGTGATAGCACCTTTAATACTTGAAGGAAGGGCATTTGAACTGGTAAATAAACTGGTAAATAACAGGCTGATTTTATCACAATGGTTTTTGACTAATGTACCTATACATTTATTTGGAAATAAAATGACAGATATAGTAACTTCTTTGAGGACGATGGATAATTCGTATGTGTTTGCACTGATTACGTATGGATCTGTCTTTTTTATCTTGATTATATTTGGTTATCTGCAGTTGATCTGGAAATTAGGAAAGGAACAGAAAGGAGAGGCTCTTTGTGTAACAATTGCATGTCTGACTGCAGGGATTACAGAGCCATTTCTGTTTAATACATCCTTCAAAAATATATCATTGGTTTTTCTGGGATTGGCAGTATATGAAAAAATGCAGAAGGGAAAGATTATATATTGTGGTGGAAAATTTGATAGAAATATAGAATTTCCTGAAATAGACTTGGGAAAGACAAACAGAAGAATAAGACAGTCTGTTTGTGGGAAAAAACAGAAACTGCTTGGCATATCATTCATAGCAGGAATAATAGTAGGTGGAATTGTGTTTGGCATCTTTAAGGCACCCGACAGATATCTTTTCCCAAGAACAGCCTTTGAGTACACCAATGATATAGAAGAAAGCTATTATCTGCAAGATGAAAATGATGCTCCGCAGCCCGGGGATAAAGTAATTGGTTATGTTGATCAGAAAACAGAAATGGTTCCTTTTTCCGGGAATATTGCAAGAGTGGAACAGATAAGAAATATGTTATTTGCGGGAGTAACAACGGCAATTGCAGTGTATGGGGCAGGAATTATTTATCTGGTTATAAAAGAAAAAAAGAAAAAGTTGGTGTAGCGGCACAGGTATAGAAGATGAAAAAGAAATTAAGATATTGCCCAATATTAAATACAAATATCAATGTAACTAATATGCAGGAAACAATAGAATATTTAACGGAAAATCTGGATGAATTACGGGGAAATTATATATGTGTTTCCAATGTTCATACTACAATGATGTCATACAGGGATAAAGATTATAATATAGTCCAGAATAGTGGTGCGATGGCGCTGCCTGATGGTAAACCTTTGTCAATGGTCTGCAGAAGCAGAGGCTTTTATGATGCAGAACGGGTACCTGGACCTGATTTGATGCCCAGAATTTTTCAATTGTCAGAAAATAGAGGATATCGCCATTTCTTTTATGGTTCTTCTGAGGATACACTGCATAAACTGGAAGCAGAGCTGAGAAAACAGTATCCCTGGCTGGTTATTGCAGGGATGTATTCGCCGCCCTTTCGCAAGCTGACTGAAGAAGAGGATAAGCAGGTTATTGCAAGGATCAATGAGGCAAAGCCTGATTTTGTATGGGTTGCACTGGGAGCACCGAAACAGGAAATATGGATGTATGAGCATCGTAATAAAATAAATGGGATAATGATTGGCGTTGGGGCGGCATTTGATTTTTGCGCAGGAACGGTAAAGAGAGCACCCGGATGGATGCAGGAATTATGTATGGAATGGTTGTACCGGCTTACCCAGGATCCCAAACGGCTATTTACACGATATCTATCAACAAATGCCAGTTTTATTTTTTGCGTGGTCAGAGAAAACCGGAAAGACCGTAAGAAGAACCGGAAGAAAAAAGTAGCAATGATCGGACATAAAAGAATTCCGTCCAGAGAAGGTGGAGTTGAAATTGTGGTAGATGAAATAGCTACAAGACTTACGGAACTTGGATATCATGTAGATGCTTATAACAGATCCGGATATCATGTATCAGGAAAAGAGTTTGATGAAAAAAGAGGAAAAATATATAATGGGATTCGGCTGATCACAATACCTACTTTTAAGAGCAGCAGTCTCAATGCTATTGTATATTCCTTTTTAGCAACATTAAGAGCACTGTTTGGCAGGTATGGCATTATTCATTATCATGCTGAAGGTCCCTGCGTGATGCTGGGATTGCCTAAATTGTTTGGGTATAGAACAATTGCTACCATCCATGGACTTGACTGGCAAAGGGCGAAGTGGGGAAATCTGGCAGCACATGTACTGAAGTATGGGGAAAAGCAGGCAGCAAGAAAAGCTGATGAAGTAATAGTGCTGTCTCGAAATGTCCAGGAGTATTTTTGGAATACTTATCACAGAAGGACAGTATTTATACCAAATGGAATAGAGAAACCAGTCAGAAGAGATTGCAGAGATATCAGAGAAAAATATGGACTGGAAAGGGATGACTATATTCTGTTTCTGGCAAGACTGGTACCGGAAAAAGGAGTGCATTATCTGATAGAAGCATACCAGAAAATAAATACAGATAAAAAGCTTGTTATTGCCGGAGGCAACAGTCATGCAGCGGAATACATGCATAAAATTTATCAGTATGCCGAACAAAATAAAAATATTATTATGACAGGGTTTGTCCAGGGAAGAATATTGGAAGAGTTATATTCAAATGCCAGTATTTTTGTGCTTCCCAGTGATATAGAAGGAATGGCATTAAGTCTTCTTGAGGCAATGAGCTATGGAAACTGTTGCCTTGTAAGTGACATACCTGAAAATATGGAAGTTGTAGAGGAATATGCAGAACACTTTAAGAAAGGTGATGTGGAAGATTTAAAGAGAAAGTTGCAGTATCTGGTAGACAATCCGGATATCGCAGAAGGCTACAGAAATAAAAGCAGTAATTTTATCTGCAATAAATACAATTGGGATGCTGTAGTAGAAAAGACAATTAAAGTGTATAATGGAGATGTCGTTTATGATAAGTAAAGAAGGAACGACAAGAGAGACGTGGATTGATGCAACAAGGGGAATAGCCTGTATCCTTGTGCTGTTGGGACATCTGCTGCAGGGACTTGAAAAAAGTCAGATCATACAGGACGCGGGGATGTATTCATGGTTTGAGTATACGATTTATTTTTTTCATGTACCGGTTTTTTTTATCTGCAGTGGGTATTTATATCAGAAGAAAAGAAGGGTTTCAACATGGAAAGCCAGAGGAATTAACATATTGGAAAAGGCAGTTAACCTGGGAATTCCCTATATGGTGTTCAGTGTGATAACCTATATGATGAAATTGCTTTTCAATAATAGTGTTAATGAGACACAGGATGGTGGAATTTTTAGAGTGTTATTTACAGATCCACTCTCACCATACTGGTATTTGTATATTCTCTTTTTTTTATTTGTATGTTATCCTACGTTAAATGAGAAGAGACAGGTGGTAATTACCGGAATTATAGTAGTTATATTGTTTATGTTTCAGCGAAATGAATATGTTTTACAAATTTTTCCGGTACAGGGTATTTTACGTTGGGGCATCTGGTTTTATGCAGGGATGGTCATAGCGTGGAGTAAAAGAAAAATAAGATTTCGTAGGATCACATTTTTATTGTCATTGAGCCTGGTTCCAGTGTCGTTTATAGGATTTGGAAGAGAGTTAAGTGTGATAAGGTGGATTTTGTATAGTATGGTAATGGGAGTATTGGGATGTCTGCTGGTATTTCAGACAGGGTGCTTCCTGACAGACAGGATATCAGACAGGCTGATTGCTCTTTGCGGAAAATACACAATGCCAGTATTTCTTATGCATACAATATGTGCAGCGGGTTTCAGAAGTATTCTGCTGAAGATGGGGATAAGAAATTCAGTAATACATATTGCAGGGGGGATCGTGATCAGTATAGCAGGCTCCTGCGTGATAGCAAAGCTGTTGGGCAAGAGTAAATATCTGAGATGGATGCTATATCCAGATTTCAGATGGAAAAGATAAGATTGTAAAGAGGGAATCATGGATAAGTTAAAAAAAGGACGATTATTAGAGATTTTTATTGTTATATTAGGTTCCACAGGAATAGTTCTTGCAGTGGTACTTGGACTTGGGACACTTACAGCAGGATTTCATATGGTGGATGATCATGAGTTCCTGGAGTGGACTTATGGATTACAGACAGGGCAGTATTCTCTGTTAGAACTGATCAGATCTGTCCTAAGCAGGGATATTACACTACGTTATGAACCCTTTTATTATATGATGAGGATTATTGGTACTTATCTGTTTGGATATAATACAGTCGCATTTAGTATTATTAAAGCAATACAGATAGTAATCAGTATGGTTTTTCTGTATGCATGCGGAAAAGAAATGGGAGCAAGCCGGTTTTTTTCCGTATTGTTTTCTTTAACAGCATTAATGGGATATCAGTCAGCAGCATGGTGGAAGCTTGGACCACAGGAATCCCAATGTACAATGTTGTTCTCTGTTGGTTTTTTCTTCCTGCTCAGATATCTGAAGAATAAAAAAATATGGCAGGGAGTAATAAGCCTTCTTTTCTTTATTGTTATGTGCCAGTATAAGGAGTCTTTTATTTTATTACTGCCCTTTATAATTTTATATATTGTGTATGACAGGATCAAAGTATTTGACAGATTACCTGAAATTAAAGTGATCATGAAGGAACTTAAGCAGGATTACTGGATTATAGGAGTCCTGGCAATGGTGTTTATAGCTTTGGTTAGCGTGATTATGCTGATATCAGGAGGCGGTGATAATTATGATGGCTTTGGTATAAGCAGTTTGTCAGGATGTATAGAAAATCATATACATTCATTTTCCGGGGATCTGAAATGGTATGCAAGATTTTCACCTCTTTTTATTGCGATCATGCTTACTTACTGGGAGGAATTCAAGAAGCTATGGAAAGAGATAATTTTACTGCTGGCATTTCTGGGACCACAGTTTCTGGTTTTTTCAGGAACAGGAATTGGAGAACGGTATATGCTTCCAAGTACGATCGGATATGCATGGTTTTTCATTATAGTGATATCTAAATGGAAACCGTTGTCAGGAAAGCGAAGAATCGTATATACGGCAGGATTGATTCTTATGCTTGCAGCAAATATCAGGGCAATGGCAATAGAAGCAGATTATTACCGTTATCGGGGAGAGAGTGTAACAGCCATGCTGGAAGCGGTAGATGAAATATCTGACGAAGAAACAAATATCCTTTCCTGTTTTTTCCCTAATATAGAAGGAAATATGACAGTTCACTACTGGTATGATCTGCATGGGAAAAATAATGTATATTACTGGTATGAAGATGATGGTGTAATTAATCAGGTATTCGATCCCAATATGTGGATTGCAGACAATAGTGTATCAGAACAACAGGACTTTGGGAAAATGGATATTGTTATTCTGTACAATCAGGACGATAGACACTGGTGCTATGATCCATCCCTTGATGCGAGTGGGTTTGATATTACGAAGTGTGGTTCCATGACAATCTGGACAAAAAAAGAAAAAATAGAAAAACCCCAGGTTAAGGAGATCAGGGATTATTTTTATGCAATGGAGAGATAAGGGAATGAAGCAATGGGATAGATTTGCCAGATGGATTGATTTAAAAAAAATTGCTGTTATTACCATAGGTATCTATATTATTACCATGCTGCCATTATGGTATCTGGCTTTTTTTGCAAGACCATCAGGAGATGATTATGGCTATTCAGGGGCAACCCATAGAATATGGCTTGCAACGCACTCTCTGCTGCAGGTATTGAAAACAAGTCTGGAAACAACAAAGAGTATGTGCATGACATGGAATGGGGACTGGTTTACTGTGTTTATTTTTACTCTGATGCCGGAGGCATTTATTACATACAGTTTCTGGATAGTTCCGGTTACTATGTCATTACTGATGATGATATCATATTATTGTCTGGCCAAAGAAGTTCTGGTGAACAGATTAAAATTAGAGAAGTATCAGAGTGCCATGATTGTGGCACTTGTATTGATGCTCAGTTTTCAGTTTATCCCAAGTACGGCTATAGCAATGTACTGGTATGTAGGGACGATCCATTATATTTTGCCCCATATTGTGGCGATGTTTGCGCTTACAGCTCTGTCAAAATTTGAGAGAACAGGAAGGATAAAATATATCTGGTTATCTGTACCTGCTGCAATCATGATGGGAGGGAGCAGTTATTTCTCAGTCCTGCTTGTTTTAATGATATATGTGCTGACAATGTTGTGCTGGGGCAGGAAGAACAGAAAACTGTTTTGGACAGGAGTGCCACTGACAGCAGGAATTGCAGCGACAGTTATACAGGTGATTATGCCTGGAAATGCAGCGAGGGCAGCAGAAGAGGGGAGTCATCTTACCCTCAGCGGCAGTATGATAGTTTATACGATCATACGATCTTTAGTGCAAGCAGTTCAAACTATAGGAACATATTTTACAGATAAAACATTTATATTTCTGGCTTTTATTGTAATTGCAATCCTGACATGGGAATGTCTGAATGGCAGACAGATGGAATTTCAATTTCCTCATCCGATCATTTTCACTATATTGATGTATGGATTTTTTTCGGCAATGTTTGCGCCGGAAATATACGCGGCAGTAGAAGTATCGTTAGGTCCAGCATCCATGCAGTATCTGACATTCATACTTACAGGAACGGCAACTATTGTTTACTGGGAAGGATGGATCCAGTTCAGAAGACGGAAAGATGCTGGTATGAAGAAGGACGATTATCATAGTAGAATAGTCATTCCAGCATTGATTGTCTGCTGTCTGGTAGTCTTTATAGGTCGGGGAACATTATTGGAAAACAGTGTATTTAAGATGTCAACAGATTATATCAGAAGTGGACAGGCAGCGGATTTCAAAAGACAAATACATTCACAGATGGAGATACTGCTAGATGACAGTATCAGGGAAGCTCATTTATGTCCGATCAATGACCAGCAGGGGCCGCTGATGCATATGCCAGTAACGGGTGACCCAGGGGCATTTACCAATCGTGTAGTAGCAAAATTCTATGGAAAAGATTCTGTGGTTATGGATGAGTCATGGGAGACAAAATGAAAATATTGTTTATAAATAAATTCCTCTTTATGAATGGTGGATCTGAGACTTATATGTTCAGTATAGGAAGAAAGTTGGAAGAACTTGGACATGAGGTACAGTATTTTGGAATGGAGCATACAGGCAGATGCGGAGGTAACCGGCTGGGATGTTACACTGATGAGGTAGATTTTCACAGCAGTGGAGTGGCACGGTTTTTATATCCGTTTAAGATTCTGTATTCCAGAGAAGCTAAACGGAAGCTGCTTCGTGTATTAGAAGATTTTAATCCGGATACCGTGCATATTAATAACTTTAATTTTCAGCTAACGCCATCCATTATTTATGCGATAAAGAAATATGACCGGCAGACTGGCAGAAGGACAGCAATTATTTATACAGCACATGACGGACAGCTTGTATGTCCAAATCATCTGATGCAGCAATATATATCAGGAGAAAGATGCCAGAAATGTCTGAACGGTAATTTATGGAACTGCACAAAATATAAATGTATACATGGATCGACAGTTAAAAGCCTGCTTGGAACAGCAGAAGGTATATTATATCGTATTTTTAAACCATATAAGAAGATTGATAAGGTTATTGCGCCAAGCTTCTTTCTGGGGGAAGTTTTAAGCCACAATGATCAGCTAAAGGGGAGAATTATAACGCTTCATAATTTTGTAGGAGATATTACACTTACGGAAGAGGAAAAAATAAAAGAAAACTATGTTCTGTATTTTGGAAGATATTCCAGAGAAAAAGGAATAGAGACTTTAGTTAAGGCATGCAGAGAGGTGCCGGAAATTCCATTCATTTTTGCAGGAAGTGGAGAACTGCAGGAAATGGTTGACCGGACAGCCAATATCCAGAACAGAGGATATCTGTCAGGAAGAGAATTGTACAGATTGATAGCAGGGGCAAGATTTACTGTTTTTGCGTCAGAGTGTTATGAAAACTGTCCTTTTGCCGTTATGGAATCACTTACCTGTGGAACACCGGTTCTCTGCGCAGATATTGGAGGGGCACCAGAGCTTCTGGAAGCAGGAACGCAGGGAGAATTGTTTGAACCTGGGAATGCTGATGAATTGAAAAGTAAGATAGAATTATTGTGGAATGACAGAAACAGAATAAAATATTATACAGATAACTGTACAGAAATCAACTTTGACACGTTAGAGCAATATTGTACAAAATTACTTGGTATCTACAAAGAATGCGGACGAGAAAGAGAACAGGCATGATGAAAGTTACTTTTCTTATTCCCAGCATGGCGGGAGGCGGGGCAGAAAGAGTAATTTCTGAACTGGCAAATGAATTTGTAAAAGAAAAAATAGATACAACAATTTTGATGACGGCCGGGGATGAATGTGTGTATACACTGGATAGCCGGGTGAGGCTTGTTTCAGTTGGGGGGATCAGTGGCGGCAGTATGAGAAAACGTCTGAAACGGCTTGCTGATATGAGAAGATATTTCAGGAAGAACAGGGACAATATTCTGATCGTCTTTGAGCCGGATGCTGCATTTTTCGCGGCAGTTGCAAAGACGGGATTGTCAATGAAAATGATTTCATCTGAAAGAAATGATCCTGGTTCGTTTGGAAAACAAAAGACAAGGAAGTTTGCATATCGTCACTCTGATAGAATTGTATTCCAAACAGGGGATGCGAAAGCATATTTCCCAGTGAATGTACAGAAAAAAGGGCTTGTGATTCCCAACCCGGTATCTGTACCGGATATCCCTGTTTACAATGGAGAGAGGGAAAACACAGTTGTATGTGTTGGACGGCTGGAAGAGCAGAAAAATCACAGAATGCTCTTAAAAGCATTTCAGATATTTTCACAGCAGTATCCGGAATATACACTGCATATGTATGGAAAGGGTACATTAGAAAAAGAGTTAAAATTGCTTTCAAAAAAGCTTGATATAGACTCAAAAGTTATATGGGAAGGATTCTGCAGTAATATAGCAGAACGGATACAGAGGGCTGGCATGTATGTTTTGTCTTCTGATTATGAAGGGATATCCAATTCTTTGTTAGAAGCGATGGCGATAGGATTGCCAGTGATAGCTACGGACTGTCCTTGTGGTGGATGCAGATTATGTATTGAGAATGAAAAAAATGGATTGCTTGTTCCAGTAGGGGATGACAAGGCAATGGCCGAGGCAATGGGCAGAATTGCGGCGGAACCGGAAAAGGCTGATAGCATGGGGAAAACGGCATCGAAAATTGCAGAAAGGTTTTCCATCAGGCATATTTCCGGTGAGTGGATAGCGTTAATTAAAGCATTTTGTGTAGAAGAATAAGGAAAAGGTTGTAAATTTATGCGTTTCTTGTATGTAGCACCAAGATATCATACAAACCAGATCCCGATCATGAAAGGGCTGACTGAAAATGGGGATAGTGTCTGTTTTGTCAGTCATTATCAGGGAACGGTAGAAGATTATTCCTATGTAAAACCTGTGATTGCGGGATATTCTTCTTTATTTCTGCTTGGAAATGCCATATACTTAAAAATGCATAAAAAGAATAGTCATGCCGGGGATATGAAACTGAAATTCGGGTTTCCCAGTGCCAGAAGAATCAGACATATTGTCAGGGATTTTAAGCCTGAGGTAATGATTATCCGGGAAAGATCCGTTTATTCCATTGTTGTATGTCAGGCATGCCGTCATATGAAAATCCCTATGATTCTGTACAATCAGAGCCCGCTTTGGGAGAATGAGATAAAAAAAGATTTTCCACACCGTGTTGTGAAGAAACTGTTGCCAGCGGTGAGGATCACACCGGTTTTAGGAAAGCAGGACGTAAATAAAGAAAAAGAAGATAATGCATTCTTTGTGCCCTTTGTAATGGAACCAAGGTTGCCATCGGAAAATAAAACATGGTTTCAACAGGGGATGATTCATATTTTATGTGTTGGTAAATATGAAAAACGAAAAAATATTGCTATGCTTTTGGAGATCATAGATGAGATCAGAGATCATTTCCCGATAAAGCTTACAGTTGCAGGAGAATGTTCCAGCGAATTTCATAAAGCGTACTATAAGGAGCAACAGATTTATATACAGGAACATCATCTGGAGCAGCATGTAACATTGCTTAAAAATCTCAAAAGAAGTGAAATGGATGAATTATATGCAGGCGCAGATCTGTTTGTGATTCCGAGTACAGCAGAACCGGCATCCATATCGCAGCTTGAAGCAATGGCGTTTTCAACTCCTGTGATCTGCAGTGATCAGAATGGATCTGCGTGTTATGTCAAACATGGAGTGACAGGATACCTGTTTCGGGACAATGACAGGATAGCTTTAAAAGAAGCACTGGAGAATGCTCTGGAAGATAGAGAAGGACTGCAGCAGATGGGGAAAATGGGCTACAATGAAATAAAGGAGCATTGCAGCTTTCAGGAGTATTACAGGGGGATACAGAAGTGTCTGCAGCGTATCGGTGAACTAGAAAAGGAAAGAAAATAATATAATGAGTCATTTGAAGGATAAAATAAAAGAAGCCGTATTTCATATTGCATTTGAATGGAAAAAGAAAGGAAAAACGTCCATCAGGGTAAAATCAATTGACGAGACAATTGATGACCTGATCAGATCAGATAAGAGTCTGGTTCGGTTTGGGGATGCAGAAATATGGATCATAGAGGGAAGAACCACAAAATTTCAGAACTATGATCCACAATTAGCTGTGAGACTGAAAGAGATCATAAGTTATCAGACAGATGATATATTGGTAGGTATACCGGATATTTTTGAAAATTTGGATCCCTATACAAAGAAAAGCAGGAAATTTTGGGAGGAGCATGTATTCTTCTCGAGAAAAACATATGAGAAATATTGTAACAGGGATAAAGTATATGAAAATGCCTTCTTTTCAAGACCATATTATATATATGAAGACAAAATGCAGTCAGCAGAATGGTTTAAAAAGATAAAAGAAATATGGAAAGGAAAGGATGTTGTTATAGTTGAAGGAGAAGGAACACACAGTGGTGTTGGAAATGATCTTCTGGACACAGCTAATGCGATAGAGAGAATTATATGCCCTGGGTTAAATGCATATTTTGCATATGGTAAAATCAAAGAGAAATGCCTGGAATTTGACAAGGGGAAATTATTTCTTTTTGCACTTGGGAATACAGCTAAGCTTTTAGTATGTGATCTGGTTGCAGAGGGATATCGGGCTATAGATATTGGCAATCTTGATATGGAGTATGAATGGTATCTGCAAAAGGCAGAATCTAAAGTGCCTGTTCCAAAGCATTCTGTAACAGGCAGAGAAGAGAATTTAAAGGCTGGTTATACTGCTTATTTAGAACAGATCAGGGCGGAAATAACCTTATAAAAGGGAAATTATAAATATGGACAGACTGAAAAAGGGAATACAGAGGATACGGTTTGCGTTGTACTGCTTAAGGCAATCAGGGGACAGCCGCTTTGTAAAAAGAGTAAATGAACTGGGAAAAGATAATAATCTGGTAGAACTGATAAAAACAGATAATGGAATAATACAGGAGCCGGTTTACTTTATTGATATGGAAGAGTCTCATTCCGGCTTCTTCGCAGAACATAACAGATTGCTTGGCTTCTTATACTTTGCAGATCAATATGGACTAAAGCCGGTAGTCAGATTCCACAAAGGGTATTGTTATGCAGAGGATCATCCTGTAAATGGAACAGACAATCCGTTTGAATATTACTTTGAACAGCCTGCAGGTATTACAGTAGAAGACATTAATAAGTATCAGCATGTCCTGAAAAGCAGAAAAGAGAACAGCAAACAGGCAGTCTTATTAAATGAAGATGCTAATGGCTATATGAGAAATGAAAAATATCTGCAGGAGATGGGGAGGATCACAGAGAAGTATATTCATCTGAATCCGGTTCTGAAAGAGTATATAGAGAGTGAAAAGAAAAAATTATTTGGAGAACAGGCAGAAGCAGATATCCTGGCGGTTCATGTCAGAGGGACTGATTTTAAACAGAATTATAATGGACATCCCGTGCAGGTTACTATAGAGGAGTACCGGCAGGAGGCCAGAACGGTATATGATCGAGGAAACTACAGACTTCTTTTTCTTGCAACAGATGATGAAGATGCGATAGGTATCTTTAAAAAGGAATTTGGGGACAGGCTTGTTTATTATACAGATGTGATCCGAAGCAAGGGAAAAGAGACTGTTATGAACAGTATTGTGGATAGGAAAGATCATCATTATATGCTGGGAGTAGAAGTGCTCAGGGATATGTATGCGCTGGCAGCCTGTGGAGGACTTGTAGCAGGTCTTTCCCAGGTAAGCTATGCAGCAAGAATACAGAAGAAAAGTACTGGACACGATTACAGAGACTTGTCCATTTTAAATAAAGGGATTAATTATCATCAGAAAGAGAACTGTCCTGATTAGAAACGAGGAAAAGCATGTATAGGAAGCTGAATTATATTTTTGGAACCAAGGATAAAGTAAAGATCGCATTACTGCTGGTTATGGTAGTAATTGGAAGTATCATGGAACTGTTTGGAGTGGCTATATTTTCTCCATTTGTAGATATTATCATGGATGCGGATAAGATCAGCAGCAATCCTTATCTTTCCTATTTTTATGATCTTCTGGGATGCAGTAGTTCGAAGGAATTTCTGGCATATCTGGCAGGGTGTATTATCTTTATTTATGTATTTAAAAATATCTTTCTCTGGTCAGAGCAGGATTGTATTCTTAAATTCTCTTACAATATGCAGAAGAGAATATCAACCAGACTGCTCCGCAGCTATCTGTATGAACCCTATGTTTTTCATCTGAATAAGAATGTTGCAGAATTGCAGAGAAGTCTGCAGGAAGATACAGGCCTGTTTTCACAGATGCTGGTGCACACCATGCAGTTGATTGCTGAGGTTGTGGTCTGCATTGTTCTTGGTGTATATCTGTTTATAACAAGTAAGTCAATCACTATTGTGGTTCTTGGTGTGTTGATCCTCTGTGTGGGTCTATTTGTGTCTATTACCCGTAAATTCAGCAAGAATCTTGGTAAGGAAGGCCAGATTTATAAAGCGAAGCTGTATCAGTGGATTAATCAGTCCATGGGAGGAGTTAAAGAAGTTAAGGTACTGGGAAGAGAAGAATATTTTGTCAGGAATTATGATAAATACTATGGCCTGTATGCCCGTATCCTTCGACTGAATAAACTGATCTCCATTACACCCAAGTATATCGTGGAAGCATCCTGTATGACGGGACTTCTCGGTGCCATTATAGGAAAAATGTTCTGGGGACAGAGAGAGGATATTGTGACATTTATACCGCAGATCGCTGTATTTGCGGTGGCAGGATTCAAGCTGATGCCTTCAGTAGGGAAGATTAATGAACATATTTCCAATATTCTGTTTGCCATTCCTTCTGTGGAACTGATTTATAACGATCTGAAGGAAATTGAAGATCTGAAGAAGCAGGAAGTAGATGAAAATCAGGAATGGAAATTTACAGAGGGAATTACAGCAAAGGGAATCAGCTATGCTTATCCCAATACAGAGAAGTGGATCCTGGATGGCGCTGCCTGTAGGATACCCAAGGGAAAGACAGTTGCATTCATAGGCGGTTCCGGTGCGGGCAAAACAACTATGGTAGATATTCTTCTCGGGCTTCTGGCTCCACAGATCGGTAAGGTTATGGCAGGTGAGATTAACGTCTTTAAGAATCTTTCCGGCTGGCATAAACAGATCGGTTATATTCCACAGACGATTTATCTGTCAGATGAATCCATCAGGAATAATGTCGCATTTGGAATAGAGGAAAACGAGATTGATGATGAAGCAGTAAAAAAGGCGATTCAGAAGGCGCAGCTCAGTGAGTTTATCGATACTCTTCCGGAAGGACTTGAAACAATAGTCGGAGACAGAGGTGTACGTTTATCTGGTGGACAGAGACAGCGTATAGGTATCGCAAGAGCATTATATCATGACCCAGAGATACTGGTGCTTGATGAAGCCACTTCTGCGCTTGATAATGAGACGGAAACTGCAGTTATGGAGTCCATAGAAAGCCTGCAGGGTGTGAAAACAATCATTATCATTGCACACCGGCTGACTACGATACGAAATGCTGATATTATTTATGAAGTAGAAGATGGAAAAGTGGTAGAAAAGGATAAAAAAGAGATATTTGGGTAAAGTAAGCATGAAAAAGGGGAATGTTATCGCAGGTATTATATTAATATTAGTATTAGTGGGAATTTTGGCAGTAAAAGATACAGAAAGTACGGCTTATATAGCTTCCAATGCCAATGATGAGATTATATTACATACGGGAGAGGTGTTGTCACAAAGCTGGTTATCAGAGCAGAAAAAGATTGGGGGATTTGTACTCCAGCTTGCTAATGTGCCACAAACAGTGGAAAGTGGCAGCATAAAAATGGAGTTAAAGGATCGTGAAAGTGGAGAAATACTTGTCAGTGAAGAAAGGGTACTGGCAGAATTACAGGGAAGCTCTCTTAGCTTCCGCTTTCCTGTGATAAAAATGAAACCGGTCAGAGAACTGGAAGTCTTGCTGGAGCTGAACGGTGATCCTAATGCGGAAGTTGTACTTAAAGTTAATAATGATTACAGCGGATGTAAAATAAATGGGGAAGACAAAGACTGTGGACTGGGATCAGAATTTATTTATGTGAAAAACAGTGCTGTCTTTGTGGTTATGGTATCACTTGGGATCATTTTTGCTTTAGCTATTAGTCTTTCACTTCTGACCAAACATGAATTTGCTGATACAAGTGGTGTTATTGCTATTGGTATCTGCCTGGTGCTTTATATATGTGCCATGGCAGGAAATGCTTCGGTTGGAATTTACCTGATTGAGGGTTTGGCTGCTTGCGGGTTGATATATATCTTATATTGTCTATTTACAAACAGATGTCAGGTGAAGAATATACTTTCATTTGGAATGGCAGCAGTCGGGATTTTTTTCCTGTTCACGATTGTTTATAATTATGGGACGATTATAACAGAATCCGATGAATTTTCTCATTGGGCATTAGCGACCAAGGATCTGTTTTATTCAGATAAGTTATATTCCCATGAGGGGACAACAGTTATGTTCACCAGGTATCCTCCGCTCATGTCACTTTTCCAGTATTATTTTATGAGTGTAAATCAACTGTTCTCAGATAAATTTCTGTTTATTGCATACCAGTTATTTGGATTTCTGCTGCTTTCAGTTATATTGAGAAAGCGGGATGGTATAAAAAAGAAGGTTGTTCTGAGTGGGGTGTTATTTTTATTCCCTCTGTTGTTTAATACAAACTATTATAATAAAATAATGATTGACGGATTCCTGGGAATTCTGTTTGCTTATGTATTGTACTGCTTTTTCTTTGAAGAAATGGATCTTTTTAATCTGGTCCGGCTGATATTTGGAATGTCAGCACTGGTATTAACGAAGGAAATGGGGGTTGTACTTGCGGGACTTGCTGGTATGGTATTCCTTATATATACGGTGTGGGAGCAAAGAAAGCTTGGCACCAGGAAGGAATGGCAGATCATACTGACTGGCATAATAGCACTTGCTGTTTTCGGTAGCTGGCAGATCTATTGCCAGATGCATATCGGTAATGTCACAGAAAAGGGTATGGCTGATGCCATACAGATGATCAGCGGGGGAGGCCATGACGTAGAGGATAAGCTATCATTTTTCCTTCAGACAGTCTTAAGTAACATTAACAGTGTTTGGAATGGGATAAAAATAGGGCCTTTTTCTGTGCTGACAATATTAGTGATATTTCTGTTTGCGGCCTATAGCATTAAGAAGAGAACAGACAGAAAAAAAGAATGGGTAATAATGGAATTGCTTATAACGGGAAGTGTGGTATACTTTTTATGTATTGTGTTTCTGTATGTTACAGTATTTCCCATACAGGATGCGCTGACAGCAGCTTCACTTGACCGGTATCTATTTTCTTATGTAAGTGGAATAGTATTTTTGATAGTTGCTTATATAGCAGCTTATGGAAGAAAAGAGACAGAATATATACGGATAGGTATTTTAGGGCTTGCAGTATTATTTCTGGCACCAACAAGTGGTCTGTTTGCTATGAACCAGTATGAAGAGAAGAGACAGTCTATTCTGTGGGGATATGATAAAATAGAAGAAAACTTTCAGAGTTTCCTGAATAAGGATGATGCCATATTCTTCTGGTGTGATGATTCACAGAAGTTGTCACATTATATTTTTCAGTATTATATGTGCCCAATTCATGCACAGTCTGGAAATACAGGATGTTCCTTCACTTACCATGAAGCTGATGAAGAAAAGGTAAGTGATATATCAGAGATCGAGAATATAATTGGCAAATATGATTATGTATATCTGGCCAATTATTCTAAAAAACAGGAAAAGTATTATGGGTCTCTGATTGGTAAGGGAGTACTGCTGGATGGCGGTATATACAGGGTGGAAAATACACAGAATGGCGTGAAGCTGGTATTACAGGGATATTCTCCTATTCAAAGATTTTATTAGAAACAAAAGAGGTAACAGATCGTGTGTGGTGACAAGAAGATTCTTCTTATTATACCGGCGTATAACGAGGAGGAGAATATAGAAAAAGTAGTAAATAATCTTATACAGAATTATCCGCAGTACGATTATGTGGTAGTGAATGATGGTTCCAGAGATCATACAGAGGAAATCTGTATCCGCAATCATTACAATCTGATCAGCCTTCCTATTAATCTGGGTATCGGAGGAGCAGTTCAGACTGGATATCGTTACGCTTTACAGAATCATTACGATATAGCAATTCAGATCGATGGTGATGGACAGCATGATATCGCTTATGTGGAGAGGCTGATAATGCCAATTCTGGAGGAAAAAGCAGATATTACTATCGGATCACGATTCATAGAAAAGGAAGGTTTTCAGTCCAGTGCTACCAGAAGAATGGGTATTTCCTTCTTGAGTGGATGGATTCATCTTCTGTGCTTTCAGAAGGTAAGGGATGTCACGAGTGGATTCCGGGCAGTGGATAAGGAATTCATCGAAGTATATGCGGAGAATTATCCGAGTGATTATCCGGAGCCGGAAGCTATCGTAGCTGCTATCATGCACAGGGGGAGGATAGAAGAGATTCCTGTGGTTATGAAGGAACGTATGGGTGGGAGCAGCTCGATTAACCTGAGAAGGTCAGTTTACTATATGATAAAAGTAACATTGGCGATTCTGGTATGCAGGATCAGTTTTGGAATACGGAGAGGGAAGAAGCAATGATACCTGATAAATTACGTCTCAGTCTGATAGCAGCGCTGGTGTTATATTTTGTACTGATACTGCTGCTTTTAAAAAAGAGAGAGATATCATTAAAATATACACTGCTCTGGTTATTTGCAGGAGTATGTATGGGTATACTGGTGATCTGGCCGGAGCTGATAACCATCATCATAGGGATGATTGGAATTGAAAGCAGTATGAATGGTCTTTTCATTCTGGCAATTGCGTTTGTGATCATCATATTGATGTCATTAACCTCGATCGTAACGAAACAGAATGAAAAGATCAGATCATTGACGCAGACGATAGGTATGATGGAGAAGAGAATCCGGGAGCAGGAAGCACATGAAGAAAAAGAAACTGGTTCAGATTAATACGGTATTCTATGCCAGCACAGGCAGAATCATGGCAGATATTCAGAAATATGCAGAATTACAGGGATATGATACAATATCCTTTGTGGGAAGAGGCCCTGCTTCAAAAAATATAAAAGGAAAGGTGTTTGGTAATCCGATATCCTTTTGGAGTCATGTGATTTTAACTACGGTATTTGATGCACAGGGGTACGGATCATATTTTGCAACGAAAAAACTGATTCGTTGGCTTAGAGAAGAAAATCCGGATATTATCCATTTGCATAATCTGCATGGCTATTATCTGCATATTCCTACGCTATGCAGGTATTTAAAGGAAGAATATAAAGGAAAGGTTTTTTGGACATTTCATGATTGTTGGCCGGTGACAGGGCACTGCGCATACTTCGTTTCTGTGAATTGTAATCAGTGGAAGAAAGAATGTAGAAAGTGTCCTAAAAAGAAGGAATATCCAATTAGTTTCTTTTTTGATGGATCAAAAAGAAATTTTAGAATGAAACAGAAATGGTTTACCAGTATTCCTAATTTGATGATTATTGCTCCCTCTCAATGGATTAAAGATATAGTGAGGGAGTCCTTTTTAAAAGATAGATATGTCGAAGTAGTAAATAATGGTATTGACCTGTCGATATTTCATCCTCAAAGTGATAAAAATATATGGGAAAAGTATAATGTGCCGTTTGGAAAAAAAATATTATTAGGAGTAGCTAATATTTGGGATAAGAGGAAGGGAATTGGAGATTTCCTTTCACTGGCAGATACACTATCTGATGAATATCATATTGTTCTGGTTGGACTTACAAAAAGACAGATAAAAAAGATGCCTGATAATATAACCGGTTTAGAGAGAACTGATAATATTGAAGATCTGGTGAAGATTTATTCTAGTGCTAGTATATTTATTAATCCTTCTCTTGAGGAGTCCTTTTCACTGGTTACAGTGGAAGCTATGGCTTGTGGTACGCCGGTAATTGTATTGGATACAAGTGCGGTAAAAGAACTGGTTGATGAAAGATGCGGACTGATTTTAGCAAAGCATATGCCACAAGATTATATAAATGCAATACAACAAATCATGAAAAATAATCTGCAGAGTGCTGATATCAGAGCAAGAGCAGAGCAATATGGTATTGAGAAAATGAAAAAAAGAGTGATCAAGTTATATAAAGCGGGAGAAAACTAAATGAAGGTAATAGCATACTATTTGCCACAGTTCCATGAAATACCAGAAAATAATGCATGGTGGGGTGATGGTTTTACCGAATGGACTAATATGAAGAAGGCAAAACCACTGTTCCAGGGGCATAATCAGCCTAGAGTACCTATGAATCATAATTATTATGATCTTTTAGATACAGATGTTCAAAGATGGCAGGTGGGGCTGGCAAAGAAATATGGAATATATGGTTTTTGCTTTTATCATTATTGGTTTAATGGAAAAAAGCTTTTAGAAAAACCGGTAGAAAATTATCTTCAGAACTCAGATTTGGATCTGCCTTTCTGTATTTCTTGGGCTAATGAAGCTTGGACTAATGCATGGGAGGGATCTGATTTACAGGTATTAATAGAACAAAAATATGGAGAAAAACAGCAGTGGAAAGAGCATTTTGAATATTTATTACCATATTTTAAGGATTCAAGATATATCAAAGTTGATGGCAAACCATTATTTATTATATATCGACCTGATATAATGGAGCATATGGAGGAAATGCTGACATACTGGCGTGAATTGGCAAAAGAAAACGGTATAGGTGATATCTGTTATGCGTATCAGCATCATAAATACTATTTTTATAATACTGTAAGTTCAATTTTTGATTTTGGAATAGAGTATCAACCAGGATTTGCGCAACTGGCACGGGATACTGGTGTTAGAAAGATAATTCGTAAGTTTGCTTTGAAAATAGGAGGTTTTTCAGAGAAGTATTTGAAGGGAAAGCTGAACTTGTCTAGAGCCGGTGTACAGAAGCTGAACTATGATGAGATATGGTCGACAATTTTATCATATGAGCATAATACTGAGAAAATGATACCGGGAGCATTCGTTGACTGGGATAATACTCCAAGGAGAGGCGAAAAAGGATCCCTGATGTTGGGAACTTCACCAGTAAAATTTGAAAAATATTTTGAACAACAGGTAATCAGTGCAAAAAACAATTATCATAAGGATATGATGTTTATGTTCGCTTGGAACGAATGGGCAGAGGGTGGTTATTTAGAACCAGATGAAAAATATCAATATGCATATTTAGAAGCAATAGAAAATGTGCTTAGACGCAATAATGAGTTTCCAGAAGAGTTGTAAAAGAATATGATAATAGATAAAATCAAACTTGCAATAGTAAAGATAAAATGGAAAAAAAGAAATCGACATAATGAAACTATGATCCAGAATTATTTCAATATAGATGTTGCCTCGGTGGGGAAGAAGACGTATGGCTATTTTTCTGTACTGGCATTTCAAGAGGCTGTGAAATTGAAAATAGGTAATTACTGCTCTATAGCTCCTGATGTGACGTTTATATTGAGTGCAGATCATAACTATCATTACATTTCCACATATCCATTCAAAGTAAAATGTATGGGAGAAAAGGCGGAAGCAAATAGCAAGGGAGATATTATTATTGATGATGATGTGTGGATAGGGTATAGGGCTATTGTTTTGTCTGGAGTGCATGTTGGACAGGGAGCGGTTATTGCAGCCGGAGCGGTTGTTACAAAAGATGTACCTCCATATGCGATAGTGGGAGGAAATCCAGCAAAGGTAATTAATTATCGATTTGATGAAGACATGATAGGTAAATTACTTGAATTTGACTATACAGGAATAGATGAGAAGTTAATTAGTCAACATATTGATGAGTTGTATCAGAAGATGGAAGGAATTGAACAATTTAGTTGGATACCTAAGAAGAAACATTAAAGGAGATAAGAAGATAATGATTTGTTTTAATATACCGCCCTTTGTTGGTACAGAATTTAAATATATGAAAGAAGCTGTGGAGAATCATAAAATTTGTGGGGATGGACCATTCACAAAGAAATGTGATGAATGGATGGAAAGACGATTCAAAGCAAAAAAGGTTTTATTGACTACAAGTGGTTCATCCGCGCTTGATATGGCAGCATTATTATGTGGTATTCAACCTGGGGATGAAGTGATTCTTCCGAGCTTTACATTTTCAAGTACGGCAAATGCATTTGTATTGGCTGGAGCTGAATTGGTATTTGTAGATATTCGACCGGATACAATGAACATTGATGAAAACAAAATAGAGAAAGCAATTACAGAGAAAACAAAGGTTATTTGTCCAGTTCATTATGCAGGTGTTGCGTGTGAAATGGATACAATTATGAAAATTGCGAAAAAACATAATTTGTTAGTAGTAGAAGATGCCGCTCAGGGAGTGATGAGTAGCTATAAAGGAAAAGCACTTGGAACAATAGGCGATCTTGGATGTTATTCTTTTCATGAAACAAAAAACTTTTCCATGGGAGAGGGAGGAGCTATTGTAATTAATAATGAAAAATATGTAGAACAAGCAGAAATCTTACGGGAAAAGGGAACGAATCGTTCTCAGTTTTACAGAGGACAGGTGGCTAAATATAATTGGGTTGATTTTGGAGACAGCTATTTGCAAAGCGATCTTAATGCGGCATATCTTTGGGCACAATTAGAGGTGGCAGATCAGATAAATGAAAATAGAATTCAAATATGGGAAAGATATTATGAGGAATTTGAAAAATTGGGAAAAAGGGGAGCAATAGAATTACCTACAATTCCTAAGGAATGTAAACATAATGCACATATGTTTTATCTGAAGTGTAAAAATCTTGAAACAAGACAACGATATATTGAGTTTATGAAAGAAAATGATATTCTTTGTGTGTTTCATTATGTTCCGCTTCACAGTGCTCCGGCAGGAGAAAAATTTGGTAGATTTAATGGAGCTGATGAGCACACAACAGAAAGTAGTGATAGGCTTGTTAGATTGCCACTTTATTATGGATTAGATATAAATGATCAGAAAAAGGTGATTGATAAAACACGGGAGTTTTTTGGGAGATAAGATAGCTATGATATATTTATCACTTTGCATTCCAACGAATGGAATAGAAGAATGGGTATTTCCTGTTTTAGATAGAATTTATGAGCAAAATGTCAACTCTGATCAGTGGGAAGTTATTGTTACTGATAATGGAGATAATGAAGTGTTTCATGAGAAGATGTTAAATTATGAAGAGAAGCATGAAAAACTGATTTATAAAAAGACAAAAGCTTTTTTGTTTGAAAATCAGATAGAGGCATTACGGTTGGCTTCAGGAGAATATTTGAAATTTATGAACCATCGTTCTCTTTTAGAAGATGGAGCACTTCAGTGGATGCTTAATCTTGTTAAAGATAATATGGATGAGAAACCTATTATATATCTTTCAAATGGAGAGCTGAGATATAAAAAGCCGCAAAATTATGCTACATTTGATGAGTTTGTTAGAGGGTTAAAAGAATATGCATCCTGGACAACTGGGGTTGGAGTATGGAAAAGTGATTTTGAAAAAATGCCAAATGATTGGAATTATAATAAAATATCTCCACATTCGGATGTGCTTTTTAGAGAGAGAGGAAGAAGCAGATATTTAATAGACGATACTATTTGGTCACATGATATAGACGCTAGTCATGAAAAGAAAGGAAAATATGATTTATATAAGGCATTTGCGTGTGAAGAAATAACCATAACATTGCAATTATATATTGATGGTGATATATCGGGAGATACATTAAAATATATTATTAAGTGTTATGAAAAGTGTGTTGCTAGATTTTATTGTATGTTCAATATTATGCATATACCATGCTCGTATAACCTAAAAGGATTTGATGAGGCAATGGGGATATTTATAAAAAAAGAAAATGTTATTGTGCGGGCTTATTTGACAGTTCCCCAAATGGTAATAGCAAAGATTTTTCAATATTTAGTAAGAAAAAAATGATAATATTGTACACATGAGCATGGATGTATGCGAAGCTATATGAGGATAGAGAACATTGAATCAATACAGATATTTAGTAAAAAACATTGGGGTCTTGACAATAAGCAATTTTGCAACTAATATTTTATCATTTTTTCTTTTGCCGTTATATACAAGTATATTATCTACGGAAGAGTATGGTATATTTGATATATATAGTACGTCAATATCTTTATTGATCCCATTATTTACCTTGTGTACTGCAAATGCAATAGTGATATATTTATTAGATAATGATTCCGTTAAAGAGGAGATTGTGGCGATAGGGGTTAAGTATTTGTGCATATCTTTTCTTTTATTAATGGTAGTATATACAATAAATATAACATTTAATTTATTGCCAGTATTAAATGAATACAAGGTACTTTTTACATTACTTTACTTATCAACATCAATCAATCAATTCTTTAACAATATTGCTAGAGGATTTGAAAAGATGGTAAGTATTTCTATTGCCAGTCTTATTTCAGGTGGATTGACTATAGGGTTAAATGTGATTTTTCTAGTGTGGTTTGAATGGGGGGTAAAAGGATATTTTTGGGCAACAATTTTGGGGCTAACTTTTTCAAATGTCTTTTATTTTTTTTGCTTAAAATTTTGGAAATATTTAGGGTATGTAAAATGCGATAAGAAAATGGAACTAGAAATATGTAAATATGGATGTGGATTATTAGTAAATACAATAAGCTGGTGGATTACTCTCTCATCAGATCGTTATGTGGTTTTATATATGTGTGGAATAGGTGCAAACGGGTTAATATCTGTGGCGAATAAAATACCTACGGTAATAAGAACATTTCAAAATTTATTCGAGAATGCTTGGATTTTATCAGCAGCAAAGAACTACAATCAGAAGGATGAAAATAACTTTTTTATAAATATATATAATTATTACAGCTTTTTTATGATTATAATTACCTCAGTTATAATTGTTTTGGTACGTTTTTTTGCGCTAGTATTATTTAAGGGAGAGTTTTTTGAGGCATGGCGTCTGGTACCATTTTATATGATGGCTGCACTTTTTAATGCAGGAGCAGGAGTATTGGCGGGAATATTTACTGCTGAAAAAAAAATCAGAGTAATATCGGCTACAACGGTATTAGGAGCAGGGATAAATATAATTTTAAATATTTCGTTAGTTGTATTATGGGGAGTTATTGGAATTGCGGTAGCAACTATGATTGCAAATGGAATTGTACTTGTTGTCAGAGTTCTTTATGTAAAAAAAATGATGGATTTTAGAATATCAATTTTTAGAGACATTGAGGCATATGGTTTACTTTTGGGGCAGGTTTTTGTGCAATTGATGTGTGATCCAGAGAGAAGTTATGTATTACAAGTTTGTATGATGGGAGGAATTTTGTTACTTTATAGGATAGAAATAAAGCAAGCTGTCTTAAAAATGCGGAGATAAATGATATGTGTAAAGAATGTTTATTTATGTGTAATACATCATTTCAAATAATGATGGCATTAGAATTTAAAATGACGATTTTAGAGGAAGATAAAGTAGATATTTCAGTGTCAGATATTTTGCCAGGAGCAGAAAAAATATATAAAAATATCAAGAAAAGTAATGCATTTAATAATGTAATAATATGTAAAGAATATGAGATAAATTACAATAAAGAATACAATCAATATACAACGTTGAGAAAAATGTTACGACGTAAAAAAATATGCCAAGATATAATAAAAAATTTTAAAAAAAAATATGATGAACTGTATGTTTGTGACACATTTTATACAACAAACGTTATTTATGAGGAGTTAATTAGGATTAATCCTGATATTAAGGTTTTTTACTATGAGGAGAGCCCTTTAGTAGTTATGGCGGATACTGGAAACCATTTTAAAGATTCATCTTTTTACCAAGGCGCAGGGATGAAATATCTATTAAAGAAAATTTTAGGCATAAAAAATATAAATGGGAAATTTTTTGCTGCCTACACTACAGCATATAAAAAGATGGGAAAACGGTATTTTGAATGGATTGATATGCCTAGAATAACGAAAGATAAGAAAGAAGAATATATTAAAATCCTTAATTCATTTTGGACATTCGATAAATCGGATTATATGAAACTGAATGGAATAATATTTATAGAGGAGAGTTTTTTCGCTGACGGAAAGCCTTCATGTGAATTAGAAATTATGAAAGATCTTGTTGAGTTTTCTAGCGATAATCAAATTGCAGTGAAATTACATCCGAGAACAAGAAAAAATAGATTTGATACTAAGGAAGTTATGGTTTTGGAAAACAAATCGATACCATGGGAGTTATTAGCGTTAAATAATTGCCTACAGAATGTAATAACCGTGTGTATTGCTTCCAATGCAGCTTTCTTAGCAAAGTTATATTGGAATGTAGATCAAAGAAGTGTTATGCTGATAAATTGTATAGATTATTATTTACCACAATTAGATGATAAATACTATAGAATGATCAGTGAGATATGTAAAGAAAAGAAATTGGCATATTTGCCCAAAACTAAAAGAGAATTTCAAAGTATAATAAAAAATATGACAACTAATAAAAATGATGGAGGATGGACATGAAAATAGTGGCAATAATACCAGCAAGATATTCGTCAACAAGGCTACCGGGAAAACCATTAAAAGACATATGTGGAAAACCTATGCTATGGTGGGTATATTATCAGGTAATACAGTTGAAAGTATTTGATGACATTATATGTGCAATAGACGACAAACGAATACAAAAAGTTTGCCAGGAATTTGGGATTAATTACATTATGACGAAAGATGATCATCCAAATCATATATCTAGAATTCATGAGGTTTCGACAAAGATTAAGGCTGATTATTATATATGCATTAATGGAGATGAGCCATTAATTACTAAGGAGTGTATTTTGCCAATTTTGCCCTCACGAATACAGAATGAACCATTTTTCGGAGGGGCAATGAGGGTGTTAACTGATCCGGCAGAAACGATGGATTCATCCAAAATAAAATTGGTAGTATCAGATATGACGGGAAGATGCTTATATATGTCGAGAACGCCCGTTCCGTACCCTAAGGGATCTTTATATTTTGATTATAAAAAATATATTGGGGTTGAGTGTTTTAATAAAAAAGCATTAGATTTTTTTGTTAATATGCCGATGAATGACTTAGAAAGAGTGGAAGATATTGATCATCTTAGATTTTTGGCTAATGGAGTTGATTTACATTTTAATTATGTGAAGTCAGAATCAATTTCCGTTGATACACTTAAGGATCTTGAAAAAGTAAGAAATATCATTTCTGAAAAAATAAAAAATGGAGAGATAGACATTGGCAATGATAAATAAGGTAAAAGTATTAGATTGTACACTCAGAGACGGGGGCTATATTAATAATTGGCAATTTGGAGAAAAGAATATTAGAGCGATTATTGAAAATCTTGTATTGGCAGGTGTAGATATCATAGAAACTGGATTTATAAGAGAGTGTGATTATTGCAAAGATTTATCGGTTTTTCAGAATGTAGATCAGATTAAAGATATGATTTCACCCAAAGCATCTAAAATTTTGTATGCGGCAATGATTGAACAACACAACTATAATCCTGAATTAATTTCTCAGCATGACGAAAAGTCTGTAGACATAATAAGAGTTACATTTCATCGTAATGAATGGAAACAGACACAAAATACAGTGCGTGAATTGATGAATAAAGGGTATAAAGTGTGTGTTCAACCAGTGGGAACAGTTTCTTATGAGGATAAAGATCTATTAACATTAATAGAAGATGTTAATAAACTTAAACCCTATGCGTTTTATCTTGTTGATACGTTGGGTGTTATGTATCAATATGATATGAGAAAACTTTTTTATTTGGTTGATGATAATCTTTCTCAGGATATATGCTTAGGATTCCATTCACATAATAATTTGCAGATGTCATTTGCAAATGCACAAGAGCTTATAAGATTGAACAATAAGAGGACAATCATTGTAGATTCGGCATGTTATGGAATGGGACGTGGAGTTGGAAATCTCGTAACAGAATTGTTTATAGATTATGCAAATAAAAATATTGAGCAAAAGTACGAAGTGACACCAGTTTTAAAGATAGTAGATAAGTATTTAATGCCTATTTATGCAGAGCATAGATGGGGATATGACCTGCCTTATTTTATATCGGCGACAGTAAAGTGCCATCCCAATTATGCAGCATACTTGATAAAAAAAGAAACATTAGAAATAGAAAAGATTGAAAAAATATTAAATTTAATTCCCGAGAATGAAAGAAATGAATATAATCCGGAGTTGATTGAACAATTATATATTAGAATACAAGGATGTGAAATTAATGATGAGGAGTCATATCGGGAACTAATTAGGAAGATTGGAGATAGAGATGTACTTATATTAGGGTTGGGAGCAAGTATAATTAAATATGAGAAGAATATTAACAATATAATAAAAAAACAGAATGTATTTGTTATTGCACTAAATTTTATACCCATAAATATCAAAGTAGATGCTGTATTTGTATCAAATGAAAAAAGAATTACTAATATGAAGATATCTAAAAGTAATTTTGTAATAGCAACATCAAATTTGATAGAAAAAATACAAGCGGGATTGTTTTTTAATTATACTTCGTTACTCGGAGAGGGAGATGCGTTGGATAATGCAGGGGCAATGGTAATAAGAGTATTGAGAAAATTGGATGTTAAGAAAGTATATATGGCAGGATTTGATGGATATGATGTAGATGCTTCATCATGTTATGCATTGGATGAGATAAAAAAAATGCTTGATTATGATACCGTGAATAAAAAAAATAGGGAGATTTCTAAACAATTAAAAATGGCATTGAAAGGGATGGAGTATGAATTACTTACACCAACAAAATACAAAATTAATTGTATTTGACTTAGATGGAACGATAGCAGATACCTCAGGAGGAATTTTAGATGCACACAAGTACACATTATCAACTATGGGGAGGCAAGTACCTACCGATAGAGAATTGTATAAATTGATAGGTGGAAATCTGCTAGAAATATATATAAATTGTTTTGGATTTACAGATGAGGGGGCAAGAGAGGCTGTAAAAATATATAGAGAAAGATATGCAGTTAAGGGTATACATATGGCCTCGCTTTACACAGGTGTTGCAGATATGCTAAAAGAACTTAGAAAAAGAGGTTATTTGGTAGGAATGGCTACACTTAAAGCAGAAAAATTTGCCAATATAATATTAAGTGAAAATAGTATTTTGAAATATTTTAATGCAGTATGTGGTATGGATTTAGATGATAGTTTGAACAAAGCCGAGTTGGTACGCAGATGTGTGTATTTATGTAATTCTACAGAAGAAAAAACTATTTTAATTGGTGACAGTGAAAGTGATAGAAAGGGGGCAGAAAGAGCAGATGTTAGATTTTTAGGGGTGACATACGGCTATGGATTCGGAGAGGGTATCAATTATGAATTCGAAACTGTGAATAGTGTAAACGAACTGAAAAGGAAAATTATATGGTAGAACTTATTGATGTGAAAAGTAAAATGGGGAAAAAATTGTTAACAGTATGTGAAAAACCTCAAATATGTGTTTGGGGAATGTACGAGAAAACAATTTTGGAGGCTCCACTTTATATAGGAAGAAGTCAAATAGAAGCGGAATATATTGGTGCATTTACTTTTATTAATATGAGATCCATACATCATGAAACCACAAATTGTACAATTGAAGTAAAAAGTATCGGAAGATTTTGTATGATATCGCATGGTGTTCATATTGGATGTGCAGGACATCCAACTGATTTCTTATCTAATCATTTAATTTTTAGATATGATGATAAGACATCCTATGCAAAGGATTTTATGAAGTGTCAAGATAGAGCTTTTGAACAGTATATGCATGATGTCTATGTAAAGAAAGCGAAAAAGCCATTACCCAGTATAGGAAATGATGTATGGATAGGGTATGGAGCCATAATACTGAATGGTGTTACCATTGGAAATGGGGCTATAATTGCAGCTGGAGCTGTAGTAACTCAAGATGTTCCGGCATATGCGATAGTGGGGGGAAATCCAGCTAAAATTATACGATATAGGTTTAATAAGGAGATTATTGAACAGCTAGAACAGATACAATGGTGGCAATATGGACCGGACATATTGGCAGATATAGATATTTCAAAAGAAAATGCTATTTATAGTGTAAAAGAAAGAATAGAATCGGGTGAGTATGAAATTTTTAGAAGTCCATTAGTTACAATAAATAGTAGGAATGGTGAGATTCAGGTAGATGAATAAGTATAGTTTATTTGTAAGAATCTGATATATAGATTCTACAAGAAAAGGTGGGTAAAATGCTATGAGAAAAATGTCATTAAAGAAGATCTATATAACATTATTTTATGTTTTGTCAAAAAATAAAAGAGTAGATAATATTCTTTTGAAGATTAATGACAAGAATAATCGTTTGCTAAAAGTACTATCTACACACTCTTATGAATTGAGAGCGGCACTATACGGAGAAGGGGATATACGTCTTTCTAATGACCCAGATATAAATGTAAATTATAGATGGCCAGTAGACGGAAATATTATTTGGGCAGAAGTTCCATGTTTCAGTATTCAGGCGATGTTGCCATTTAAGGAAAAAAATATATTGGAGCTGGGATGTGCTAATGGTTGGTATTATAGGGAGTTTTATTCAAATTTAAATAATGTAAATTATATCGGGTGTGATTTATCAGAAGAAACCATAAAAGAGGCAAATGTTAAGTTGGCAATTAAAGAGAAAAAAAACAAAAAAAGTTATAATGCACATTTTATGGTTGCAGATATGTGTCTAGATATGCCTAAAAGTAATAAGGGGTTTACAAATGTTTTATGGTTTGCATCCATGTGCATGTTTACAAAAGAACAGAGAAGCAGAATTTTTTTGCAGATTGTTGATAGACTAGATGGAGAAAAAGGAATATTAAGTGGAAGCGGAGTAGTAAGAGATAAAAATAGAAAACAGTGGGGGTATTATATAGGACTGCTTGATAGTGAAGAAGCATTAAGAGAAGAACTGGCAGAATATTTTGAAAACATTTATATATCAAAAAATAGCACAAATGATGTACTCTTTTTTATGGCATCAAATGGTACATTACCTTGTTATAATGAAAAATAAAATTATATTTAAGGAAGTTTGAATAAAAAGAGGATGTTTGGTAAAAGTGAGTTGGAATATAGAAAGAAATAAGAAGTAAAGAATATTATATTTGCTAACATTAATTCAAAAATATATTGAACTGTATTATTGAGAGAAAGTATGTGATGGTGGTATATTGGTCCTGTGTCAAGATTTAGCACAAAATAAAATGAGAAGTTCTGCCACTAAGCTGCTGACAGAGAACAGTGTTCGATTGTTAATGAAGGGTAAAATGGTAGTATGAAAAGATTTTTAGTGAAAATAGGCATAGCTATAATATGTACAATGATGTGTGTGGGAAGTGGAATTATAGTTAGAAAGTTTTATTATTATGAAAAAGCTCAGGAAGAACAAATTGCACAATTGAATGCTGATATTTCTAAACTTTCTGGGGAAATGGCAATATTAAGAAGTACGTTGGGAGAAACACTGCCATCTGTAGAGTGGAATGAGAACGGATATAATTATTTGGCAATTGGAAATAGTATAACTGTTCATGGTTTAGCTTCATATTGGTGGGATGATGACAGGGGTATGGCATCGACTTGTGATGAGAATGATTATGTTCACAGAATAAAAAACTATTTGGAATATAATAATGTTACACTTAACGTATATAATTTTTCGACTTGGGAAACGGTTGGAACAGACAGAGCGGAGTTTTTAGAATTGTTAATGCCATATTTGAGTCCAAAGATAGATTTAATTACTATTCAATTAGGTGAAAATGCACAGGATTTAGTAACATGGGAGTCTGATTTTGAGGAATTAATAACTTACATAAAAGGGAAAGCGCCTGAGGCAGAAATAGTTGTAATTGGAGATTTTTGGTCTAATAAAAATAGAGATGAGTTAAAGAAACAAGGTAAATGCACCATAGCAAGTACCTTGACAACTTTAAGCCACTTTCGTGGCCTGCTGTAAATTTTATTTTCGAATGTTTTCCGGCAGAGTTGGTGACCAAGGGAGCAGTTCTTCCAAAAAGCTGCGGTCTGTGTCTTCCATGTGTTCTGGGATCACGGTCAGCAAATGTTCAAAGTACTCATAGGGTTTTAAGTTGTTTGCCTTTGCTGTTTCTGCGATACTGTAGATCACAGCAGATGTCTTGGCTCCGTTTATGGTATCAATGACTTCCCAGTTCTTCTTTCCGATGCAGAAGCCACGGATGGCACGTTCCGAAGCATTATTATCCATCGGAACGTCTCCATCATCCAGAAATACCCGGAGGTATTTTTCCTGATTCAGAAGGTAGGTAAAGGCTGCTTGCAGTTTCCCTTTTACCACGATCTGTTCTTTTTTCTGTTTCAGGTACGCAAACAAAGCATCTACCAGGGGCCGGATGACCACCTGACGCTGCGCAAGTCTTTCTTCGGAAGAGAGCTCTTTCAGTTTACCTTCTTCCCGGTAGATTGCCTGGATCTGCTTCATTACCAGAAAGGCAACGGATTCCTTTTTCCCTTCGGCCGGTATGGTGGCAAGGGCTTCCTCAAACTTCCGGCGTCCATGCACCCAGCAGCCTGCGATCGTCAGGTCTTCCTTCTCCTTTTCCAGCGTGTGGTAGACCTGATAGCCATCCGTGACACAGATCCCGGAAAAATCCTTCAGGAACTCCCGGGGATGGGAAGCATTTCTAGTCCGCTGATACTCATATAGGACGATCTGTCTGTCCGGATACATATATCCGGAACGGTAGACCCACATATAACTTTTGGATCCTGCCGGACGGCCGTCACGGTTTACGAGCACTGGTGTCTCATCTGCCTGGATGACATGGTAATCATACAGCTTCCGGTGGAGATAGTCATAGAGAACGGAAAGGTATTCCTCTCCGAGACGGATCATCCAGTTTGCCATGTTCTGTCTGGTGATGACCAGCCCATAGCGTTTGAATTCCTGCTCCAGGCGGTACAGCGGAATGGCATTGACATATTTGCCGTTTATAATGGCTGCCGCAAGTGTCGGGGAAACAGCACTGCCATGAAGCAGCCCTCTTGGATGCTCTGCCTTTACCATATGTCCATCCTTTTTGTCGGCATAGACACCGATGTGATGTTCTTCCACCTCTACTTTGGCAGGAACGAAGCGGTATCTCCGGGATATGGCATCCGGAAGCTGTTTCCAGCCATTTTTGCCAAACTCTGCAGTGAGTTCTTCCTCTGTCATGTAGTGGTCGATCCGGTGTGTAGGAAGACCGGAAAGATCCTGTTCTTTTTTGCCTTTTTTCTTTACCGGACGTGGAGCAGACTTCTCCAGATGTTCCGGTTCCGGGGTATCCAGGTCACAGACGGCCTCTGCCTCATTGAAGAAGACGATAGTTCCATCCACCTCCATGAAGCTGATCTGGCTGGCATCCGTCATCTTTTCGGAAGAACGTCCAAAGCGGTTTCTGTTTGCCAGGATCATCTGTTCCATCATGAGCTGCATCTTTTCATTGAGGGAAGCGACCTCGGCGGTCAGTGTCTGAAGCTGCTCCTGCTGGTTCAGAAACATCTGGATCAGAAGGGACTTGTCAACGGTATTCAGTTGTTCTTCCGTGTATCTGACTGCCATAGCTGAACTCCTTTTCTTACTGAGCCCATTATAGCAGATATGATACATTTCCACCAGCTGGCGGCTGTTTTCCGTTCGTCATTATGACGGTGGATAACAGTACTGAAAACCTGGGATATCACTGCTTTTTTCAGATTTTCAGTACTGTTGTCCACAAATGCCCTGCCATTCCGGCCGTATGGGTGGCAGGACAGAACCGTTGTGGATAAACAACGGACAGTAATCCCCGAGAGACAAAACTGTCCACAAAAAAATTCTGCGAAATGCACAAAACTTAGAAGAGCTTCTTTGGATCCTGAATCTGGTCTATGGGGTGTTTGGCTATGATTTCCAGTCCCTGCATGAGCATCGTATACTGCTCAGAAGTAATTGCCAGCGCTTCCTCGCTGTTTCGTGGCCAGCTGAAAGCACCGGTATCCAGCCGTTTGTATAATAACAGAAAACCATCCCCTTCCCAAAGGAGACCTTTGATACGGTCACTCCTCTTGCCGCAGAACAGAAACAGGGTATTTCTGTCATAAGGATCCAGATGAAAACGGAAGCGTATGATATTTGCCAGTCCTTCCATGCCTCTGCGCAGATCCGTGTATCCGGTGGCAAGATATATTTTCTGAAATCCAGAAGCATCATTAAGCATGGCTGGCTGCTCCTATCAGGTTTCTGAGAAACTCCGCTGAAGCGTCATTATAGATATCTATGGTGATTCCGCTTTCTGTATAAAGTGCTGCAGCCACAGGGGAATGTGTAGGAGATACGTTAGCCGGTATACTTTCTGTAGGTGCTGTGAGTTCCACGAAGGAAGGAGATGGATCACAAAGTTCCAGACATGCCTCCCTGACTCGACGCAGACGATAGTAATAATTCTCCTTTGTGATGCCATGTTCCTGGCACCAGGCATCGACTTTCATACCAGAGGGACGATTCTGGCAGTCCCTGATCTGGTCAGCCCACTTCTGTAGGCGGATCTGTTCTGCAACTAAACTGGTTTGAGTGTTCATAGTCTAACCTCCTGACCCTGGTCAAAAAAGTTGAGTGCTGAACTTTTTTGACTGTGTGTAGTGTGAGACTATTATGGCAGATAGGTGAGGCTATTGACAGGTACTTGCTATGGAGCATTTACGGTGAGGCTATTGACAGGTACTTGCTATGGAGCATTTACTTTACGCAAAGGCAAGATGGCTTGGAACGAAGTGAAAGCCAGCGTCTTTAGGCGCTGGCCGGTAACAAGCCCTTATAGGGTTAGAGCAAACCACCCGTTGGATGGGTGGTTATGATTTAATTTACATATAATTTAGAAAATTCGTTAAAATCAAAGTTAGTATTTGAAGGTAATCCATATGTGTATAGTTTATTGTTAAAATATCGATTCCTATAGTTATAGTTTGGGTGTAATCTTTCTTCAATATCAGTAACACATTTCACCTTTTTTTTGGATGAGTCTGCAAATATAAAATATAGTGCATCTGCCCTTATATCTGAGTGATCCATAATTAAAGTATTGTGAGTTGTAATAATTAATTGGCCTTTGATATTGTGAGAAATCGCTCTAATTAATTCAGCGGCCATTAAATCATGAATGCCATTTCCAAATTCGTCAATAATGACGCATTTTCCAGTAATAGCTAACATAAGATAGGGTAACAAATTCAATATTTCTTGAGTGCCACTTGATTCGTATTGAAAATCAATATCAAAATCATGATTATCCATTTTTTTATTGAGGAATAACGAATATTTGATTTTGCTATTTTTTTCTTCTTTATGATAAAAGGCCTTATTAACATCATCAAAGAGATTTACAAAAAAATCATTTATAAACTGTTCTACTGCAGCAAGTTGCCTTTCTTCCGTCTTTTCAATAGTTCCGCTTTCAAGGTTTGCCAGAAGCTGATTCGCATAAATGCTGCTTTCATCATTACTGTTGGATACTTTATAGCTAATGCTATTAAAACTGGTTAACACACACATTAGGTTTTTTGAAATATTCGAACTAATATATGACACTGATTTATCATCTACTTCATGTTGAAGAATTGATAAGAAGGTATGCTTTCCCCAGTACATTTGAAGCTGTTTTTTGAATTCTTCCAAGAAATCTGTTGATTCAAATATATTGGAATTTATTTCGAGTTTATCTTCTTCAATATCAAAACAACAGCCTTTATTTTTCAAGATTTTATATTCTAACCGTTCTCTGATTAAATGATTATTATCAAATTCCATCAAATAAGAGCCGGGTGAGTCGTTAATGATAAAACCGAATTCCAACTTCATAGGATCTGTGGAATGAATCGTCTTATATTCATCTATAATTTTTTCGACAGTGTTATTCTCAAGTCTTCTTTTAATAAACTCTAGCATTAATTCTTGCTTTATAGGAATATCATCTGGCGGGGTTATTTTATTGTTTAGTATATCTAGGAGCATATCCTTAACACGCATGGTACCCAATGTTTTTTCCAATGCCAAAAAAGCTTCTACAATTGTGGATTTACCACTTCCATTTGCACCATAAATAGCAATTATATGTTTAAAAGCATCTTTTTTGTTCTCAAAATTAATACTGATTTCTTTAAAGGATTTAAAATTTTTTAATTCAAGATAGGTAAACATAAAAACCTCCTGCTTGTTATAAAATATCACCTTTTTTGGCTTTGGTCAATAGAAAATGAGCGAAAAACTAGTGGAATGTTATAAAATATAACAAAAAATAAACTTCCTGGTTGACATATTATGGCATATAGTGTATTCTAATGTTGAAATAAGATGATAAAAAAAATAATTACTTGTTAAAAACCCAATAACTAAAGAAATCAGCAGCTGCCAACTGCTGATCCCTGAAGTACTACAAGCATTAATCTAAAAGTATAGTACCATGGGATGCACAGCGTTGCAAGAAGAACGTTTGTTCAATTCTTTAATTATTGTTTATTATATAAAAATATATTAAAGAAGGAGAATAAGAAAGATGAAAGAAATAATTGTATTTAGCGCAAAAGATTATGAAAATGCGGAAAGTACGAACTATGGCGATTGCACACTGATCAATACTGGTACGGAATTGTATATTTATGATTGTGGGGCAGAAAGACACGCAGAAAAAGTAATTCAGTATATGGACGAGAATTGCTTTGAAAAGGCAACTTTGATTCTGTCTCATAATGATTCTGATCATTTTGATGGAATTCCTGTACTTGTTAATAGTGGTCGAATATCTGCAATATGGACAACGTTGCTTTTAAAGTATGTGGATGAGATTTTTGAGCGTATTGGTGATGGACGTCGAAAGCAGGACACTATAAAAAAAGAAATTTTAGAGAAATACGATAATATAGCTGCTTTGTCGGGATGTAATCTGCATGATATTTATGAGGAAGAATTTAATGAAGCAGATGAGATTTCGATAGTTGGACCAGATTTTGATTATATGTTGAATACTGTGGCTAAGCATTTGGACAGTAGAGAAGGGGATACCATGGATGGTGAAACAGCGTATAATGCTACCAGTGTCCAATTAAGTGTAGAAATTGGTAGTCATACACTGCTTTTATCAGGGGATGCTTCCTACGCAGCTATTGAAGATAAAGTGAGAGATTATGATATTATTCAGCTACCTCATCATGGTAAAGCGTGTCAGGCGGATAAAATATTTGCTCAAAAATGTGATCAGATTGATACAGTGTATATCGTGTCGGACAATACCGGTAATACTAATGGAGGGTCTAATGATTTAAATACCACGGGACATAGAGTATATAATACAAAGGATTATGGAAATATCTGTCTAAATACCAGTTTTTTTATGAGAGAATCAACATATACTGGGAGGACTTTAGGAGCAAGATGAGATATTTGATATCTGAAAGTTTTGCAGCAACTGTTCACGCACGACAGAAGTATATTTGGGATTCCATGAATTTGTGGACAAAACAGAACCCAATGGAGAATGGCTTTATAACTCTGGAGAGCATACCTGCATGCTCTCTGGATGTTCTGTTTATTATAGGACATAATTTTCAGATTGAGCACTATTTAGATAATTGCTTATCAGAGATATATGAAAATAACGTTGTGGTTATTACGTGTAATAGCGGTATTCAGCTTTCTCGATTATGTCAATTATGTAAAAACATATATTTGACACATCAGGGGCAAGAGAGAATTGCGAATCTTTTAAATGGAGCAAAGTATGGTTTTTCTTTTGATCTGACAGAGTCAGAATTGATTTTTTATGGTAACAGACATCTTACAGATATTACAACTCGGATAAATAGTGCATTTACTAGAGTTAAATAACTATTAATAAGTAGGAGGACTGGCATGAGGGATGTTTTTGGGGTGTATAATATGAGATCCCGCATTAGTGTAGGAGTCATTGTGTTGGCACCTTTGATAATTCAAATATATATACTATTTCCAGTAGCTCGTAATATTTCAAGCACACTTATTATTACGGGGATCACCTTTTCATTTTCAAATTTGCTAATCCTAATAGCTAGATTAAATGGAGGAAAAGTTTTACATAAATGTTTTCCAGATGGATTGCCGGCACAAAGTTTTCTCATTCCAGAGGATACTACACTCGATGAGTTCACGAAGGAACGTTATTATAAATTTTTTCAGAAGCATTTAAGGAAATTTAAAGTAACAGATAATGCTGCAGATATGAAGCAAAAATCTGAAAGTGCAATTAAGTGGCTGATAGCAAGAACAAGAAATAGCACAAAATTTCCATTGATTGCAGAAGAGAATACTAATCTGGGATTCGCCTATAACATATTGGGTGTAAAACCATTTGGGATAATGATATGTGTTGTTTCTGCAGTTGGTAATATTGTAATAATGAAATTGCAGAAGCAAACTTATTTTTTAGTAGATAATGCAGAGCTATTACTTAGCATGATTTTTACAATAGGATATTTGTTAATGTGGGTTTTTCTAATTAACAAAAAACTAGTAAAAAATAGCGCTAAAAAATATGCTTTTGCATTGCTTGCTGCATGCGATTCTGGGTATTTTGACTAAAAAATGTGAATACAGAGATGATGTGCATAAAAATATTTTTGTGAGATGGTAATGATAGATAAACTAGGAGGTATACATATGGAAATTATGGTTGTAGCATATTTTGTAATAATAATTATCTTTGCAATATATTTGTCGAGCTTGTACTTAAGAGATAAAAATTCGTATATGAAGATTGCGTGTCAACGATTGTTTACCACAATTCAGTGTATGGAAAATGAAATAGTAGATTTGGATATAGAAATAGAAAAAATATATATAGGATATTCTAATAATGTTCAATCTGTGAAAAGAGTATATCCAAATGTAATGACATGGCTGGACGATATAATATATAGAGTTAATGCAGATTTTAGATATGCGAGAAAATTAAAACCGTATATAAAAGAAATAAAAAGTGCCAGAAATAAGCTCTTGGAAAAATATCCCTATTTTGAATGTGAAAAGGAGCAGCAGGAAATGTTGGGGGATTTAAAAAAATTAGAGAAAATTGATGAGAAATTGAGGGAAAGTTTTGTTGTTGAAAATTTGATTACTAGAATACAAAAAGAATTTTTGAGACTGAATTTGGAAACAAAGAAAAACTCGAAAATTAATGTGATTTCAATATTCGTTTCTATAATATCAATAGCAATGACAATAGTTAGTGTGATAAATTAAGTATGATTTCAAAACGGTTTTGAAGAATTGTAAATCTCACAATGCCCATTTTGTCCCAAGTGTCCGAATATATAGAAGATTTCGATAGAACAATGAAATCTTGAAGTTATATTTTTATATTATGGTATAATATGAGTGCAAGTCGTTATATAAAGTAATGGCTTGTACTTTTTATATGTAGAAACTTGGATTAGACTTTCCTGCATCGTAAATATTTGATACAATGATAATGGTTTGCAGGGAGGAGAAACATGAGAGAGAATAGAGAAAGAAATCTAGCAGCAGTAGCATTAATATGCTCGCTTGTGTTCACGATGTTATCATTATTTGCGTCTACAAATTATGCAAATAGAGAACAGCCTATCCGGTTACATTTTTTATTTCTGGGATTAGGTGTCTTATTATGGGGGATAGGACATTACCTGTTGATGAGAAGTGGTTCAGTACGTGAATTGCGACAACTGGTACTATTAGACATTGGAATTGGTGTGATGTTCTCATTACTAGCTATAATCGGAAAGGATCAATTGCAGGAGGTAGGAAGGGAAAAGTATCTTATTTCCTATGTGATGATTATTTTTGGATGCTTTATAGCATTTCTAATATGCTGCAGGCAAAGAAACCTTGTGCATATTAATAAAGAAGATGGTAAACGATGGATCAGTGAGAGAAAGTATATTGCTATAGTGCTTTTTGCATGTGCAGTTATAGCTGTGATTCAGTCTGATTCAGAACCAAGATGGGATGCCTCATATTTATTTCAGTATATAGATGATCTTTGCCTTGCCCATATTTTTAATCTGGAGACGCTTTCCTTTTGTGATCATATATGCATGTCATATACAGGAATTAACGAGATTCTCAGGGTTATGGTAGGAAGCCAGCAGTTGGGGATGACTATTGGTACAATAGTTCTTCTCTTGATGAGTATCTATAGTGTATGGGGAATTATCAGACTGATATTTAAAGACAGGAAAGAATGGGAGTATGCTTTACTGACAGTATGCTATGCAGTATCACCGTTTATACTTGGACTGGCAGGATATAATTATTGGGATTATTGGGTGATGATGTTATATCCTGTAGTAATTTATTCTGCAATGAAAGATCGGTGGATTTTTCACTTTTTTGCTGCACTTATTATGTGCTTTGTGAAAGAACCGGCGGTTGTTGCATATGGAGCATATTGCGCTGGCTATGTTATTGTAGATTACTGGAGACACAAAAAAGTGCGCTATATCATGTGCCAGAGAAAATATTGGGGAATGCTGGCAGTAGGGTTGATATGGTTATATACATATAAGATAATGCCACACTGGAATGGAGTAGGTGGATTTGCACTAAATATTTATTATATATGGAAAAAATCAAAAGTACTGTTTTTACTTAACTTTAACTGGATATTGGTCCTGCTGAGTATAATAGCAATTGTATGGATAGTAAAAAAGAAAGACAGGGTATCTGAACAGGTAGTACCAATTCTGATCAGTGATTTCTTTTTTGTAGTGTTTAGCATTACTTTTCAAACTGTAAATCATGCCAGATATATTGACACACATATTGTTGCATTAAATCTGTTTGCTATTTTGGGAATAGCCATGATATCGTCAGAGAAAATAAGATACGGGGTATTGATGAGCGTTATAATACTAATGACAATATCGAATTACTATATACTGGATCCGATTACACATCTGGTATTTAAACAGTATGATGTGGGGAATACAGAGATGGTCAGTACAGAAGAGTGGGAATATCTGAGCGATTCTATGGTTTATAATCAACAATACAGGTATTTTGATAAGGCACTTGATCTGGCGATGGAAGATATAATAGATGAAGAAGCAATGAATTGCTTCCCTGTTGTAAATGGCAGAGTATGGTTTTTTGAAGGAGTTTATATTTACGCAGAACCTGATGAACCGCAGATACAATATTGGGATCAGAAGCATAGAAAAAGGGTTCTTCAGGAAAATAAGAATTGTGTGCCATTTGAATTGTGTAATATTACAGAGGAAACAGATATAAGGAGCTTACTGGCTGATGGAGTAGGGTACTATTATTATATACCGTGTGCAGGTCAGGATATAGCAGAAAAATTATCACAGAAGACAGAAATCCTGGAGGAAAAAGAGTTTTCTTATATGGGATGGACGGTAAGCAGGATAAAATTTATGGCAAAATAAGAGAGGAGTAGGAGCTATGCTGTCTGTATTGGTTAGTTGGATTATTATTGCAGGGATTTGCCTGATACTGGGATATGGAATGATTCATTATGGCTATCGACATGCAGAGAAAAATTATCTGGATCAATGGGATGTTTATCTTGTATGTGGATTGATGATGGTTAATATTTATGCAGAGGTATTCAGCATTTTTTATAAGGTTGGAGCGAAAGCCTGTCTGGGATTGATGATAATTGGGATAGTGTTGGTCATGACGTACTGTTTTAAGAACAGGGGGGGGGCGCAAAAACGTATTTTGTAGGCCGGGACTATCTATATATCAGTGGATTGTGGTTCTTTTTGTATGTATATGCATGTTGGTTTATACAGTTGGAAAACCGGTACATTATGATACAATGTTGTATCACTTTCAGGCGATTAAATGGATTGAAGAATATGGTGTTGTACCTGGACTTGGAAATTTACATAACAGGTTTGCATATAACAGTGCATTTATGCCTTTGCAAGCGCTGTTTAGTCTGGACTGGCTGGTTGGACAGCCATTACATACTGTGAATGGATTTGTGGCTGGGGTGTTTTTGATTTATGCAATCATAACAAATCAATTATGGAATGGGAAAATCAGATTATCTGATCTTTTTAAGGTGATGACAGGTATATATGTATGCTATACAAGTGGGCTGATATCTTCGCCGTCATCGGATATATTGCCCATGCTTATGATACTTTATATCTGCACAAAGTGGTGTGAATTGATAGAAAGTGATGTTATGGATAGCAGTATGTACGGCTTTTTGTGCATTTTGGGTGTCTATACAATTACATTAAAGTTATCTGCAGCTGTTTGCGTCATACTGGCAATTTGGCCGGCAATAAAGCTTATACAGGAGAAGAAATGGAAAGAAATCGTTTTACATATAGTGGGAGGATTGGTGATAGTTATTCCCTGGCTTGCAAGGAATGTTATAATCTCGGGATATTTATTGTATCCTTATCCTCAGATAGATCTTTTTAACGTGGACTGGAAGATGCCTGCATCAGTACTGGAATATGATAGCAGAGAAATTATAGCATGGGGAAGAGACATATTCAGTGTCGAAAAAAAGGAGGCATTATGGGAATGGGTTCCGCATTGGTTTGATCATTCCATGAGAACGTTGATTGTATTAGGATTTGTATGCGGAATTATATGGTTGGCTATGTTTGTTAACAGGATAATAAAAAAGAAGACAGATATGCGGCAGGATATCCTGGGGATTTATGGTATTTTGGCTTTGTTAAGCTGGTTCTTTTCTGCTCCATTGATAAGATATGGAATGGTATACTTGTTGATCCCTATCTGCTTATGTGCACAATATTGTTTGAATATGCGAAAGGGGAAGTTACTTATCAAGGCTGCAATTATGGTGGTACTTATCCCGGTGGGGGTTAGCTATTTGGGAAGTATACAGTCATTGCAGTATCAGTCTCTTATAATGCAGGATGATTATGAGTGGAATCTGACAGAAGAAATGGAATTAGCACCTGGAGTGAAAGTATGGATACCGGCAGAAGGGGATCAATGCAGTGCAGATGTATTTCCATGTGTTCCTTACAGAAAAATGGTTGAAAGAGTTGAACTACGTGGAACAACCTTAAAAGATGGTTTTAGGATTAAGCCGGAGTATTGTTCATTGCATCTAAATGCCTATGGTGATGAGTGGACAGAATAGTATGGAGAAAATCTTAAAAGAAAAAGGGGATAAAGGTGTTATGAATAAAAACAAATGGATAAATATTATTTTTATTATTGCGATTATTCTGATATTTGGCATTTGCATTCTGCGAAAGGATGCCCATTTAAGTGAAGCATTAGTATCTCATCCAGATTCAGAAGTAACATTTAATACAACGCAGGAAGTTTTAGAGCAGACCTGGCAGCCTAATGTAAAAAAGCTGACGGGTGTAAAGGTTTCCTATTTCACGGAAGAGAGCTTTAGTTCTGGGATCGAACTAAAGATATATAATGATGATTACAGTGAATTGTTAGTTGATACCGAGATAGAAAGGCAATTTACAGAACAGTCATCAGGAGAGCTGGAATTCAAATTTCCTTCTTTAAAGGTGGTTTTAGGAGAACGGTATCGTTTGCAATTCAGGTTTGTGGAGCCGGATGGATATGGTGAGTTGAAGCTGCCATCAGGAAGTAACTATGCAGGCTGTACGATAGATGGAAAAGCCTGCAATGAAGCAGTTGCGTTGGATATAGAGTTTATAAAAAACTCCAGATTATTCTGGATGTTTGCGGTATTTTTCCCGTTGATCAGTATTTCACTGCTTTTCATGGTGATCTTTGATAGAAAATGGGAGGAGACAGTCGGACTGTCTTTGATCATTGAGATTTTTATATTGTATGTGTTTGGGTTGTTCAGTTTATTGACAACGGGAATATCTACTGTTTATCTGATAAGTGCTTTTTGCCTGATAGCAGCATTTGTAATAATTATGAAAAGGCGTATAGATATCAGGACATTGGTGTCACCGGGACTTTTTATTTATGGGATCCTGTTTATTGTGATTTTGGTGAATTGTCATGGAGCCTTTTATGCCAGATGGGATGAGTACATTCATTGGGGATTAGCAGCAAAGGATATGTTTTATTATGATTCCTTTGCAAAGCATATAGATACAACGGTCAGACTGGTAAGATATATGCCATTTACTACACTGGCAGAGTATCTGTTTGTTTATTTGAATGGACTTTATTCACAGGAGATTGTTTATATTGCATATCAGACAATGCTGCTGAGTGCAGGAAGTGTACTTTTTTACAAGAAAGGAAACAAAAAGGTTTCTAATGTTGTAGTTGCAGTGATAATAGGTATATTGGTACCGGTTATCTTCTTCACAGATATTTATAACAGTATATATGTAGATGCATTATTAGCTATATTGATGTTTTATGTATTATATTGTTATCTTTCTGAAGAAGCATCGTTATTTAATTATATGAGGATTGCAGGAGGGTTGGCCGCACTGGTATTAACAAAAGATATGGGGCTGGCTATCGCAGGACTTGTAGTTCTTATTATGATGGCAGACAGCATATACAAACAGATTTCTCAGAAAAAGTGGAATAAGAAAATGTGCACAGTGTTACCTCTGTTGTTAGTGTTCATATTCCTGATTTTCTTCAGTTGGCAGTTTTATCTATCTTTACCAGTTGTACAAACAGAGGAAGTACAGGTAGCAGAGGATATGGGTGATGAGGCGGAAGTGGATGAGAAAGGAAGGAATATAACAGCAGAAACAATATCGGCGAGTGGTCTTTCTGTTAATGGAATAGTAGAATTGATAAAAGGAGAAGCACCAGAGTACCGTTATCGTTCATTGAAAAATTATCTGATTAAAATGTTTGATGGAGAAACATTTAAGCTTGGTAATCTTGAGGTACCATATTTTGATATGTGGATAGGACTTGGCATATTGATGGTTCTTTTATTGATAAGGAGATATTGGGATAACCGGTCAAAGAATATCTTTTTCGTGAGTATTATGGTATTTGCAGGAGGAATTATTTATTGTATTTTTCTGGAACTGTTGTATTTATTTGCGTTTCCGGAGAATGAAGCACTTACATATGCTTCTCATGACAGATATTTGGGATCATACCTGTGTGGTAGCGTGTTAGTCATGCTGGGAATGATATTGTGGGAAAAAAGTGATGATGAGAATAATAAGGAAAGAAAAATACTTTTAACCTGTTTGCTGGGAGCTGTTCTTGTTGCGACACCAATGAAAGCTTTTGCCTTAAAACATATGGATTATGAGGTTACAGAGGAAAATGTATATTATGGGGACGAATTGTCGGAGGAGTTAAGAACATTTACCAGACGGGGAGAAAAGATATTTTTTGTATGTAATAATACAGATGGATTGGAAATCTGTATGTTTAAGAATTTTGTATCTCCATTAATAGAAACAGAACACGGATGTGATTTTCTGGGATCTGCAGAATCTATAGAAGAACAGAAGAGGATACTGGAGAAGAAGAAAGAACAGTTGTATGAAGAACCATTTATCTGGGCTGCAGAGGAATGGGAAAGTACACTGAAAACATATGATTATGTTTTTATTTTGCATCCATATGAAATATTTTCTGAGGATTATGGGAAATTGTTTGCTGATCCGGATACGATCGATGATGGTACACTGTATCGTATAAATCAGGATACAGGAGAAGTAAGCCTTGATTATATTGGTAAAGTGGGTGTAAAGGCCTGGAGGTTGCCAGAGTATTAAGAAGAGGTAAAACTACAGGACTGCTGGGAAGGAGCAGATTGTGAAACAGAAGTGGATACATAAGAGTATTATCTGCGGTTTATTTATGATATATCTGATTGTTGGGATATTTTTATATAAGGATTATGGTATATCAACGGATGAGCGGGATGAAAGGGAGAGTACCTTTGTTAATATAAAGTATGCGCTAGATACTTTGGGTGTGGATGCACTGGATGGAGCAAATGGCGACCTGGAAAAATATGATTACAGATATTATGGAATCGCAATGCAGGTTGTGCCGTCAGTTTTGGAATGGATGAAGGGGTTTCCAGGAGGAGAAGCGTATCATATCCGGCATTTATGGACATTTTTGGTATGCTTTGCCGGATATATATGCTTTTACAGAACCTGCAGGAAAACATTGGAGTCAGTGGGATTAAGCCTTCTTGGTACAGCAATGGTTGCACTGTATCCAAGGTTTTTTGCAGAACAGTTCTATAATATAAAAGATATGATATTTGTTGCTATGGTGATGATATCTATGTATGCAACAGTCATGGTGATAGAGAGTGATTATGCTGTAACATGGATAATCTTTTTTTCAATCATTTCAGCGCTGACTACGAATGTGAGGATTGTAGGATTCTTGTTTCCTATGTTGCTTGTTGGATATATTATAGTCGAGATGATTTATCAGAAGATGAAGCGTCAGACAGGTTGGAAAAGCAGGAAGAAACGCTTAAGAGCATTTGCAATTTTGGCAGCAGGATTTATATTTACTTATATTATATGTATGCCCATATTATGGAAACATCCTATAAGAGAAGTGATAAAAGTTTTTACTAAATTCTCTGATTATGATCAATGGAATGGCATTATCGTATTTATGGGACAGCTATTAAATAAGGATCAGCTGCCCTGGTATTATATACCGGTATGGGTTCTGATATCTGTTCCTGTATGGTATCATATATTGTTTCTTCTTATTGTAGTGACAGGAATAGTCTGTGTAGTGAAGAAAAAATGTGTTGTAGATATGGATATTGTTTTCAGACATAAATATTTTATATGGGCAGGATTATCAGCCCTGTTGCCATGGCTGGCGACAGTGATATTACATTCTACATTATATAATGGCTGGAGGCATTTTTACTTTATTCTTCCTTTATTTGTCTATATGATTGTATATGGGATGCGGTATTTCCTGACGAAATGTATCATAAATAAAGTCTGGAAGGTGGTAATTGTGTTTGCCTGCATAGCAGGAATGGTTATACAGACAGGATGGATCATAAGGAATCATCCATATGAAATGGTTTATCTGAATGCAGCCTGTAGAAAATGGGGAGCAGAATTTGACAGAGATTATTGGAATCTGATAAATATGGATCTCTGTAGATACATTCTGGAAAATGATGACAGTGAAAAGATTACGGTTTGTACAGCCGGAAATATATTTATGAATTTTATGACAGATGAGGAGAAGCAGAGGATCCAGCTTGTTGATATTTCAGAAAATCCCAAGTATTATATTGAAACTTATCATGGCTTACTGGGAAATGATGTGGCAGTAAATGGATATCAGGATTACCATGATATAGAAATTGATGGATATAAAATAGGAACAATATTTATTCGCCAGTCTGACTGACGGAATTCAAATGGTAGAAGTAGGAAATGGCATTATTGGTACGATTATCAGGATCTGCAGATAATGTAAAATAGTAAAAGTTATCAATAGCAGCCGGAACCTGAGCAGGATCCAGACGCAGATCAGCTCCTTCAGAAGCTTCAAATAAGTGGATCATGTCCATGTAAGAGGAATAGTAATTGGGAATGGTGCCATCAATTAATTTATCATGGAGTTTTCTTGTCATACAATCTGCCAGGGTATAGCTGTTTGCAGAAGCAGTGACAAAAGCCAGCATAAGAGTGACGATCACAATAAGAGATCTGTTTGAATCAGTGATTGTGCGCATGATATGATAGCTGAGAATGAGTGTCAGATTGCTGAAGGCAACAGACATAACTACGATTACAACAAAAACACAGCGATTGGGAATCCAGGGAACATTATAGCCTAATACAGCAGGGAAAATGACAACAAAAGGCGCAATGATACCAGCAATGCTGACAAAGGTGTAGCCAGTAATGTTTTTAACAGTTATATTCTTGTAAAGAAAAATTCCACAAAGAAGAATAAGAAGCAGGATTAAACTGAAGTTTGTACTGTGAAAAAGCCATCTGAAGTTTGATTCATATACAAGAAATGAATTCTTTAAGGAAGCAAATATTTGTAAGCCATTTCCTTCGCTGGTTTGCTGACGGAGAAAATTACCGGGAGCTATGGCATTGATAAGTGCCCCACTAAAGTAACAGATAAAAATGACCAGTTTAATATATGGTAATTTTTTAGAGGATATCCACTCATATACAGTCAGTAAGAGCATAAAGTAGCAGCCGGCTGCAGCAACAGTGAGAGAGCCGCCCATAGCCAATACTCCGGAAAAGACAGACCAGATAATTAAAATATACTTCTTTTTCAAATTGGTAGTTGAATCCAGTAATAAAACCGCAGTTAATGAGTAAAAGAGAAAAGAAACAGGAAGGGTATAGGAAGTAGCACCGGAGAACCAGTAAAATACTTCCTGGAAAGCACTGTAGGATGTAATTGCGAAAACAACACAGGTGCAGACTGCTAATTTTGGCAGCCACTGTTTCTTAAATAGTCTGTTGAGCAGAGTGTAGATAAATACAATTAATGAAACAAAGAAATTCAGGGAATTAAAAATCATAACAGCGCGAAGCTGAGGCATGCCATAATTGTTCATGGGGCTTAGGAAAGCCTGCAAAAACATGGAAAAGTATGTTCCTTGCCAGGTAAGATACATATGCTTTGCATATTTGAGAGAGGCAATAAAATAACTCATAAAATCTGTATGGAACACACCTACGTCATAGCCATGCCAGAAATCGTCATCAGCTAACACGGAATAAGAGGATGCTTTGACGATAGTAAAGACAGAAAACAAAATAATGAATATACATGTAAAAGCTGCTGCTAATTTGAAAAGATTTATTTTGCTGAATTTGTTCATAGTATTTGTAGAGATCCCTTCTCATTCATCAGTATATTTAAGATACCTAATGTACTAATATGTTCTTTATTCTAGCATGATGATGGGGGTATTTCAAGAATAATACCGAATACAGCTAGGGGAATTAATATTTACGCTATAAAGGGGAGTACAATGAAAAGAAATGAAATTAAAAAAATGGAATGGCCGGTTGCTGCTATCCTGATTACAGCAATGATAGTTGTATTTGGATGCAATATATTTCACTATAATTATAAGATGAACTCTGATATTGGTGCAGAGGCAGTTCTTGGGAGGTTAATTTGGGATAGCAAAGAGATTATTCCGGTGTCATGGTATCCCTCTACTGAAACCAGGATCATAGCAACACCGCAGGCTGCGGCACTGTTTTACGGATTAACAGGAAATATGGATCTTTCCATGGGACTTGCCTGCTGCACGATGACAATAGGTATTGTATTAGCTATATGGCTTTTCATGAAGAAAGCAGGCAGTAGTAGGATCAGCTGCCTGCTTATGTGCTTATTCTGTCTTGGATTTGCCGGAAATATAATAATCCTGGAGCTTCTTTATGTATTTGCTGGATATTACGCCATTCATGTAATAGCCTTCTTTTTTATTCTGAATTGCTACAGCTCTTTGCTTCAGAAAGAATGGAAAAAGAGTAAAAGTCTTCGCAGGAAGATGTATGGGAAGTGTATAATTGGACTGATACTTGCTTTCCTGCTCGGGATGCAGGGAACTAGAGGAATTCTGATTACATTTGGACCCTTGTTTGGAATAGAAGTGATAAGAATTCTGTATGAGAAGATTTGCCGGAGAAAGTGTCTTGGGAAAGGAATCGTTCAAAGAGAACAGCATGAAAAAATACCGTTTTTGTGGGTAAGTGGATTACTGGTACTCAGCTTTCTTGGAACTAAAATGCCTTTTTTCTCAGGTCAGGAAATATCAAGAAATATCAGGAATGGTTTTGCAAAGCTGGTTCAGGTGGTTCTGCCGGGTACATGGAAAGCGGTTGGATTCAGTGAAGGGGATCCAGTGAGGAATATTTGTCTTGGCTTATTGGTTCTGAATGTAGTGATATGGGTAATTGTACTACTGATACATATGCTGAAATGGCAGGAACTTAGCAGCCTTGAATGGTGTTTTCTGGTTACAGCGGCATCACCGGTTGTAACAGCCCTTATTGTGGCTTTTACGACGGTGGAAAGTTCTGAAAGATATTATTTTATGTGGATTTTCTCCATGGCATTTGCAGCAATTCTTAGCTTTGAATGTTTAAGAAAAGGAATGACGGCGGGTATATCTGCATGGAAAGCGCTGACTGTAATAACGCTTACAACTGCCGGTATTGTGATCGGAATTAATGTACATACAGTTTATCAGCCAATTCTGAAAGCGGAGGAACCGACAGCATCGGATGCGCTTGAGGTTGTAAATTATCTGGAAGAAAATGGATACGAAGTGGCATATTCCACTTTTGAAAATGCAAACAAAATGACAGCATTATCGAATGGAAAGGTAAATGTGTATGCAGTCAATTCCTTCGAAACTATGGATATCTGTAAATGGCTGACAAATGCAGATGGATATCCGGAGGATGGAATTGCAGATCAGGATGGAGCTGTGTATATTGTGCCGGAAGCATGTGAGGAAGAAATGGACAGGAAAATTGAAAACGATATAGAGTATATATGTTTGGAACATATAGGAATATATAAGATTTGGAGGCATAAATAAACATCCTACAGCCTATTATAATACGAACTAAAGATGAAAATTTCAATTAGTACTAAAAGATTTAAAACATATAATCCAAAGAGAGAAACAGAAGGTTTTTTGTTGCTTTTAACAGTAACTGAGTCGGTCTTTGCAGATACACAGAAGCAACAGAATAAAAGTGGCGCTAATGGAAGAAAATAACGTCCCTGAAGACCCTGAATAGAGTAGGTTGAGGCGGACAGATCAGTCCATTGGATGTAGAGGCTGGTTGCAATCAGGAGTATCATACCAGTACAGGAAATTATGGATATTACTTCTGTTACGTAATCATGATAGAACCTATTTTGCTTTTCCGTATAATAAATTCTGAAAAAGAGTATTATAATACAGAAAATGAGCAGAGAATTGATAACGATATTGAGGCTACCCAGTTTATAACCAATAAGTTCATAAATAAAATCGTGTCCGTCAAGCCAAAGGGTTTTTAGGAGAATATATAAGTAACGTCCAGGATTGGTCAGGATAAAATGTATTTTTTCATATGCGTCACCACCAGCTCTGGTACTACCTAAATAAGAGTTGGCTATAAAAAACCATCCGACAGATAAAAGAAGTGCTTCAAAGCAGCCAAATGCTTTCAGAAGTACTTCCTTTTTTGTGCTTTGAAAGCAGGGTGATGGCAATAGGAAGATAAAGAGAATAGCAACAAAGTAAACAACTTTACAAGATGAAAGAATGAAAACCAGAGTGAAAAGAATAATGATATCCTTCTTATTTAGTAGTGAATTTTGGCAGCGTTTGCAAAGGCAAAAGGCCAGAAAAAGAACCAGTATAGCATAAGTGATGGCATCAACAGAGAGACTGCATCTGAGTTGAAGGGCCATGGGGAGGAGAGAAATAAATGTAAGCAGTTCTTTTCCGGAAGGAATCCATTTGATTGCGTAATAAATAAGGACAGTACAACCTGTAATGTTAGCAAGACTTCCGGCTAGAACAAGAATATAGGTGTTATCTGAGAAAATATCAGCTATACGAATGCCAATAACCTGAAAAATGTATGAGACAGGAGAATATAGAGCCATGTTGACGTTATTATGTAAAATGGCGTTGAATGAGTCGATTGTCATATGAAAATTTTGAAACAATATAAAAGGGGTATAGGTATACCATTCATAGGGAACAAGATTTTGAGGGATAGGAACATTGCCACCGGAAGGTGACAAGAAATAACCATGGGCAATAGTGTAAGCTCTGACAAAGTGATTTACTTCATCAGGGGTTTGAAAAACAGGGACTATGAACAGGTAGAAGGGACAAAGCACCAGTGATAGAAAAAGAAATATTTTCTCAGGGGGGATAGTGAAATTACGATTTAAAATGTATAATATAACATATATAAAAGAAATGAGTACAATGAAAATCAGAGTATAAACAAGTTTCTGCTGATCTTTTGTTAAAAGCACATAGGTAAGGCGATTCCATATGGTTCCCTCATTGTTCAGCCGAAATCCATAGGCATTTTCGACTGTAGGGGCAGAACTGGATATTTTAAATTTATAATCGGAATAGGAACATATAGGAGCAATAGTGTCGAAAAAGAGCTCAGTTGCATTTCCAAGAGAGTCTGTTATCTCATAACAGGTATCATTAGAAAATGAGATAGAGGAGATAATATTATTATCTCCATAGAGATCTATTGTGGTTTCATAATCAGAGGTTAATGTGGTTGGGTTGGCTATGCTGAAAAGAATTGAGTTAAGTTTCTTTATGGGCATAGTTGGTTGAATAGAGATTTCAACAGGGTTATCATTGGTTATGTAAGTATAACTGTCAGAAGGGATGATATAAGCATCGGCGGCAATATAATCATCATGGATAATATAGATAAAAGATAAGGCAAACAGCAAGGAAAAAAACAGTAATTTGTTCTTTGAAATGAAATGAAGTATTTTAAACATAAAATAAGATCCTTTTTCTGTTGGTAAATTTATTAATTAAAATGATTATAACATAGATGGAAGAATATTCAAAAGGAAAATGAGGTGCAATATAAAACAACCAAGAAAGAAACTTTTATGTTGGATCCGGAAGATGTTGAAAGAATAGAATACAATAGACCGTATTGGAAAAAGAAGGAAGTAAAATGCGAATTATGTAATGGCACCATTTTAAAGGGATCAAATTAAAACCAATTCCTTCTACCCTTCCACTCCTCATCCGTGAGGAGTGGGACAGGCTGCAGAAGGTAATCAGTGAGTTCTCACCGGCCAATGGGCAGGAAGAACAGGTATATCAGATTTTGGAGAGGAAACTAAAACTGAGGGATGTAGCAGTAGACCAGGTGGAGCATGCATTTGCAGATATTTATTGCCGTGAACTGATTGAAAGACTGCCAGTGGCTGATCTACAGCTATGATTATGGTGACAACTGGAAGGTATTGATCACCTGTGAGGACACTTATCATTCAGAGGAAAACGGTGTATGGAAAAATGGGAAAGGAGAAACAGAGAGTGCGCTGGATGGCTTTTTAGAGGATGTTATCAGTGACTACTGCCCGGTATGTATCCGGAAGGATGGCATAGAGCTGGTGGATGATGTCGGAGGAATCTATGGCTTCTGTGATATGCTGAGAACAATTTGCTGCAAAAGCATAGCAGTGAGTTAGAATTGTGGGCAGGATCTACCGCCACTTCACCTCACAGAGACTGGTGATCCTGGACAGCATGAAAGGCTGCTCCGGCGAAAAGCGTTTCTGGACAGAAGAAGGAATTTGTACTTGGCATGACGAGAGCGGTGGTGAAAATGTCAAACCATGTGCTTACGGGTTTCCCTTGCTATATTGAGTGCCTACAGATTTTTTGATAACAACCATTAATAGTGAAATAATATAAAACAGATTGCATCTTTTTTTACGATAATTATATAATATTCGTGACATAAACAACAAAAAGAAGCGGATGAGTTAAAAATTTTTGATTTAAATAATAATCAAAAGTGATGATTATCAATTGAAGAAAGATACGAATGGAGAGTCGGTTGGTGAATGCAGACAAGAAAAATAATTGAATGATGACAATGTTTTTAATACATGATATAATTGGAATGCATTAAAAATAATTCATACACTTACAAAGGGGGAATTACGTATGAAGAAACATATAGCTTTAGCAGGTCTTGTTATGAGCTTTGTATTCCTGTTTACTACGATGGATATGCAGGCGGCACCGAAGACCATGCCAGATGGAACAGTTTTTGATGCAGAGTTTTATGCAGAGACTTATCCGGATGTGAAAGATGCTGTCGGAAGCGATGAAACAGCGCTGTATGATCATTATGTGAATTATGGCAAGGCAGAAGGACGGAAGCCGGTAGCGGATGCGAAGGTAACAGCAGTGGCCAATGATAAGAAAGAAAGTGCCGGTAAAACTGCAAAGTCTGATGCGAAAACGATAGAGAAAGCAGCTTCCACAACAGCATCACAGAATGCAGCAGCAGGTGGAATGTGCTGGAAATCAGCGACCGGATCAAAATATCATTCTATTGACCACTGTGGCAAGATGAATCCAAAGAAAGCGAAGAAGATTACGATAGAAGAAGCAAAGAAAGAAGGTCTGGAAGCCTGCAGTAAGTGCTGGTAGAAAAAATGGTATTGATGGCCTGAGCCGGGGAATGCAGCAAGTCTCTCTGAGGATTACAGAAAACTTTATGATATCCTGGAGGAAAACGGTATGCTGCACTTTGGCATGACGAGGGCAGCGGCAAGAGTGGAGAGATCTGAAAATGTTAAAGAAATACAAAATATAACGTAAAAACAGTAATTAAAAAATAAAACAAATTTTTGCGTGGGCATATTGATACACAGGTTCGTTTATACTAAGATTAGAACATAAATCAGTTGTGCATCTGTCTTATTATACAGGCAGATGCATATAGTATAATAGAACGAAAAAGAGGAAATAAAATGTGCTTTTATATTGGTATTGAAGACTTGGCAGCGAATGCACTGATTGAGATTTTACAGTCTAAGAATGGGGATGACAGTCAGAATATTGTCACATATGCAGAGCTGGAAAAGTATGGTGCTGAAGTAGTGCATTATCTTGGTGAACAGGGAGAGAAGGCAGTTCTTATTTTATCCAGAGAGAATACGAATCATATGCTGTGCCGCTATTCGGATTTCTTTGTAGAAACAGAAACGGATAAGAAGGAGCCTGCCATTGAATTACGGAAAGGAAAGACAGTTTCAGATCTGATTGAAAGGTTTCGGACATATCTGGAGATAGATGTGCTGCTGGCTTTTATGAGTGAGAAGACTGTCAGTGTATTAATAAGGCAGAGTTTCAGAGATTGAGGAGAATTTTACAGACGAGTTATTCTCCATTATATTCTTCTGCTATACATAATCGCTTCGTACATTCTATCGGTGTTTTTCATTTGGGGAGTATAGCAGCTGCAGATACTACGAAGGACAATATGTTTTATATTTTTTATCGTAGAAAAAACCATAACAATATAAAGGATAAAAAAGAGTTCTGTAAAAGTCTGGTAGTGAAAACGATTGATACATAATGCTCAGCCTAATCCCTTCCGGTACTCCGTCGGTGTCAGCTGGTAGTAGTTCCGGAATGCTTTGCTGAAGTAGTGATTATCCGCATATCCGAGGCGCTCTGCAATATCGGAGATCTTGATATCCGGCTGGGCGAGCAGCTCTGCAGCACGCTCCATACGCAGCTTCAGGACATACTCATAGATGGTAAAGCCGTATTTGTTTTTAAACAGCTTGTTCAGATATTCCTGAGAGAAAAAGTACTTTTCTGCAAACATGGAGATGCGGATATTGGTACAGTAATTGCTCTCTATGTAGTCTTTGATAATAGTAACAATTTCATCAGGGGTGATGTGGTCGGTCTTGGCAGAAGTGTCAGAGATACCGAACACTGCATCAGGATCAATGGCCTTGACTGCCTTTTCAATGGCGCAGTTGAGGCTTTCTTCGTCTACGGGCTTCAGAAGATAATCGCAGGCACCGCTTCGGAGGGCATGCTGGGCATAGGAAAAGTCGTCATAGCCGCTGACTACGATGTACTGGCTGTCAGGGAATTCTTCATGGGCCTTTTCAAGGAAGGCACAGCCATCCATGACAGGCATGCTCATATCTACAAAAACGATATCCGGATGAAATTCGCGCATGGCGGCAAGGCCGTCCTTGCCATTGACCGCATAGCGTGGCGGTTCAATGCCATAATAGGCGAAACGGCCAAGCCTGGAAATGGCGATCTGGACAGGTTTTTCATCATCAATGATCAGAGAACGGTACATGGGAGCTCCTTTCGTGGAAAATGTCCTGGGAGTGATCCCGGGAAACGGGAAGAGTCAGGGAAATACTGGTGTATTTACCCTCTTCTGTATTGATCACAAACTTTGTTTCGCGGTTATAGAGGATCTGCATCCGGCTGTAAAGGTTTGCAAGACCAATGCCACTGTCCTTGCCGGAGGATTTCTGGGATGCAAAATCCTCGTAGATCTTCTGGAGGCGGTCATCAGAAATGCCACAGCCACTGTCCCTGACGGTGATCAGAAGATCATTTTCCATGAGTCTTACTGTAACGGTGATGTGGATAGAAGCTTGATTTTCGGATTTTCCGTGGATAATGGAATTCTCCACAAGAGTCTGAATGCTGATCTTGGGGATCAGGCAGTCAAGGGAAGCCGGATCGATCTCAGAGGAAAAGACAAGCGCATCTCCCATCCGCACTTTCTGCAGAAATACATAATTATCAGTATAGTTCATTTCCTGCCGGAGAGGAACCATAACGTTGCCTTTAATAGTATACCTCAGGTTAGAGGCGAGTGAGGTGATCATCTTATGAATTTGTGGCTGGTCATTGATCAGTGCTTCTGTGGAGATCGCCTGCAGGGTATTATACAGGAAATGGGGATTCAGCTGGGCTTCCAGTGCTGCCAGTCTGGCATCGTTGGCACGCAGCTTTGCCACATAATTTTCATCGATGAGACGGTCTATGTGCCGTACCATGCCATTAAAGCTCTGGGACAGCTCGCAGGTTTCCTGGCAGCCATCTGCCTGTATTCTGGTGGAAAAATCACCGGCTCCGGTCCGCTGCATCTGTACAGAAAGCTCCTTTAACGGGTTCATCAGGAGCTTTAGCAGAAGATAGATGAGAACCACCGTGATCAGCCAGAACAGAAAGCCATTGATCAGGATGGAGTGGCCAAGGTGTCCGATCTCAGCATCGATGCAGGCTTCCGGCATGAGGCAGACCATAGTCAGATCGCCGGTTGTGCCGGTATTGCTTACAAGGTAATAGGACTGATTGTTCAGTGTAATAGCCGGCTGCTCAGAGGAAGGAAGCGGCAGCAGCTCTGAAAGGGAAAAGGGAAGTGTATCGGCAGAGGAATATATCAGTTCCTGTTCGTTGTTCAGCAGAAGGAAGATCTCGCCGGTATCGCTGTGATCCTTTACGAGCCGTCTGGTAAAGCTGTCATCAAGGGTGACCTGGACGACGGCCTGGATGATCTGGCCGGGGACGGTAAACAGTGTGTGGTAATAGGTGAGATTACCGGAAGCATCACTTTCAATATAAAGGTTCCGTGGGCTGCCCTTGCATTTCTCCGCGGCATCAAGAAAGGGCTGGATATCCATATTCTGCTGCACAGTAAAGTGCTGCTGGCTTTCGTTTCTGCCAATGATCATGTCCTGATTGATCAGATAAAGCTCGTAGTCAAGGATATCACTTCTTGTATAGTAATTATAGAACATCTGCTGTTTGACGTAGCTGAGCTGTTCTGTGGTGATCGGTGTTTTCTGGTCAATGATCCTGGTATAGGAGGAGTCATAATAAGGCTGGATACAGAATTTGGCAAGGGAGTCCAGATACCAGTCTGAGTTTTCTGCCTCCAGGGAAAGGATCTGGGAGGTGGTGGACAGGTACTGGGAAAGAGTCAGCTCCTTGGTTGAGGTATAGTCTTTATGTACAAGCTGTACAGACACTGCAGTAGTCAGGAGTATCATAATAAAGATCAACTGGATCCATAATGGCACCGGATTCAGCATTCTGCGTATTTTTTGAATCCATGGGCGGAGTAATTCTTTTATTTTTGTGGATAATGACATTTTTTCACCCTCACTTCAGGCATATTATACAAAAAGTTTCAAAAAGTGAAAAGTGCTTTGTTCATTTTTTTACACCTTTCTGGTCAGTTTATTTCATTTTCAGGACAGGGACGAGTATCTTATAATGATTACATCAAGTAGAGAAGGAGGACGGAAATGAATAAGAAGGTTAAAAATGGATTGGAAATGGCAGCCTTTACAGTTCCGGCGATCATACTGGTCTGTCTGATGATGTATGTGCCTTTTATTCTGAGTGGCTACTATTCCCTGACAGAGTGGAATGGTATTTCCAAGGCCGTTAAATTCGTAGGACTTACCAATTTTAAAACGTTGTTTTCGCAGGGGGGTGACTTCCTTCCGGCACTCTGGTTTACGACGAAATATACCTTTTGCTTTGTGGTATTTTCCAATGTGCTGGCGCTGGCGCTGGCAGTGATGCTGACAAAGAAGTTTAAGGGGGCAAATTTCTTCCGGGGAATTTTCTTCGTTCCTTATATCATGAGCATGACGATCGTAGGCTTTATCTGGAAGTTCATTTTTACCAGCGGATTTGAGAAGCTGTATGAAGCAACGGACTGGAGCTTCTTAAATTTAAGCTGGCTTGGTGATACGAAGCTGGTATTCTTCTCGGTGGTATTAGTTGGGGTATGGCAGTCACTTGGCTTCTATATCGTGCTTTACATAGCCGGTCTTCAGGCAGTTCCGAAGGATGTCCTTGAGGCGGCGACTGTAGATGGAGCCGGCAGGGCGCAGACCTTTTTCAGGGTAACGCTTCCGCTTCTTGGACCGTCCTTTACGACTTGTATTTTCATGTCACTGACCAATGGTCTGAAGGTGTTCGACATTATCCTTGCACTGACCAAGGGAGGACCGGGAACGGCATCTAACAGTGTGACATTACAGATTTATAAGGAAGCATTTACGAATAATAATTATGGACTTGGTTCCGCAGAATCCATTATCTATTTCCTGTTTGTCATGGTCATTACACAGCTGGTGTTAAAGGCCTTCAGCAGAAGGGAGGTTGATCTGTAATGACGATCAAAGCAAAAAGAAGACTCCGGATGACAGTCATGATCCTCGTGCTTATTGTGGTTGCAGCTATTTATATTTATCCGGTGTTCCTTATGTTTATGAACTCTTTCAAGCCGTTTGGAGAGATCGTGGCGAATGTACTTGCCCTGCCAAAGAGCCTTGACTTAAGCAATTATACTTATGTTGTTAAGAAAATGGATTATCTGGCACTCTTTAAGAATAATGTGATCATCACTGTGATCGGTATTGTCGGGATCGTAATCTTTTCATCCATGGCAGCATACATCCTGGACAGAAGAAAGGGAACCTACAGCAGGATTGCTTATCTGATCATCACGACACCAATGCTGATCCCTTTTCAGACGATCATGATTACGTTGCTGAAATCCATGAATGTGATTCACCTTGCAGGCAGTAAGATCGGTCTCGGGATCCAGTACTGGGGATTTGGTATCCCCATGGCAACCTTCATCTTCTTTAACTTTATGAAGACGATCCCAAAGGAACTGGACGAAAGTGCGAAGATAGATGGAGCCTCCACCTTCCGCACCTACAGATCCATTATTTTCCCGCTGCTGAAGTCGGTGACGGTAACGGTTACCGTACTGGATGTTATGTGGATCTGGAACGATTTCCTGCTTCCGCTTCTGATGGTAAATAGCAATAATAAGACAAAGACACTGGTGCTTGCGGCATACACCTTTGTAGGACAGATGAATACCAAATGGAACTACGCACTGACTGCCATGGTGCTGACAGTTGTACCGTCTATCATCGTATTTATCCTGCTGCAGAAGTATATCGTAGAAGGTGTTGTGGCAGGAGCAGTAAAGGGCTGATTCCCCTGACGTAAAGTTCAAAATGATTTTTTCCTGTCTGTCTGCCGCAGTGAAGTGGGGATGATGTTATAGCCGGAAACAGACGGGTGAAAATAAAGTAAAAAAGGGATTCCCGAAGAGGGGACAAAGGAGGGTAAAAATGAAAAAGAAATTCATCAGCGCAATTCTTTGCGCAGCAATGACAATGAGCCTTCTGGCTGGCTGTGGATCATCCGCAGGAGACAGCAGCAGTGCATCCACTGACAGTACACAGGCCGGAGAGACAACAGAAGCAGCAGATACTTCTGCAGCAGAAGAGACAGCACAGGTTTCTTCTGACGAGCCCTGTGAGATCTATATGTTCATCAGTTCTCCGGAATATGCAGATGCGATCGGTGAACTCATTGATGCTTATAAGGAAGTAGCACCAAATGTGACCATCAACTATGAAACCACTCAGAATGACTATCCGACACTGTTAAAGGCAAAGCTGAATTCCGGTGAGGTTCCGGATATCTTTTCCTCTACATCAGGTAAGGAGATCGATGTTTACAAGGAATACTCTTATGATCTGGCAGGACAGCCGCTGACAGAGACCATGTCTGATGCAGTAGCGGCAACTATGCAGAGCCCGGCGGACGGAAGCGGATGCTACGGAATCGCGATCAAGGGAAATTATTTCGGTATCGTATACAACAAGGCGATCTTTGAAGAATGCGGTATTACTGAGTTCCCTTCAACTGTAAGTGCCATGAAGGATGCCTGTGAAAAGATCTCTGCAGCAGGATACAAGCCTTTCACGACCGGTTTCAATGAATGGTGGGTATATAAGCATGTAGCACAGCATTTCTTTGATGCTGCAGCTGCAAACGCAGGAATTTCCGCAGCAGAGCTGGTATCCGGCTTTGAAAATGGAACAGCCAAGATCTCAGACTATCCTGAGCTTTACAATAACTTCTTCGATTTCATCGATCTGGCTGTAAAGTACGGTGATGATAAGCCCCTTGAAACAGCACTCGATGGTGAGGAATCTGCTTTTGGTACAGGCAAGGCGGCTATGGTTCTCGGACAGGGCGCATGGATCGAAGCTGATGTTCTTTCCATCGATCCTGATATCCAGATCGGCTTCAATGGTTATCCTGTAACAGAGGATGCTTCCCAGTGCCAGGTTATTTCCGGTTCTGACCAGTCACTTCATGTAAACAAGGATTCTGCAGTACTTCAGCAGACACTTGATTTCATGAACTGGTGGTATACTTCTGATTATGGCAAGGCATGGTTTACAGATGTAGCAGGTGTTGTTCCTCCGATCAAATCTGATGTACAGAGTAACTTCGAGATCATCAAGCAGGGCGATGAGCTGGCAGCTTCTGCAGGTGCAGCAGACCTTGAGATCATTTACTCTACAGACAGCTGGCATCAGACCTTTGGTGAGATCATGCAGTCCTATATCGCAGGTGATCTTGACAAGGACGGTGCATGTGCGCAGATCGAGAAGCAGTGGCAGGAAATCGACGGTGCACAGTAGGCACTGGCTGTATGATTTCCATCTAAAAAGATAAGAGAGTCCGTTATCCTGTGGACAAAACAGGATAACGGGCTTTTTTGTGTGTGATGTGTGTGGTATACTGGTGAACATGAGAGAAAATAAGCTGATACGAATATTACTGATGATAAGTGCTGTGGCACTTCTGCTGCTGACGCTCTGGATCGCTTATCTGCGGACAGACCATGAGGCAGCCTTTCTGGAGGAGCTTACATTCACTGCGGAGGTGGATGGTGAAATGGTTTCCTTCAAGCCGTTTCTGGAGGAAACAGACGGAAGATATTATCTGATCCTGCCGTCCTGCTTTCAGGGAAAAGAGACAGAACTGACTGTGCATTATGACAAAGAGGATAGCAGGCTTTTCCTGAATGGGGAGAAGCTCCGGAACGGAAGTACCGTTTCCGGGATACAGGGAGAAGAGGTTTTTGCTTATCAGGTGAAGGGAGGCTTTGGTGAAACCTTCTGTGACCGTGAGCTGCAGGTGCTTATTTCTGAAAAGCTGCCATCGCTGCTTCTGACAGTAGAGGATACCTCCTTTCTGGAGAAGGATCTGGAGGCAGATAAGAAAAAGTATGCGCAGACAGGAGAGATTCTGCTGCTGGATCCATCCGGGGAGGCTGTCCTTACCGATCATCTGGAAAAGCTGAGGGTAAGGGGAAATCTGACGGCAACACTGGATAAGAAGCCCTATACCTTTACTCTGTCAAAGGAGGCTTCTGTGTGCGGCATGGCGACGGCGAGAAAGTGGAACCTGATCGCCAATGCTACAGATGGCTCCTATATGAGGAATAAGATCGTACTGGATCTGGCAGACAGGGCGGTAGGGGCAGAAGGCTATGAGCCGGATGGTGAATTTGTCGAGCTGTTTATGAATGGTGAATATCAGGGACTGTATCTCATTACAGAGGCAGTAGAGATCGGGGAAAACAGATGGGATATTGCAGAAGATGGCGGCTTCGCTTTTGAAATGGAGCTGGATTTCCGAAAGGAAAACGGGAAAGACTATATTACAACGACGGGCGGCAGGCTGTTCGAGGTGAAGGAAGCATCCGGCCGGAAGCTGAGTGCAGAGCGAAAGCAGGAAGCAGAGGAGCTGTTAAATGATGTAGAAAGCGCTTTGCTTGCGGATGATGGTATCAGCAATATCAGTGGAAAGCCACTGGAAGAGCTGATCGATATCCCCTCATGGGCGGCGGGATGGCTTGCGGAAGAGATTTCCGGTGATCATGATGTGGGAATTGCCAGTCAGTTTGCCTGCACGAAGGGAGAGAGTTCCCTGCTGTATGCAGGACCGGTATGGGATTTTGACGGAGCTATGGGGAATGTAAATACGCCTATGTATGGAATCCCGGAGGCGTTAACGGCATCCATTGCCATGAGCAGACCGGAAGGGAATGCCAATCAGAACATCTGGCTGGCTGCCATGTACCAGAATCCGGTTTTCCGGCAGGTGGTAGAAGAAATCTACGCATCATCCTTTCAGAAGCCGCTGGAAGAGCTGCTTGACAGCGGGATCAGTGATTACGGGGAGATGATCAGTCGTAGTGCGCAGCTGGATGCCCTCAGATGGAATGAAAAACGGCTTTCCTGGGCATTTGTCCTTCCAGATGGACTTGAAATCCCTGCAGAGGGGGATTATACAAGATTTGATACGCTTTCGCAGGAGATTTCCATGGTGAAGCAGTATCTTACAGAAAAAAGGGAGTTCCTTGACAGCATCTGGATAGAAAAAAAGGAATACTGTATTGTAGAAGTGAAGCGCAGGGCGCCGTTCCTTAATGAGGACTATAATCAGACACTGTATTACTGGGTGGAAAAGGGACAGCCTCTGCCGGCCATTCTGGATGAAGACAGAGAGGATAGTGTATTCCTTGGCTGCTTTGATGATGAGGATGGACAGCAGTATGTGGCAGGAACACCAGTCATGGACGATCTTGTACTGGTGGCCAGATGGGAACAGAAAGAGGAGTAAGGAGCAGAACAGGTGGAGGAAAAGCGGTATCGACACGAATATAAATATCCCCTTACGCATGGACAGGCATTGATCGAAAATGCTAAAATAAATGCAGTTGCATCCAGGGACAGCCATACTGGTGCAGATGGCTCTTATCAGATCAGAAGCCTGTATTTTGATGATTATCAGAACAGCTGCTATATGAGCAATGAAAATGGGGTCGATGAGAGAGAGAAGTTCCGGATCCGGATCTATAATCACAGTACAGAGCGGATCACTCTGGAGTGTAAGGAAAAGTATCGTGGGATGACACATAAAAGCAGCAGCCCGATCACACTGTCCCAGTGTGAAAAGCTGATGCGGGGAGAAATCCCTTCAGATATCACAAAGGAACAGAGGGTATTGCACCGGCTTGCTTATCTGATGGCAGTGCGGCTGATGCGGCCAGCCGTGATTGTGGAATATGAGCGTATTCCCTATGTATACAGGATGCAGGATGCCAATGTGAGAGTGACCTTTGACCGGAAGATCCTTTCCGGCAGTGATGTGAGAGCGTTTCTGGATGAAAGGATCGCGGGAAGAGGGATCCTGCCGGTAGGGACAGAGCTGATGGAAGTGAAGTTTGACAGCTTCCTGCCAGATGAGATATATCAGATCCTGCAGCTGGAGGGGCTTAAAGCATCTACCTTTTCCAAGTATTACCTGTGCAGAAAATTTCAGGTGCGGCAGAAGAGGTAAAAGATCTGCAGAGACAAAACTGGGGCAGGGCACTGCCGGAAGCTACAAATAATCGAAACAGAAAGGTTTGGACAGAGGAATGGGATTTTCAGATATTTTCAAAAAGGATTTTCTGGCATCATATACCAGTGAAACAGTGAGTGTGCCGCATATTGTGGCGGTACTTTTCATTACATGTATCATAGGCTGCTATATTTTTATGGTATACCGGGTGATCACAAGGAAAACCTTTTATTCCAGGAACTTTAATATTTCCATTGCGGCGATCGCAGTGATCACAGCAGGGATCATACTGGCAGTACAGTCCAGTATCGTGATTTCCCTTGGTATGGTGGGTGCTCTTTCCATTGTCAGATTCAGAACGGCAGTGAAGGAACCCATGGATCTGGTATTTCTGTTCTGGTCGATTGCTGTGGGGATCTGCTGCGGCGCACATGTGACAGAAATTGCGATCGTCCTGTCTGTATTACTGACGATCCTTGTGCTTATTTTAGATCGTATTCCAATTGGCAAGGCTCCAATGATCCTGGTGGTCAATCTGCAGGAGGGAAAGCAGGAGCCTGAGCTGGTGGAAAGGATCAGGGAATTCTGCAGATATTACAAGATCAAATCAAGGAATATTACCGGAAATGGCTGTAATCTGGTGATTGAGGTGCGGACATCTAAAGAATATGATCTGGTACAGAAGGTGCAGGAGCTGGAAGGTCTTGAGAGCGTATCCCTGATCTCCCATGATGGGGAGGTTACCTTCTAGGAACAGATGTGGGAAAAACAGAAGATGCGAAAAATGATTTCTCATTTCCACATCTTCTGCAATCCCCCTTTACAGGATAATTGTAATATAAAAATAACAACATTGTAAATAGTTAGTTATCGCACGCTGTTACTAATAGCAAAAAAAGGAGTTATTCATGAAAAAGCTGAATGGAACTGTTATTGTAACCTATCGCTGTAATGCACGCTGTAATATGTGCAACCGCTATAAGAAGCCATCCCTGCCGGATGAAGAGATTTCACTGGAAACGATAAAAAAGCTGCCTCCGATGTATTTTACCAATATCACAGGAGGAGAACCCTTCATACGGACAGATTTAAAGGATATTGTGAGGGAATTAAAGAAAAAGAGTGACCGTATCGTTATTTCCACGAATGGCTTTTTTACAGACCGTATTGTAGACCTGTGCAGGGAATTTCCTGATATCGGTATCCGTATTTCCATAGAAGGGCTGGAAGAAACAAATAATAAGATCCGTGGGCTGGAGAATGGGTTTCAAAGGGGCTATTCAACGCTGAAGCAGCTGGTGGATATGGGGATGAAGGATGTGGGCTTTGGCATGACAGTACAGGATGCCAATGCCAGGGATCTGGTAGCCCTGTATCAGCTCTCTGATAAGATGAATATGGAGTTTGCTACTGCATCTCTGCACAATTCCTTCTACTTTGTGGAAGCGAAGAACATTATTCATGACAGACCTATGGTGGCGCAGGAATTTGAAAACCTGATCAATGAGCTGCTGAAATCAAAGAGTCCCAAGAAATGGTTCCGGGCATATTTCAATCATGGACTGATCAACTATATCTATGGACAGAAGCGTCTCCTGCCCTGTGATATGGCGTTTGATACCTTCTTTATTGATCCTTACGGGGATGTTATGCCCTGTAATGGTACAAAGGATAAGGAAGTGATGGGGAATCTGAATGAGTGTGACAGCTTTGATGAGCTGTGGAACAGTCCTCAGGCAGATGCAGTACGGGCAAAGGTGCGCTGCTGTGATAGGAACTGCTGGATGATCGGTTCAGTTTCTCCGGCGATGCACAAGTATATCTGGGTGCCGGCGTTCTGGGTTCTCAGACATAAGCTGAAGTTCTGGACAGATAAGAAATACAGTATGTATGAAAATAAGATCGTAAGGGACTATCGTGACGGCAAGGTAACAAAATCGCAGCTGGACGCTTGTTCCACCTGCGATTTGCATGCCATGATCCATGACGGTTTGTCGGAGAAGTCAAGGGAAAAACTTGAGGGTGGTGCTGGACGTTAGCCTACAAAGTGCCAAGTGTCTTCTGCCCATTCGCCTCTGGTATAGTTGTAAAGGCGACGATATACCTTACCATTTTCTTCTTTATACCTATATCTGATAATGTCAGAACAAGGAGCAACAGCGGAGAAATCACTCGAAGAAAATGACTCAGCAGAAGAGGTTTCTGCTGCAAAAACAGGGGTTGACATTACGAGAAAAGAAACAAAAAAAGTAATAAATGACTTTGTGAGTATTTTTTTGATTTTCATGCATAATTCTCCTTTTAATGTGTTTTTGACTTACCGACTATATATTGATAATACAATAAAATAAATATCATGTCAATTAAATAAAAGTGATAAAAATTTATCTTTGACTAGTAAGGAAATTCCGTGTAAATGGGTATATAGGGATCAGATATTTCAGATTCATTCATTAAAAAATTTGTATCTAAGTATAAATCATAAGTTCCATCTGGATTGACAATATAAAATAAATTTCGATCATCGGATGTGAATGTAGAAATAGCATTTTGAGAATCTACCCTATATGGCTCAAACACAAAAACCAATGAGATCATTAATGCTCCAATAAGCAGCAGACTGGAAACCAGCCCATTTGGTGCCAATGTTTTGATCTTATCAGGGCTTCCGATGATCATTTGTATTCTTTGGCTGAGAGAAGACGGCTTTTTGGCAGATTTGGTTTTTGAAGATTTATTCAACCTGGAATCGTCTGTCTTTGTAGAGCTGTAGGTGGCAGTAAAAGCGAATGTCGTCTTTTTCTCTGCAAGGGTTCTTGCCATGCTGGTAAGGCTTTTGGAATAGTCCAGGCGACCAAGAGGTTCTAACGGTGCGATAACCTTGGAATCCACACTGATTTCTATGATACGGTTGATCTCCTTTACGAAGATTTTAACCAGTGGATTCCAGAAGTAGATCACCTCAAGAAGAGAACAAAGGAACTTATACAAGGTATGGTGGTTATAGTAGTGGGCTGTTTCATGGCTGAGAATATAGAATAGCGCTTCTTTGGAATGAACGCTGTCAGGCAGGACGATAACCGGATGGAAAATGCCATATATGAAGGGTGTGATATTCCTTGGAGTTATGTAGATCCTGAAAACAGCTTTGCTTTTCTGGTGGCAGGAAGTGATCTTATGAAGTATGGCATATGCGTCAGAGTCAGGTGCAGCTTCTCGAAGCCGATATCGTTGCCGGATAGTGGCGAACTGGAGAAAAAGCCGTGAGCCGCAGATAAGGATGCCAATGTACCAAGCAATCATAAAAATAGTAAAGATATTGATGGGATGACCGAGAATGTTGATCTCCAGCATAACAAAGAGATCATACAGATAGGATAAGCCCAACTTTACAGGTACAGAAACAGTGAAGGGAAATTCAAATGGTAAAAGGAAACGAAGCAGAATAACAAGAGAGCTGAGAAGGAACAGATCAATATTAAAATAATTGATCACAGATGTCTTAACAACCTGATTAAGGGCAATAACAAAAACAGCATTGATAATGATCATGCTTAAGAGGGTAGAAAACGTGAAACTCATATGCTTGTCAATCCTTTCCTGTTTGGTCGATCTCTCATTTACCTTTCAGGAAAGGACAGGACAAATAACTTTCTAGTTTTTCTTGGAAAGCTCCTCTCTTTTCTGAGAGATAAGTTGCTCGAGACTGTCAATTTCTGACAGGAGATCTGAGGTATCTTTTTCCTCTTCGAGTAAAGTTGCTACAAAGGAAGAGGGGGAGAAGGGCTTACCGGAAACCTTGCTGAAGGCATTCTCAAATTTCTGAATTTCAAATTGATCAGGTGTCATGGTCGGCTTATAGCTTCTGCTGAGAACGGTTCCACTATAAACGATCTCATCCACTGCGATCAGCTTCTTCTGAAGAAGCTTTTTCAGAACAGCCTGTACAGTATTAATGGATAAGTCATCACGCATAGAGGTGATTTCGGAAGCCACCATAGATTTTCCGGATTCCCAAAGAATATCCAAAATATCTCTTTCTCTGTTAGTTAAACGGTATCTGTCATTTCGGCTGAGTGTCATAATTTCTTCCCTTACTTTTGTATAATAATGTTGTTAACATAAACATTAACGTATACATATCATAGAAGAAACATGGAAAAAAGTCAATAAAATAAGAGAACGAATATTGAACAATATTTACTCATAATAACACTATAGGACGATAATGCCACGCAGAAATGTAAAATGATTAACAGACGATTCCCCTTCATAAGTAACATCAGTCTTTCTGACAACACTTATTATACAACGTAAAACAGAATATTCAAGACTGTTTTATGAGAAATGTATAAAAATCAGCATATTGACAAATAATGCACAGAAATAACAAATAAAAATGTCCTAAAAGTGGGAAATGGTATTTATATAATTGCAAATTATTTCTACAGTTTAATGCAGTTTGAAAAATTTGGAAATATGTCTTAAAATAGGACACACTATGCATAAGAATATACTAAAATAGTAATGATCCACTTATTCAAATGAGGAAAGAAAGGATAGCAAGCAGAGGATGGAAAAGATGGATACAAATCTCCAAAATTTTAATGTAGTTGGCGACAATGTAAGACGATACAGAGTAGAACAGGACTTAAGTCAGAAGGAATTATCTGAGAGACTGGAAACATATGCTGTTTATATCTGCAGAGGATCAATTTCAAGAATTGAGCGTCATGAAAGGGCTGTTATGGATTTTGAACTGAAAGCACTTGCTGAGGCTCTGAAGGTTACAATTTACGATCTCTACGAGTAAATAAGGATGATCGAAAAGAAGCGATAAGCGCACTGGCAGATGCGGTGCGCTTTTTGTAGTGGGTGGATTATTTATTTGCCGCATCGTCTGCTGATAATATACTTGGGACGACGTTTGATCTCATCATAAATACGGGAGATGTAGTGGCCTATAATGCCAAGGCTGATCATTAATATGCTGCCAATGATCAGAAGCAGGAGGATCACAGTAGTAAAACCTTCCTGCGCAGTGCCGGTGAAATAGCGGTACAGTGACTGTATGCCAAGTACAAGGGAAAACACCAGCATGATCCAGCCAAGCAGTGTTACAGCCTGCATGGGTGCACCGGAAAAGGAAGTGATATTCCGGATCGCATACTTGGTAAGGCTCCACATGGACCATTTGGAGGTTCCGACTGTACGTTCCTGCACTTCGAAAGGAACCTGGATGCTGCAAAAGCCGATCCAGGAAGAAAGGGCTCGGAAAAAGGGAGCACGCTCTGGCATGGCAAGCAGGGCATCTACAGCCTGTCTGTCCAAAAGTTTAAAATCGGAAGCGTTTGCCATATCAATATGGGTAAGCCTGCTGATGATAGCATAAAAGCCGTTGGCACAGAGATGGTGGAAAGCACTTTCCTTTCCACGGGAAGTCTTGACGCCTTCCACAACCTCGTAGCCCTGTTCCCAGAGGTGGTACATTTCTATGATCGTGCAGGGAGGATGCTGCAGGTCGCAGTCCATGATAACACAGCATGCCCCTTTTGCTTCTGCAAGTCCTGCGAAGATGGCAGACTCTTTGCCAAAGTTCCGGGAAAACGAGATTCCCTGTACTTCCGGATTGTCTTTTGAGAGCCTGCTGATCTCCTGATAGGTTCTGTCCCGGGAACCATCATCTACAAAAATGATCTCAAATGGAATCTGACTTTCAGAAAGGATTTTCTTTACTGTCTGGAAGGTTGTCTGTATCATGGCTTCTTCGTTATAAGAAGGAATGATCACAGAAAGCGTTTTATTGGAAGGATTCATAATATACCTCTTTTTCTGATTGGCTACAGTAACAGTATACGCAAGAAAAAAAAGAAATGCAATGTTATCCTTGGGAAAGAGGAGCTGGCAGGCTTGAAAGAACAGGAACAATCCTCTATAATCGTGAATGTATGATACAGAGTGAAATGGCACAGGTCTGAGTGAAAATGACAGACAGTAAAAGACAGGATGGAAATATGCCGGAAACGACAAATTATGAAAAAAGAAAAAAGATCATAAAGCTTCTGACAGCATTTTACCTGATTCCCTTGGGGATCATGGTTCTGTTTAATGCGGTGAACAGTCTGCTGAGGACTACGTATTTTGACCTGTATAAGGACATGGAAACGGCAAAATATAAATGGGACGATCCAATCCTTCTGCTGATCGTTACAGGAATTGTTTTATTTCTCTTATACAGACTGTCGATAACGGAATGGTTTCAGCGGACAGGAAAATTATCTCTGACAGCATTGCTGTTTGGAACGGGAGTAAGTCTTGTGATCGTACTGCTTGTCAGGGGAACGGCAATTTGTGACGGAGAAACGGTAAGTGAAATTGCCGTCAGCTTTATGCAGGGAAATTATGATGCATTCAGGCAGGGAGAATATCTGTATAATTATTCGTTCCAGATTGGCCTTACAGCGTTTCTTGAAGTGCTGTATCATCTGGCAGGAGTAGAAAATTATCTGGCTTTTCAGATCATAAATGTGGCAGCTGTTGCTATCATCCTGTTTTCTCTGGATCAGATCACGAAAGAGCTTTTCCTGGAGAATGTCAGGAAGCTGGAGTCGGTTCTGTCAATGGGAATGCTGCCGCTTTTTCTGTTTTCTACCTTTGTGTATGGAGATCTGATCGGCTGGGCTTTTGGAATGCTGGCAATCTGGCAGATGCTCTGCTATCTGAAAAGGGATGGGGGGAAATATCTGCTCAGGATAGCAGTATTGCTGGCATGCGGCATTGTGATCAAGTCCAATATCAATATTGTTCTTGTGGCAGTAGTGATTGCTGTTTTACTGAATTGCTTCCAAAAGAGAAAATATAGACATTTGCTGTATATACTCCCCGTGATCTTACTGCCGGTGATGTGTAACTCTGCAATAGAGGGTGTTTATGTACAGAGAGCAGGACTTGACAGATACCCGGAGGGGATTCCAAAGCTTGCATGGGTGGCTATGAGTATGCAGGAGGGAGATGAAGGCGGGTATGCCTGCGGATGGTACAATGGTTATAACTGGGCGGTATATGGACAGAATGGATTTGACAGGACTGCTACAGAAAAAGCCTGTGTGGAAAACCTGAAGCAGTCACTGTCACGTTTTTTGCATGAGCAGAAATATGCGCTGAATTATTTCTATAAGAAGTTTACTTCTCAGTGGAATGCTCCGGATTTTCAGGCAATGATCAGTAATGAGTGGTGCACCAGGCATTCTCTGCAAACGACAGGGATCGCAAAATGGTTTCTGTTTGAAGAGGGAAGGGAAATTTTGCTTTTTGTTATGAATAGATATCATTTTCTGATATTTCTGCTGACAGGGACTTATTTTGGCATAGAAGTGTTCAGAAAAAGGGACTGGGATCTGCCTAAGGCATATTTTATGCTGAATATTTTTGGAGGCTTTCTGTTCCATATGATCTGGGAGGCACAGTCCAGGTATGTGCTTGGATATTTCGTATTGATGCTGCCGCTTGCGGCTGCAGGTCTTGCAGACATTCTTGATAATGTCAGGAAGAGAAAAGAAAAAAGAAAAGAAAAACTGGCACAGGCTGCCAGATGATGGAGGATATATATGAAACCACTTGATACAGACAAAACATATCTGATTACGGGAGGAGCCGGATTTATCGGATTTTCCCTTTCCAGGGAGCTTCTGAAAAAGGGAGCCAGAGTCATCGGGCTTGATAATATGAATGATTATTATGAGGTATCGCTGAAAGAAGACAGGCTGGCGATCCTGAAAGAATACGAGGGCTACACCTTTGAAAAGGGAGATATTGCGGATAAGGAAGCTGTTCACAGGATATTTGAAGCCTATCATCCTGATATTGTGGTGAATCTGGCAGCCCAGGCGGGGGTCAGATACAGTATTACCAACCCGGATGCTTATATTCAGTCCAATCTGGTAGGATTTTTTGAAATTCTGGAAGCGTGCAGATATTTTGGGGTGGAGCATCTGGTATTTGCTTCCTCCAGCTCTGTGTATGGTGGGAACAAGAAGGTTCCCTTTTCTACAGAGGATAAGGTGGATCAGCCGGTGAGCCTGTATGCGGCTACGAAAAAGTCCAATGAGCTGATGGCTTATGCCTACAGCAAATTATATGGGATACCGTTGACCGGACTGCGCTTTTTTACTGTGTATGGCCCCATGGGAAGACCGGATATGGCATATTTTAAATTTGCGAAGAAGATCATGGCAGGAGAACCGATCCAGATTTATAATCATGGGGATATGAAGCGTGATTTTACTTATATTGATGATATTGTGACCGGAGTGGAGAACATTCTCTGCAATCCGCCGGCACAGGATGAGAACGGTGCAGCTTATAAGATCTACAATATAGGAAACCATAAGCCAGAGAAGCTGATGGATTATATCAGTGTATTGGAAAAGTGTCTGGGAAAGGAAGCAAAGAAGGAATTCCTGCCAATGCAGCCGGGAGATGTATACGAAACCTATGCGGATGTCAGTGAGCTGATGAAGGATTTTGATTTCAAGCCATCCACAACTATAGAAGAGGGATTGTCCAGATTTGCAGAGTGGTTTTTGCAGTATTACGCATAAATCTATGAAATACTGCATAGTATATGATGAACCACAGGGAAAGAACGCGATTCATTAAGATTTTATTAAAGTTTCTGAAGGAAACCTTAATACGCTTGGAAAACTCTTTTCTATTTTAGTGAATGTGCTATGATGAGATTGCAGATGAGAGTTATGGAATCTCAAAGGAGTGTGAAAATTATGAAAAAATGGAGAAATATAATTGTGGGAGGCCTGATCACAGCGTTATTTGTCTTTTCGCTCAGTGGCTGTGCAGGGAAAGAAACAGAGAGTGGGAGTCAGGAAAACGCAGCAGATAATGTGATCATTACGGAGACAGGGGAAACCCTGGTGCAGGAGCAGCCAACGGAAGAACCGGAGACTGCAGCGACACCTGAAGCACAGAGTGATCTCCCGGCGCCGGATGTGGTGCCGGAGGAAATGCCACAGGAGCCGGAGCAGGAGCAGGTGGTTTCAGAGGAAGATCAGACAGAAAGTAAAGGCGGCCATCTGCAGATTGTATTTATGGGAGACAGTATTTTTGATAACAGCAGGGATGGTACCGGAATTCCCTATCTGACATCGGAGGCCTGTGATGCAGACTGCTATAATCTGGCGATTGGTGGAACCTGTGCAGCAATTGAACTGGATGAAAAATATGAAAGTGATCAGTGGACATCCAGAAGCCTTGTAGGAATTGTAAAAGCGATCAGGGGTGATATATCAACAGACATTTTTAATGGCACAAGGGCAGGGGAAATTTTGAGCAGTGGGAAAGTGGATTTTTCAAAGACAGATTATTTTATAATAGAATATGGTATGAATGATCTTCTCCGGGCTACTCCTATGAGCAATTCGGATAATGGATATGATATCAGAACCTATGTAGGTGCACTCAGATATGCAGTGTCCAATTTGAGTGAATATGCACCTGATGCAACGATAATCCTCTGCGCACCGAATTATGCCATGTTTTATAATGGGGATAAATTTATCGGTGATGGTAATACCCTGAATACAGGCTATGGCACACTTTTTGACTATAAGGGAAGCTGTGAGTATGTGGCAAAGGAGCAGGGAGCAGAATTCTTTGATGCTTATCTGGATCTTGGCATAGACGGGTATACGGCAGAAGAATATCTGGAGGATGGTGTGCATCTGACAGAGGCAGGAAGAAGGCTGTATGCGGATGCTCTTTCCGAGATGATCCTGTCTATTGAGGAGACAAAAAATAATTAAGCAATAGTGTATATATATTTGCTTTTGGAAAGCGCTTTTTGACGATTTTATGGGCATCGTTCAAGAAGCGCTTTTCTTGACCATTCCTTTATATCGTGATACCATAAACATTATGGGGCAGCAGGCGATAGAAGCTGCTGACAAGAGGGAAAAGGAGTAAAATGGTCAGCCTATGAAGGAAAAGATCCAAAAGAAGGATATCATTATATTGACCATCCTGTGGCTTTCCTATCTTGCTTTTAATGGAATCCTGCTGGCAGGGCATGAGCTGTGGAGAGATGAAGCCAATGTCTGGCTGATCGCCAGGGAGCTGTCGGTTCCGGAACTGTTTGCACAGATCAGGTTTCAGGGGCATCCCTGTCTGTGGTATCTTCTGGTGATGCCATTCGCCAAGGCAGGACTTCCCTTTCAGACGATCAGCATACTCAGCTATGTGATCATGGGAATAACGGCAGGAATATTTGTATACCGGGCACCGTTTTATCCGGTGACGAAGCTTTGCTGCTTATTCAGTCCGGTATTTTCCTATTATTATTCTGTGGTAGCGAGAAATTATTGTCTGATCGCCCTTTTTCTGGTAGTATTGGCAGCTTTTTATAAGGATCGTAAGCGGAAGCCGGTAGTCTGTGGTCTGCTGCTTGGACTTCTGGTACAGGCAGATACGATCGCACTGGCACCAGCAGGACTGATCTCCCTGATGTGGCTGTGGGAAGCAGCATCAGAAAGTGTCCATAAGAAACAGAAGAATGCGTTTATGCAGGCAGCAAAGGGATTATGGATTCCGTTTGCCAGTCTGATGCTGTGGATCTATGAATTCCACGGGGTGTCAGACAGTCCGGAATATCAGATGCAGGATCTGGGATTTACTTCACTGCTGACTGAAATTAAAAATTTTTCCCTTCATATTCTCTCCAGAATGACAGGAGTGGGGAAGACAGCAGATCTGCTGTTAATTTTACTTTTTCTCGCAGCAGGAATCTGGATTGGCGTGAAAAAGAAAAATTTCTTCCCTGTGATCGTGGCAGCAGGAACTTTCCTGTTTGAGGCACTGTTCAGTGTGCTGGTGTACCAGCTTCATATCTGGCATTATATCGCAATAGTATTTGCTGTGATCTGGTGCTTCTGGATCCTTCTGGAAACGGATGGAGAGAGCGCTGGTCAGTCAGGAAGCACAAAAGAAGCTGCACGTATTCTGCCGGAGATTTTCCTGATCATCATCTCGATACTGATGTTTGTACAATGGAATAGTGCAGAGGAAAGCTCAAGCCTTCAGAATGCTTTATCCGGGGTATATTCTGATGGTGTAAATGCAGCTTCCTACATCAGGGAAAATGTGCCGGAGGATTCACTGATCATCAGTACGGATGTATCGGAGGCATCCACAGTGATCGCTTATCTTGGGAAGAAATATCAGTTTTATTATGCGGGAAATGGAAAAATCGAAACCTTTGCAGATTATACAGAGGAACAGAAGGGCGGGATCGAATATGCAGATCTGCTGGACTGGATCAGTGATACTTTTCCGGATAAGAAAAGCTTTTATATTTTAAAATGTGAGCAGAACTGTATCAGCAGCTTCGAACCGGGAGAAGAAAACAGCAGGATCTGCTATGAGACAATGACAGATACAGCGAAGGGAGAAGCCTATACGCTGTATGAAATAGAAATACCATAAGTGAGAGGATCACCATGGACAGAAAATATGACAAAATTATAATCGGAGCCGGTCTGTATGGTCTGTACGCGGCGAAAAGGTGCAGTGATAAGGGCGAAAAGGTGCTGGTGCTGGAATATGACAGGGCACCCTTTCAGAGAGCAACCTATATTAATCAGGCCAGGGTGCATATGGGATATCATTATCCAAGAAGCCTTACGACAGCAGTGAAATCAGCAGGATATTTCAGACGGTTTGTAGAGGACTTTGGATTTTGCATTCATGACAGATTTGAACAGATCTATGCCACGTCAGGACGTTTTTCCTGGACGAATGCGGAGCAGTTCATGGAGTTTTGCAGGGCAGCAGGGATCAGGTGTGAGGAAGTAGCGGTTTCCAAGTATTTTCAGACAGGAATGTGCGATGGAGCCTTCCTGACAGAGGAGTATACTTATGATGCCGGGATCCTTCAGAAATATTATGAAGAGCAGCTTTCTGACAGGAATAACGTAACGTTTCTCTTTGGGGCAAGGCTGAAAAAGATCCTCCGGAAAAATGACGTGTTCGAGGTATGGATGTGCGATGATATATGCTTTGAGGCTCCCTTTGTACTGAATGCCACGTATGCATCTGTTAACCAGATCATTGAGAAGACGGAAGGAATTGATCAGGAGAAGTTTAAAATAAAGTATGAGCTGTGTGAGATCATTCTGTGCGAGCCTGGTGATACGTTGAGAGGAACGGGTATTACCGTTATGGATGGACCGTTTTTTTCCATCATGCCGTTTGGGAAAACCGGACTGCATTCACTGACCAGTGTGACTTTCACACCGCATGTGACAAGCTATGAGGAGCTGCCGACATTCCAGTGTCAGAGGGAGAGTGAGGATGGCAGACCGGAATGCAGGCCGGAGGCACTTGGCAACTGCAATACCTGTATTCATAAGCCGGACAGCGCATGGCCGTATATGTCGCATCTGGCAGATAAGTATCTGAAACCGGAATATGCCTATACTTATAAGGAATCCCTGTATTCCATGAAGCCGATCCTGAAGTCATCGGAGGTAGACGATTCCAGACCGACTGCAATCCGGGTACTCAGTGAGAGTCCGGTCTTTATCAGCGTGCTGTCAGGAAAGATCAATACCGTATACGATCTGGATGCGTATTTATAAAAAGACAAAGCGAGGAAATGAATGTGACGGGAAACAGTAAAAAAGAAAAAAAGTTTATTTCTCTGGTTGTGTATCTGCATAATGTGGAAGAATATATCCGCTTTTTCATGCGTTCTATTATTCCGGTGTTTGAGGACAACTTTGAAAAGTTTGAGATCGTATGTGTAGATGATGGCTGTACAGATGGAACAATAGAGAAATTAAAAGGCTTTCTGGAGGAAAACCAGATAAATGCCATGGTCAATATCATCCATATGAGTTATTTCCAGGGGATCGAGAGTGCCATGAATGCAGGCCGGGATCTTGCTATTGGTGATTTTGTGTATGAATTTGACGATGTATTCATGGATTATGATCCGGATATGCTGCTCCGGGTGTATGAAAAGCTTCTTGAAGGAAATGATATTGTGGCTGCCAGCAGTAAGGGGAAAATGCGGCTGACATCACGGATCTTTTATTCTCTGTATAATATGACAAGCAGGGGTGGCGGCAGGATCGGACCGGAAACCTTCCGTATTATTTCGAGAAGGGCAATTAACCGGATCAAGTCGATAGGACAGTATATTCCCTACCGGAAGGCTGTATACAGTAATTGTGGACTGAATGCAGCAACCATGTATTATGAGAGCAGGGATGAGAAGGCGAGGATCACGAATGAGACGGTAGCCTCAGAAAGAACATCACTGGCACTGGATTCCTTTATCTATTTTACTAATGTGCTGGAGAGAGTTTCCATGGTCATCTGCTGCGCCTTTCTGGTGTTTACAGTAGCCATGGGGATTTATCTGGTGTCAGATCTGTTTAATTCCCATAAGCCGGTAGAAGGCTGGCTGTCAACGATGGGCTTTCTGGCGCTTGGTTTCTTTGGTGTATTTGCACTGCTGACCATTATTCTGAAGTATCTGTCAGTACTGCTGAATCTGATTTATAAGCACCAGAGATATCTGGTTTCTGATATCGAGAAAATTGCAAGGAAATAAGGAAAATATGATGAAAAGAGAAGTAAACAGCATTAATCTGCTTTTTCCGGTCCTGAATGAAAGACTGCGGCTGCAGAAAGGGATTGAGACAACGATAGCCTATGTCAGGGAGCAGGTGACGATTCCCTGTAAGCTAACGATATTAGATAACGGATCAGAGGATGAAACACCGGAGATTGGAAAGAAACTGGAAGAAGCTTATCCGGAAGTAACCTATGTCAGAGTAGGGGAGAGAGGCGTTGGTGTAGCATTCCGGAAGGGAATCGAGCTGAATGACTGCGATATTGTGGGATATATGGATATTGATCTTTCCACAGATCTGAAATATCTGGGAAAAACGATAGAAATGTTTCAGCAGGATCCGGAGCTTCAGTATGTAAATGGGACAAGATTCAGTAAAGAATCTGATACCAAAGGGAGAAAATGGTACAGGAAGATCACCTCTATGGGGCTGGTGTTTCTGCTGAAGACAATATTTCATATGAAGGCAACAGATGCACTCTGTGGATTTACCTTCTTAAGGAAGGAAGAAGCAGAGCAGCTGGTTGCAGAGAGCAGTCAGGACAATGGCTGGTTTTATACGGTAGAATTTCTGCTCAGAGCAGAACGGGATGGTATGAAGATCTGCGACATGCCGGTAGAATGGCAGGAAGATTATAATACCACGGTAAAGGTTTTCAAAACAATTAAAAACTATATCATACAGATCCACAGATTACGAAAGGCATTGAAGTCAGAAAAGAAAGGGGCATAAAAATGCTGAAAAGAATTGATTTATCCAGGGATTTTCAGAAGCATAGAGAGGAATATTTAAAGGCGATTGAGGCTGTCTGTGAGGAAACAGCCTTTTCCGGTGGGAAATATGCAGATCAGTTTGACCGGGAGTTTGCGGAATATGTGGGAGTTCCTTACGCAGCGGGTGTCAATAATGGCACCAGCGCCCTGCATTGTGCGATGGCAGCACTTGGTGTAGGACCGGGGGATGAAGTGATTGTTCCTGCAAATACCTACATTGCAACGGCCTGGGGTGTCAGCTACACAGGAGCAACACCGGTATTTGTGGACTGTACGGCAGATACCTGGGAGATCGATCCGGATAAGATCGAAGAAAAGATCACAGATAAGACAAAGGGGATCATCGGAGTCCATTTATATGGACAGCCTTTTGAATTCAGCAAAGTGAAAGAAATTGCAGACAGACACGGATTATTTGTTGTGGAGGACTGCGCGCAGGCACATGGAGCTGGTTATGAAGGAAGAATGGCAGGAAGCCTTGGCGATATTGGCTGCTTTTCCTTTTATCCCGGCAAAAATCTGTATGCCTTCGGGGAAGGCGGCAGTGTGACCTGCAAAACACAGGAGCATTTTGATACAGTTACAACCATGAAAAATCAGGGATGTCATGTGAGGTATTATCATGACATGATCGGTTATAATTACCGTCTGGAGGGAATCCAGGGGGCAGTTTTGAGTGTGAGCCTGAAATACCTGCCGGAATGGACAGCACGAAGACGTGAGATTGGGAAACAGTATTTAAGAGAGATCTATAATCCGCTTATTATACATCAGGCACATCCGGATAATACAGATCCGGTATTCCATCTGTTTGTCATCCAGGTGGAGAACCCGGAGCACTTCCTGGCCTATATGCAGGAAAAGGGAATGGAGTGTAACAGACACTATCCGGTTCCCTGTCATCTGCAGAAGGCCTATGCTTCGCTGGGGTATCATGAGGGGGACTGCCCGAATGCAGAAAAACTGGCAAAGCATTGCGTAACCCTGCCTCTTTTCCCTGAGATGACTGCAGACGAGGTACAGCTGGTAATAGATGCCTGCAATGATTATACAGGCGAGTAAAGGAAAGCTTTAGCATGAAGAAACAGGAAAAAAATACAGCACTGGAGCTGGAGGCATTTGTTAAGGAAAAAGGAGTACAGTTTGGAAAATTTGTTTCTGGATGGCTGACACCGAAACGGTTATTCTGGTTTTTACTGGTCGTTTATCTGCTCAGTCTGGTTCCGCTGCTCTGGATCGGATTTTATAATTATCCAAGTGCAGATGATTACTCGATTGGAAGTGATTGCAGACAGGCATTTGTAAATACCCATTCCCTGCTGGCGATAGTCTGGGCAGGGATCGTGCGTGCAGCAGATGACTGGCTGAACTGGATGGGTTATTTTACCTCCAATTTTCTGATGGCTCTGCCCCCCAATACCTTTGGGGAAAGGGCTTATGTGTGGACCAGTGTGATCATGATCGGGGCACTCAGTCTTTCTACAGCGTATTTACTCAAGGTGATCTTCTGCAGGGTGTTTCATGCTGATAAGTATCTGGCAGGCTCAGTGATACTGTTGATGCTGTTTATCACGGTGCAGCGTATGCAGGGCAGGGTGGAGGCCTTTTACTGGTACAGCGGTGCTGCTAATTATATTCTGGTGCATAGCTTCTGTATGTGGTTTTATGGACTGCTGATTTCGGCTATTTATGATACGGGAAAGAAACGAATCAGAAAGCTGGTGGGGGCATCTGTTCTCGGCTTCCTGGTGGGAGGTGGCAACCAGATGACGGCTCTGAACGGAGCAGTTGTGTTTCTGGCAGTTATTCTGTGTGTCAGCCTGCAGAAGAAATGGAGGACTTACAGAGCTTTCTGGTGGCCCATAGGACTGTATTATCTGGGCTTTCTCTTAAATGTGGCGGCTCCTGGTAACTGGGTACGGGCAGCAGATGCCACAGGGATGAATCCGGTAAAAGCCATTTTTGTGTCCTTTTATTATGCATTTGATTACTGTATCAATGAATGGTCCGGCTGGCCGGTGCTTTTCCTGGTACTGATTTTGATACCTTTGTTTTATGATATGGCGGGAAAAACAGATTTTTCTTTTCCCTGTCCTCTTGGCGTTATAGCCTTTGGGTTCTGTCTTGTGGCAGCGATGATGACGCCGCCTCTGTTTGCAGTAGGAGGCATGGATGCACAGCGTCTGCAGGCACTGACATATGCTATGTATATTCTGGTGGTGACACTGAGTACAGGATACACAGCCGGATGGTTCCGGAAAAAGGTGGAGCAGAAAGAGTGGAACCTGAAGGGAGAATGGTCGCAGGGAAACACGGCAGTATATGTCCTTTTCTGCCTGTTGTTCTTTGCTTTCGCATCTGTGATCACTGTGATCCCTGTACCTCGTTATTTTACGTTTTCATCAGCGATCACAGATCTGGCAAATGGTTCAGCAAAGGCCTATGGGGAGGCACGAAAAGAACGGATTACAATCTATGAAAGTGGAGAAAAGGATGTAGTAGTGAAGGAACTGCCAGCACAGCCAGAGCTTCTGTATTTTTCGGATATCAAAGAAGATCCGGAGGACTGGGAGAACAGGGGACTCTGCCGGTTTTATGGAATTGATTCTGTAAGGAAGATTAAGGAAACGGAATAAATTTAAATAAGAAATATGTGTAAAAGTAAAAACAATATAATTATAATAGGAATTTTAGTCCTGTTTTTAATAGGGTATTTAGTCTGGGATCATAATGGTGTACTTCAGAAAAAAATGATAGAGAGTACGAGCATCAAAACAGAGGAAGAAATACTGGGTTTGATACAGAAGAAAGAGAAAAAAGAAGAAATCCCGGATGTTTATTTTAATGATAGTTTGTGCGCCTATGATGTTGAATCCAATACGGTTTATATACCCCAGAATATAGAGAATAAAAAATACGATGGCAGGCTGAAAAGTGATCAGTACAAGTTATATTTTGCAACAGATGAAATGTTTGACGATAGGACTGCTGCAATTGCAAACGGACATGAATTTAAATTATATTTTGTTGGGAAAAAAGATTATTATAGTTGTAATGTTGTCTTTTCAGGAATGCCATTACTTGTATTACGAACAGAAGCAGAAGAATATCATGAAGTAGATCATAATGGAAGAATCGTTTACAATGGGGAAATGAGTGTATTTGATCCTTATAGAGAAAGCGATATTGTAACAGTAGAAAAGTGTTCTTATCATGTTCGTGGCGGGTCATCGGAGACCTATGAAAAAGCAGGATATAAACTGGAGTTTGGAAAAAAAGATAGTATTCTTGGTCTTCGCAAAAATGATGACTGGATTCTGAATGCTCTTTATGATGATGCTGGACTTGTCCATAATAAGGTTGGAATGGATTTATGGCAAAAAATTGCCAGAAGCAATACAGTTGAAAATGATGAAGGCATTAGTTGCGAATATGTTGAATTGTTTTTAGATGATGAATATAGGGGGGTGTATCTTGTTTTTGAACAACCAGATAAAAAGAATTTATCTGTAAACAAAGAGGATAAATTGTATAAGTGCCGGGCTGACAGAATTCCTGAAGAGCATAATTATACGAATGCGGATACAGATGGTCTTCGACCAATTTTTCAGCTAAAATATCCTAAGGAAGATATTGCTGAAAACTGGATGCCATTAAAGGAATGGGTTAATTTCTTTCTGAAGGAAGAGGAAACAGATCCAGAACAGGGTGAAGCATTACTCAATATGGAAAATTCAGTGGATTATACACTGTTTTGTCTCTTAATTGGTGGAACCGATAATCTGAAAAAGAATATTCTTTATGTTGCAGATTATCAATCTGATGGAACATATAAATTCATAAAGATACCGTGGGATTTGAATGCAACATTTGGAAATCCGTGGGTAGATTATGAGGAGTATAATTATACACGGTATGATGCAGCTTTTTACCAGAATGTAAGTGCTTGGGTTGTTGATATGAGTGTCTTGTATTATGAAGAACCAGAGAAAATATCTGGGATGCTCTATGACAGATGGTGCGAATTAAGAACGAATCAAGTTATTAATGAGCAGATAATTAATGATATGTTTGAGGAAGAATATATGTATCTGTATATGTCAGGTGCATATCAGAGAAATTACAGAAAGTGGCCGGAAGGAAAGGAACACTGGGATGATAGCTATGTATATGAGTATATTAATAACAGAATTCCTTTTTTAGATAATTACTTCCGGGATCTGTATGAGGGCAATGAAGAACGTGCAATTTATGATGGTATAGATTATACGGATGAATTCGAGGCAAGGTATTACTGGGAGGCAAATTATGAGACTCTTTCAGAAATATATACTTATAATAGACAGGATTTATTAGAGCATTATGCACTATATGGAAAACCATTTGGTTTGAAAGGACGGAAAGAATAAAATGGAATACAGGCATGAAATGAAGTTTCTTGTTTCAGAAAGGGAATTAGAGATACTTCATTACAGACTTTTACCTGTCATGAAGAAGGATATGCATCAAAAAGGAAATTCGTATTTAATAAGGAGTATGTATTTTGATGATATCAATGATAGCTGCAAAAGAGAAAATGAAGATGGTGTAGATAACAGAAGAAAATTCCGGATTCGTCTTTATGATGGGCGCATAGATGTATTACATTTGGAAAAGAAAGAAAAATGTAGGGGGATGACACGGAAGAACTCTGCAGATATTGCCAGGTATGACTGTGAAAAATATATGAGTGGAGAGATACCGGTATATAGACCCAATATGACTGGAATAGAAAAAGAGTTGTATAGTGAAGCGATGACATGCCGGATGATGCCGAAGTGTATTGTGGAATATGAGAGGTCAGCTTATATTGATCCTAGAGGAAATGTGAGAATTACTTTTGACAGAAATATTGCAGGTTGTGAAAAGGTGAATAGTTTCTTTGATGAAAAAATATATAAAATTCCGGTATTACCTAAAGGACAACATATTCTGGAAGTGAAGTATGATGAGTTCTTGCCACAATATTTGGCCGAACTGCTGGAAATAGGAACTTTGCAGCAGACATCATTTTCTAAATATTATTACGTAAGAGAGACATTAAATTAACTATAAAGGGGAAAGAAAAATGAGTACAAAAGATGTTATTAAAAAGTCAGTGTTAGAAGGATTTTCGTATACAGATCTGTCAACGGAAAAGATAATAATTACTTTGTTGATAACGTTTGCTATTGGAGTGTATATCTTTTTTATTTATAAAAGGATAACGAAAAGCGCTTTTTATTTCAAAAATTTCAATATTTCCATGGCTGTAATTTCAGTGGTAACGGCAGGAATTATTCTTGCAATGCAGTCCAGTATTGTAATTTCACTTGGTATGGTAGGAGCATTGTCTATTGTCCGGTTTAGAACAGCAATTAAGGATCCCATGGATCTTCTGTTTTTGTTCTGGTCGATAGGGACAGGCATCATTTGTGGAGCGGGACTTTACAAAATTGCAATTATTCTTGCAATACTGGTAACAATTGGAATTTTGATTTTGGATATGATTCCTTTAAAAACAAGTGCGTATTTACTGATTGTGAATGGGGATTGCGGATGCAGCGATGGGAAAATTTCGGATATTGCTGCAAAATATGGGAAGCTGAGACTGCGTTCAAAGAATGTAAATAAGAATGGAATCGACATGATATTTGAAATCAGATTCAAAGGAAATGATAACGGGATTATAGAGGAACTCATGAAAGTTGAGGGGATACAAAATGTTTCCCTGCTTGTTCATGACGGAGAAGTGAAAAATTAGAAAATCAAAGGCTCTTTTTAGGAAGTTAGTATGCGGTCACATAGACAGTAATTGAGAATTATGTTACAATCAGTATAATTGATTAATCGGAAAGGTATAGGTATAGCATGAAGAAAGCACTGATCATTGGTGCCGGTCCGGCGGGACTGACAGCAGCTTATGAGCTCCTGACCAAGGCCAGGGATATAGAGGTGGTGGTTTTTGAGGAGAGTGACTGCTTTGGCGGTATTTCCAAAACAGTAAATTATAAAGGAAACCGTATGGACATGGGAGGACACCGTTTCTTCTCCAAGATTCCGGAGGTAAATGAATGGTGGGACAACATGCTTCCTATGCAGGGAGCGCCGACCTACGATGATATTGTATTAAAGCGTGAGATGCCAGTGCATAAGGGCGGGCCGGATCCGGAGAAGGAAGATCGTGTTATGCTGACAAGACACCGTGTTTCCCGTATCCTGTTTGATACCAAGTTTTATGATTATCCGATTTCCTTAAAGCCGGAAACCTTTAAGAACTTTGGTGTGCTGACTACCCTGAAGGTAGGCTTCAGCTATCTGGGATCCATGTTCCATAAGCTGCCGGAGGATAATCTGGAAAATTTCTATATTAACTGCTTTGGCAGGAAGCTGTATTCCATGTTCTTTGAGTACTATACAGAGAACCTCTGGGGACGTCATCCCAGTGAGATCGATGCTTCCTGGGGTGCACAGAGAACTAAGGGGCTTTCCATTATGGGAATCCTGAAGGATTTCTTTGGCAAGCTTTTCAAGGTAAAGAACCGTAAGGTCAATACCTCTCTGATCGAGGAATTCAAATATCCAAAGCTTGGTCCCGGACAGCTCTGGGACGTAACTGCAGCTGAGGTTGAAAAGCTTGGCGGTACGATCATCAAAAATGCAAAGGTTACGAAGCTTCACAAGAATGCGGATAATGTGCTGACCTCCCTGACCTATGAAAAGGATGGACAGGAGTTCACCATGGAAGGTGATTATTTCATTTCTTCCATGCCGGTGAAGGATCTGGTTGGCGGTATGAACGATGTGCCGGCAGAGCCTGCAAGGATCGCCAAGGGACTTCCTTATCGTGATTATATGACGCTTGGCGTACTGGTACCTAAGATCAATCTTGTAAATAAGACTAATATTAAGACCATTAACAATATTGTTCCGGACTGCTGGGTCTATGTGCAGGATCGCAATGTAAAGCTGGGACGTTTCCAGATTTACAATAACTGGTCACCATATATGATCAAGGATCTGGAGCATACCGTATGGATCGGTCTTGAGTACTTTGTCAATGAAGGCGATGAGTACTGGAATATGACTGAGGAAGAGTTTGCAAAGATCGGTGTTTCTGAAATGGTGAAGCTTGGTCTGATCGACAGTCCGGATGTGGTACTGGATGTCCATATGGAGAAGGTGAAGAAGGCCTATCCGGCTTACTTTGACACCTATGATGAGATGGACAGGCTGATTGAATATCTGAGCGGTATTGAGAATCTGTACTGTGTGGGGAGAAATGGACAGCACCGTTACAATAATATTGATCATTCCATGGTTACTTCCTTTGAGGCAGTTAAGAACATTATAAGCGGAACAAAGGATAAGAAGAATATCTGGAGTGTAAATACCGAGCAGGAATATCATGAGACCTCCAATAACGAGGATGAGAAGAACCAGGCCGAGGTTGACTGAGGCTGAGAAGGCAGAGTAAATAAAAGTGGCGCTGACAGGACATCTGTTATGATGAACTGGCAGCGCCTTTTTCGAAAGGTTATTTTATTTCTTGCGGAACAGGGACTGTCTTGCACCGTGATTTGCAGCTCTGTGCTTTAAGGTATCATCTACCATATCCATACGGAGTCCGGCATCAATGAAATCACAGTACTTACAGAACTGATAATCACTCCGGCTGGTTTTGATCGCCTGGCGGAGTTTCCTGTATTCCTCACTGCTCCATGCTTCCTTTAACGGGGTTTTAGTAAGATCTGCAAGTGTGGTAGCTTCGAAATTGTCACAGCAGCAGATGCCCATGCGGCCATCCGGGAAGATAAACATATCGGTATAGGGCATTAAGCAGGTTTCCTTGATGATCTTCTGGGTATTCTGCTTGTTTGGAGCACTGCCGGCACGGTTTGTAAGGACTGCATCCATATAACGCATCTGGATCAGAAGCTCTACGTCCTTGAACTCATCCGGATGGGACTTCGCATAATCATAAATTTCCTGCACATTATCATGAAGCTTCATGTCGCGGCAGTAGTTGTTGATGATCAGCTGGTTTACGTAAGGGATGATCTCCTTGACCTTATCGATGGTGAGCAGGAGACCGTTGCTTGAGAGGAAAATATAGCTGTCAGGCAGCTGTTCCCTGCAGTATTTGTGGAATTCCACGATCCTGGTATCCAGGAAGGGCTCATTGTTTCCATACAGTGTCAGATGACCCTTGTAGCCCCAGTCGTGGAGCTGATCGATGATGCTGTAGAACAGATCCTCATCCATGCGCTTATAGGGGCGCTTTTCGGCGTTCTTGTTGGCAGTACAGAAGGAACAGGTGCTGTTGCAGCGGTTGATCGTTTCCAGGTTGACTACAAGCGGCTGCGGTGTTTCCTCTGCGTTCAGGAAATACTGGATATACTGCTCCTGCAGCTTATTCCTGGTAAGAAACTGTAATTTTAAGTAACTTTCGGAGGAAAGCCTGGGAAAATGCTTCTGCAGATTCCAGCCAAGTGCACCGCCGAAATTGTGAAATCTTACTGACATAATAAACTCCTTTATTGGTACATAATATATAAAATGTACAATCTAACCTAATTATAGTAACATTGATTGCAGACAGCGTCAAGCAAGAAGAAACAGAGACTGGTGCTTCCGGAGAAAGTAGTGTAAAATAGAACCTATGGAAAATACAGGTATGAATCAGAAGGAAAAAAGAAATCATTATATAGAGGCGGGATATCTGCTGCTTTCGGCTTTTGCCATACTGTTTGTGGCCAGCAGATCCTCCCTGCTGTATCCCTGCAATGACTGGAACGATGCCAACAGTTATTTTTCCGTAGGAAAAGGACTGTTCCACGGAAAGGTGCCATACAGGGACATTTTTGATCAGAAGGGTATGTATTTATACTTTTTTTATGGACTGGCCTATCTGCTGTCGCATACGACCTTTGCCGGTGTTTTTGTGCTGGAGCTTGTGCTGGCGGCAGCAGATCTGCTTAGTATTTACCGGATCCTGTCACTGTATCTGAAAAAGGATCTGGCACTTCTGTTAAGTCCGCTGCCACTGGCGGCAGCTTTTGTATCAAACAGCTTTTATTATGGAGGAAGCGCGGAGGAGATCTGTCTGCCGTTCCTGCTTGCCGGATTTTATCTGATCCTGCGTTATTTTAAGGAGGAATATCCGGAAAAGGTCATGGATAGTAAGACGTTGCTCTTTGGCGGGCTGCTGGCTGGTATGGTAGCCAATATCAAGTTTACCGTGCTTGGCTTTTTCTTCGCATGGATGATGTGCATTGCCATTGCCTTTCTTGTGAAAAAGGATCTGAAAGGGGCTGTTAAGGCCTGTGGAATTTTCCTGCTTGGCATGTTCGTTCCCTTTGTTCCGTGGATCCTTTATTTTGCCCTGCAGCATGCGCTGTATGACTGGTACTGGGGCTATGTGTATATCAATGTATTTGCATACAGCAATCTGAACGGGGAAGGACCGGGACTTTCAGAGCGGGTCTATATACTGGCGAAGCTGCTTTACTGGGTGATCCGTAAAAATCTCTGCTATTTTGCATTTGTGATACCGGGTGTTTTATGGTATCTTCTGCAGGGAAAGAAAAAACGGATCCTGCCGGCAGTTAGCATGATCTGTCTGTGCTTTTTCCTGTTTCTTGGTATTTATGTGGGAGGCAGTGAGCTGCCTTATTATGCGCTGCCGTTATCCGTGTTCACGCCGCTTGGATTTGTATTTCTTGGAAAAGTGCTGGAATGGATTTATGGTTTGTGCAAAGGACAGAGGAAAAACGCACAGATGAGTGCACAACCGAAAAAAAATATGCGGCATGGAGCCTTCCTCATCTGCGGTGCAGCCATTCTTGTTATTATGGAAGTGCTGCTCTGTAACCTTTCCATGAATTTCCCGTTTCATAAGGTAAAGAGGGAAGATCACTTTTTATATAAGCTGGCGGCCGTTGTAGAGCAGGAGGAAGCTCCGACGCTCTTAAATATCGGTTGTCTGGATGCCGGACTGTATACGGTATGTGATATTGTGCCTACCTGTCAGTGGTTTCAGACGCAGACCGTCATTATGGATACGGTGCTCAGTGAACAGGAGCGTTATATCAGAGAGGGACAGATACAGTTTGTGCTGGCAAGGGATTCCTACCCGGATGTGATCTTTGAGAGGTACGAATTGGCAGCAGAAGAAGACTGGACGGAAAACGGACAGGACTTTACCTATTATCTGTTCCGGAGAAAGGATTAGGAAATGATCGTATTGCAGATACTGATGCTGATCTTCTGCATGGTTATTCTGCCATTTGGGATTGGCGTGCTGCCGGGACGGTGGCTAAAAAAAGAGGACAGGACACTGACGGGGATCTGGATCAGTGGCTATCTGGTACTGTTTGCCCTGTTTGAGCTGGTGGGAATTCCGGTGGTACTGTTTACTGTTTATCATGGATTTTCGAGGCTGTGCCTGATTTTTGGGCTTCTTGCAGGAGTGGGATTCCTTGCAGGAGTGGTGCGGCTGCTGAAGAAGAAGGAAGACTACAGCAGTCTTTTGGAAGGCAGCTTCCCTGAAAAGAGGACTGTGGAAGAATGGGTCTATCTGGTGCTGTTTGCACTGCTGCTTGGATTTCAGCTATATATGGCGTTTACCAGAGCATCCTTTGACGGGGATGATGCGTATTATGGTGTGCAGGGACTGATCGCCCAGCAGCAGGACACCCTTTACCGGATCAATCCCAATACCGGCAGAAGTGCACCGTTAGATATCCGGCATGCGCTGGCATTGATGCCGATCTATGAGGCATTCCTTGGGAAAATGAGCGGGATCCATGCAACGATCATTGCACACAGCGCAGCACCGATCGGTCTGATCCTGCTGACCTACGCACTGTATTTTCAGATTGGAAGGAGGCTGTTTCCGGGGAAAAGAACAGAGATACTGCGGTTTCTTATTCTGATGGCACTGTTTCAGATTTTTGGAAATGTGTCTATTTATACCAGTGAGACCTTTTTCCTGACAAGAACCTGGCAGGGCAAATCCCTGTGTGGAAACTTCATGATCCCGGCGATCTTCTGGCTGTATCTGTGTATGTTCCGGGGAGAAGCACAGCAGAAGCTGTTTTTCCTGCTGGCATTTTTAAATCTGGCCTCCGGTATCAGCAGCTCCCTTGGGGTATTGCTTACCTGCCTTCTGACGGCGGGACTTGGCCTGCTTCTTGCAGTCAGTAAAAAACGCCCTGGGATTCTGGTAAAAGCCTGTTTATCCTGTGTACCCGGGTCAGCATATATGCTGACCTATCTGATTGCCAGCCATATGTGAGAGGAGTCTGTCATGTTTGGAATTTTTATGGAAAGTCTTGTGATCTTCAAGCTATATACGGGACTGAAGCTTCTGTTTGTATTGACACTGGTGTCCTTTCTTTATCTCCTGGTCACAGAAAAGGATAAAACGATCCGGCAGCTGTTTGTATATGCACCGGTGCTGATCCTGATCTTATTTCTGTTCCCGGTGAGCCGGCAGCTGTTTGTGGCCATGGGGCTGGATGGGGAGACCTATTACCGGGTGCTTTGGACGATTCCGATGGGGATGATCACCGCTTACGGAGCTGTAAGGTTTACAGGCAGGCACAGAAGGATCGGTATTCTTGTCAGTATGGTGCTGATCATACTCTGTGGCAGTTATGTGTACAAAAGTGATTATATTTCCAAAGCGGAGAATTTATATCATATTCCGGACACAGTGGTGAGGATCTGTGACCTGATCCATCCATCTGATGCTGATCCGGATGTGCAGGTGACAGCTGTATTTCCAGAGAAGCTGGTGCATTTTGTGAGACAGTATGATTCGGATATCAGAATGCCCTACGGACGGGAAATGATCGCCAGCCAGTGGGATTACTATAATAAGGTTCACGAGGCCATGGAAGAGGACGAGGTTCTGGATCCGGAAAAGCTGGTAGAGGCCTGCAGGGAAGAGTACTGTCAGTATATTATTCTGGATAAAAGCAGAGAGATGACAGGAGATCCGGAGAATGCCGGCTTGACACTTGAGGAAGAGATAGATGGTTATCTGATCTATCTGGATCCTGTTTCAAAGGCGGCGGCAGAAAGCTTTGCGGTATATTATGAAGAGGATGATAAGTAATGCTGTTTAATTCCTATATCTTTGTATTTTTGTTTTTTCCGGTGAGCCTGGCCGGTTACTGGCTGTGTGGTAAAGCTGCGGAAAAGAAGGGAAGAAGCTTTTTGCCTTCTCTGTTTCTGGTGGCAGCATCCCTGCTGTTTTATGGTTATCTGAAGCCGGCATATCTGCCGGTTCTGCTGGTAAGCCTTCTGGTGAACTTTGCCTTTTACAGACAGATAGAAAAAAGGAAGGAAAAGAAAGCATTTCTGGCAGGGGGGATATTTCTCGATCTGCTGGTGCTTGGCATTTTTAAATATACGGGAAGCACCTTTGTACCACTGGGGATCAGCTTCTTTACCTTCAGCCAGATCGCATTTCTGATGGAGGGATACCGGGGAAGCCTGAAAAGGACGAGCCTTCTTGATTACAGTGTGTATCTCACCTTCTTCCCTAAGATCATGGAAGGCCCAATAGCACTTCCGACGGATTTTCTGCCTGCGTATCAGGAGAGCGGAAAAAAGGGATTTTCCATTGAGAATCTGTATCGAGGGTTGACACTGTTTATTCTTGGACTGTCAAAGAAGGTGCTGCTTGCAGATACGCTTGGAAAAGCAGTAGATTTTGGATACAGCAATCTATCGGTACTGAATACACCGGATGCACTGATCGTCATGCTGTCCTATACCTTGCAGCTTTACTTTGATTTTTCCGGCTATTGCGATATGGCAATGGGAATTGCAAGGTGCTTTTCTATTTCGCTGCCGTTAAATTTTGATATGCCCTACCGGGCAGAAAACATCATGGATTTCTGGAAACGCTGGCATATCACACTGACCCGTTTCTTTACGAAATATCTGTATATCCCGCTGGGAGGAAACCGGAAGGGAAGAATCCGTACCTATGTAAATACACTGGTGGTATTTCTTGTGAGCGGTATCTGGCATGGGGCAGGACTTACCTTTGTGATCTGGGGTGGCATGCATGGCGTACTGTATGTGATCACAAGATGGCTGCATGACAGGAGGAAGGACAGAGCTGTGGCATCAGGAGGAATGGAGAGAAGGGTGGATTTCCAATCCAGGATCAGAAAGCTCTACTGCACGATCCTTACTTTCTTGTTTGTGAATGCTGCGTGGGTATTCTTCCGGGCACCGTCTATAGGAGATGCACTGGCACTGTTTAAACGGATGGGAAGTCTTACCTTTACCAGGATAAACTGGAATCTTGCCGGAAGCTTTAATCTGGATGAATTCTGGTACGTGATCAAGGTATTGCATCTGGATTCCTGGCAGTATGCGCATTACATACTGATGGTATTGATCCTGGCAGCGGCACTTGTCCTTTCCATGAAAAAGGAAAGCGCTGTAAGAATGGCAGAAAAGATAAAGCCGGGAGCCCTGTCCACGCTGGTACTGGCAGGCCTTTTACTATGGTGTGTGCTTGGCTTTGGCGGTGTCAGCTCCTTTATTTACCTGAATTTTTAGAAAGAGAGATTTTGAACGATGAAGCAATCAGCCTTTCGGAAAGCAGTGGCAGGACTGCTTGGCATCTTTATTCTGGGCTGTATACTGGCAATGACGTTGGTCATTATAGTAGATCCTTTTTTCCATTATCATAAGCCGTTGAAGGGCTTTCCGTATTTGATCGACAATCAGCTTTCCCAGAATCCGGGGATGGCAGAGCATATGGAATATGACAGCGTGATCCTTGGATCCTCCATGACCGTAAATTTTCAGACAGACTGGTTTAAAGAGCTGATGGGACTCAATACGATCAAGCTGAGCTACAGCGGTGCATACCCGAAGGATCAGTCCAATATCATGAAGATCATCTTTGACAGCGGCCACGAGGTAAAAGAGGTTTTTCTTGGTATTGATGTGATCACCTATATGGGTGGTGTAGATGAGACAAAGTATCCTATCCCGGAATATCTGTATGATGACAATTATCTGAATGACATAGAGTATGTACTGAATAAGGATGTGATCCTGAATTACATCCTGAGGCCTATGGCAGATCCGGATCCGACGAATCTCTCAAATGTATATGCCAGCTGGTGGACTGAGGAATATTATAATAAAGAATGGGTGCTGCATAATTATGAAAGTCCGCAGCCTGTGGAGGAGGAAGCACCGGCAGAGGAATATCTGCCCGGGACAAGGGAAAATCTGGATGTTAACATCTGTCCCTATATTGAACAGAATCCGGATACCAAGTTTGTGGTATTTTTTCCGCCGTACAGTATTCTGTTCTGGAATGATGTGGTTGTTGGAAATCATCTGGAGGCGACTCTTGCACAGTACCGGTATCTGGCAGAGCGGCTGAATGCCTATGATAATGTGGAGGTCTATTTTTTCCCGGACAGAGAGGATATCATCCTGGATCTGAATAACTATGCGGATTACAGCCATTATCATCCAAGGTATAACAGGTTTATGACAGAGTGCTTTGCAGATGGCAGCACAGGACTTGTGGCAAAAGAGGGATCAAAAAAGGGAAAGACGATTGATGAATATCTTTCCCACATGAAAACCATTGTTCAGAATTATGATTTTGAGGAGCTTCTTTCTGGTGAGTAGTTATTCACAGGAGGAAGCTTCTTCTGTTGCATTTGCAGTGCCTGTTGTGGCATTGATGATGGCGGCGATGCGGTCTGCAAGCTTTTCGCGTCCAGCCTGATTGACATGCATATAGTCGCGCATGTATTCTTTGTAATTATCCTCGTTGATCGTGCCAAAGTAGTTATCGATAAAGGATACGCCGCAGTCCATGGAAGCATCGATCTCCTTGAGGAGATAGTGGTTCAGGGTACCATTGCCAAGATCTGTGGTAGTGCCGTTGTGAAGATTCCCGTCCTCGTCCATGTACTGGGCATAGGTTGGTGACATTACGAAAATACGGATGTATGGCCAGGTTTCCTGAATATTTTTAAGGGAAATACGCAGACCACCGGTAAAGGCAGTTACATCGTAGGCATTATCCGGATTATCAGAGGGAGTGCCATTGTTATAATCGGTGCTGTCGTACATGATGATCAGAATATCAACCTTGGACATATCTACTGTTTTCATTACATCTACAGCTTCCTGATAACGGGGATCAGGCTCATCTCCGGCAATGGAATTGATGGCTGTCAGGTCACCGCTGCGCAGGCTTTCTACTACATAGTATAAATTGAAGTGATCCTTTGTATACTCCGGATTGTAAATGGCATACCTGCAGGCAGCAGAAGAATCCGGGAAGGAACAGTCATATACAGTAGAGTTTGTCTTACCTGCGATCAGGGAAGCAAGGCCGTCGCCGCTTCTGTCATCAGCAAAGGGATTATTGCCGAGGCAGAGGATCGTCGTCACGCCGTCATCCTCATGACCTTCCAGTCTGGAAGAATCCATGGGGATGATCATATCATTAGTCTCGATGTCAAATTCGGAGGTATCTTCATTGGGATCGATCTTCTCGAGCTTCGTGCCCTGATTCCATTTCACCAGGCGGTAAACAGAGAAGCCGCCGATAAAGAGGATGACTGCCAGCAGGATCAGGTGAAGACCAAGCTGGATATGTGGCTGTCTGCCGGAGCCGGCAGCTTTTTCTTCCGAGGGAGGGACACTGTCCATATCGACATCCTCGATGTCATCGCTTTCATTATCATTATCATTATCAGTATCAGACGGACTCCTGTCTTCATTATCAGATGCATCATTGTCTGTATCGTCATCATCAGCCTGAGCATCTGGAATACTGTCCATTTCCAGATCCAGATCTTCAATTTCAGGATCAGGCAGCTCCTGGGCTTTTATTTCTTTTTTCATTGATAATCTCCTGTTCTAAGGGAATGTACCCTGCTATTCTACTATTATTCTGCCTAAAAATCTACCTAATTCATAAAAAATTAATATACTGGCCAGAGGGGATGTGATAGAATAGTAACGTATTTCAAAAACGGACATCCGGTAATAAGCATCCGGTGGAAGGTGAGAAGGTTATGAAAGATCAGAAAAGGAAGTTTCAGATCAAAGATATTCTGATGCTTCAGATTGTTTTTTTTATCTACAGTATTAACAGTGTAGTTGCGAAATTTGCATCGGCGCAGGAGCCATTTAGCCTGAATTTTATTCTGCTTTACGGACTGGAGCTGTGTGTACTTGGCGTTTATGCGATCCTCTGGCAGCAGCTGATCAAGAGAATGGAACTGTCGGTTGCCTATTCCAATAAGGCAGTTGTCCTTTTGTGGGCCATGGTTTTTGGCGCACTTTTATTTAAAGAACAGATCACACTGACAAAGGTGGCAGGCATTCTGCTTGTGATCGTTGGGATCGTGGTGCTGAACAGTGAGGAGGTAAAGGAATGAATACACATTTACTGATCCTGATCCTGTCTGTGGTAGTGGCATCCTTTTCACAGATCCTGTTAAAGAAGAGTGCACAGAAAACCTATCGATCCATAATCTACGAATATCTGAATCCTTACGTGATCTGTGGATATGGAATGATGTTTCTTTCTATGTTCCTGACGATCATCGCCTATTCCGGTATGGACTTTACCAATGTGCAGATCGTGGAAGCGACCGGATATATCATGGTGCTGATCCTTAGTTATTTCTTCTTCCATGAGAAGATCACCAAAAGAAAAGTCCTGGGAATGGCGCTGATCTTTGCAGGAATTGCTGTGTATTACTTGTGATGTGCTTTGTTGGCTTTTTCGGCAAGCAGAACCGTGATGGGAAGCTCGTCAGAATTTTCTGCCTGCAGTTCCCGGTACCATTTGCTGTACTTGTACATCCGGTAGGTTGTCTTCAGACCTGACAGTTCGCTTTCATTGGCACATTTCTGAAGAAGTGCTTCCCGTTCTCCGGGACCGAGATCAACATAGTCCAGGTAGGAGATACGAAGCTCCGTAAGTGGATCTGTACACCTTGGACAGATCATCTTGTGACCGGTCAGCATCATGATCCGGTGACATTTTTTGCAGTAATGCATATACATCATATAAAATTCCCCCTTTTATAAGTTGTAAATCTGATTTAATATTATATTTTTTTTACAATCTTTGTCAATGGCTAAATCCGTGAAAACAGTTAAGATTTTGTTAAGTTATCGTATAAATTAGCAAAAATGGGAAAAATAGACTATGTTTTTTCGGCACTCGGGAAAAGACGACAGCAGAAATTTAGGGAAAATGACATTAAGTTTTTTTTAAGAATAGCAAAAAGAGAAAGGAATTGTGCTTACAGGGTGAAAATGATATACTAAAATGTAATTATTTTGGGTAAATGCTGTCCGAAGCAGACGGGCTGGACAGAAGCTGGAGGATTAAAACTGGAATGAGCAGACTTTTTTTACATAATAAGAAGAAAAAAAAGCGGGCAGGAAATGTCAGGAAGTCAGGAAACAGATCCATGGAGTGGATGGATTTTGATGATGACATGGAAGAGTATGAGGACGAGTGGGACGGAGAGACTGACGAATATGAAGACGATGAATTCGATGAATATGAGTCCGATGATGATTATGATGAGATAGAAGAGGACGAAACAGAAGCTGCATATGATGAGGATGAGTATGCGGAGGACTACGAAGACGACGAGGACTACGAAGACGACGAGGATTACGAAGACGACGAGGATTACGAGGACGACGAGGACTACGAAGACGACGAGGATTACGAAGACGACGGGGATTACGAGGACGACGAGGATTACGAAGACGACGAGGATTATGAAGATGATGAGGAGGAAGATGACAGGGCGTATGCTTTCCGGAGAAGAAGGAGAGATGGCCTTGGCAGGATTATAGATTTCCTCGAAGAACGCACCCTCACAGATTATGCAGTGGCTCTGACCGGTATCATTGTGATCGCAGTTGGAATCGTAGCGGGAAGTATGTACCTGAATGCCAGAGCAGAGACAAAAGCGATCGCGGCTTTTGCACAGATAGGGGAGGGTCTTGAAAATATCCCTGTGATCGGAGAGAGCGGTCTGCTTGCCATAGCAGATGCACAGTCCTCGCGTGCCATGGCAGAGGAGCTTGAAAGGCTTGAAAAAGAGGAAAAACAGGTTGATGAGAATACAGGTAAGATAGAAGTGATGATGAATATGACTTCTATCCAAAAAGACCTGAAGATCAAGTTTGTTAACAAAACTTCAGGAAAGCTGATACCAAGCATTGCTTTTGAAGCAGAGGTAACACCCCCGGATGGCAAGAGCTATGTGCTGAAGGATGATGATAAGGATGGTATTATTTATGAAAAGAATATTGCCCCTGGGAAATATAAGGTAGCGATCATTGGACCTTCCGGTCTTGACGAATACAGCTTCAGCCAGGAAGCGGTGACTATTACCGTTAAGGATACGATTGAATATAAAAAGGTAGAAGTGGCTGATGAGATCAAATCAGAAGCACAGGTCAATGCAGCAGTAGAGGATACCGCAGTCAATAATACAGAAGTGGAATCCACTAATACGGACACGGTAGAATGGGTAGAATCGACCAGGACACTGATAGAAGGAACTGAGAAGTCTGAGGACAGCTATGAAAAGGTTTCGCGGTCAGATATTACAGATCCTGCTGCCAAGACAGCAGCGGGCTTCCGGTTGCTGTCCAGGAAGTTTGAAGAAGAGAGCGGCGGAAATAATAACAGTGGGATGACTCCGGAACCGGTACAGACAGAGACTCCGACTCCGGAACCGGAAGCAACAGCGGCACCGACCGAAAAGCCTCAGGAAACAAAGTCACCGGAGGTAACGGCGGCACCGACCGAAAAGCCTCAGGAAACAAAGTCACCGGAAGCAACGGCGGCACCGACTGCAGTGACACCTACAGCAGTACCTACGGCAACACCGTCTGCATCCGCGTCAGCCAGTGCCAGTGCATCGGTAAGTCCGAGTCCGTCTGTAACACCTTCGGCGACCCCTACGGTTACGCCGAGTGCTACGCCAACACCTGCAAACAGTGCCAGAACGGATACCAAGACAGATCTGAAGAACAACAGCGGTGATAAGCTGTATGTCAAGGACAGCAACGGTAATTTCCGGGAAGCCAAGTACGCAGATTATTATAATAATGATATTAAGGAGTTTTACAGAAAGAGCAGCAAAACAACAGGGGAGTACAGATATACCGGCTGGCAGACCATTGATGGTGCAACCTATTTCTTTGACAAAAACGGAAATAAGGTGACCGGACGGCAGGTTATCCAGGGGGCAGAATACAAGTTTAATGATAACGGTGTGCTGGATACCGGCTCCGGTCATATGGGAATTGACGTTTCCAAGTGGAACGGCGGCATTGACTGGAAAGCAGTGAAAAACAGTGGTGTATCCTATGTAATTATCCGATGCGGATACCGGGGTTCTACAACAGGAGCCCTGATCGAGGATCCAAAGTTCAGGAGCAATATCCAGGGAGCCCAGAATGCAGGTCTGAAGGTAGGCGTATATTTCTTCACCCAGGCAGTAAATGAGGTAGAAGCGGTAGAGGAAGCATCCATGGTATTAAGCCTGATCAAAGGCTATAATATCAGCTATCCGGTATTCCTTGATGTAGAGGCCAGCAACGGACGGGGAGATGCGATCAGTGCAGATACCCGTACAGCAGTCTGCAGGGCATTCTGTCAGACAATCCAGAATTCTGGCTATAAGGCAGGTATCTATGCCAATAAGACATGGTTTACCAGCTATATGAATACACCCAGCCTGACAGGCTACAAGATCTGGCTGGCACAGTATGCGGCAGCACCTTCCTATACAAGAACCAAGTATGATATGTGGCAGTATTCCTCCAAAGGCAAGGTGTCCGGTATCAGTGGAAATGTGGATATGAACATCAGCTATCTGGGGTATTAGAGGTTGTAATCTGGCAGAATATGCGTTATAGTAAACCGTAGATAAGATATCAGTGAAAGAGAAACGGAGAAAAGAAATGAGAACCTATCTGGTAACAGGAGGAGCTGGTTTTATTGGCTCAAATTATATTCATTACATGTTTAAGAAATATGACAAGGAGATCAGGATCATCAATGTGGATGCCCTGACCTATGCGGGCAATCTGGAGAATCTGAAGGATATTGAGAAAAGAGACAATTATACCTTTGTGAAAGCAGATATCTGTGATAAGGAAGCCATCAGCAGGGTGTTTGCTGAGAACGATATTGACAGAGTAGTCCACTTCGCGGCAGAGAGCCATGTAGACCGCAGTATTAAACACCCTGAGGTTTTTGTACAGACCAATGTGCTGGGAACCGCTGTTATGCTGAACTGTGCCAAGGCAGCCTGGGAGCTTCCGGATGGCAGTTTTAAAGCAGATAAGAAGTTTCTGCATGTATCTACCGATGAAGTATATGGTTCCTTAAGTGAGGATGGCGGTTATTTCTATGAGACCACCCCTTATGCACCACACAGTCCTTATTCTGCAAGCAAGGCAGGGTCAGATATGCTGGTAAAGGCGTATATGGATACGTATCATTTCCCGGCTAATATTACCAACTGCTCCAACAACTACGGACCTTATCAGTTCCCGGAGAAGCTGATCCCGCTGATCATCAACAATGCACTGCAGGGCAAGAAGCTTCCGGTTTATGGAGATGGAAGGAATGTCCGTGACTGGCTGTATGTGGAAGATCATGCCAAGGCCATTGATATGGTACAGGAAAAGGGACGCCTGTTTGAAACCTATAATGTAGGTGGACACAATGAAAAGCAGAATATCGAGATTATTCATATTATTCTTGACACTCTGCAGGAAATGCTTCCTGATGATGATCCAAGAAAGGCACTGGTCAGTGAAGATCTGATCACCTATGTAGAGGATCGTAAGGGACATGACAGACGCTATGCGATCGCACCGGACAAGATTAAGGCAGAGATCGGCTGGGAGCCGGAAACCTGTTTTAAGGATGGCATTAAGAAGACTATCGCATGGTTCTTTGAGCATGAGGAATGGCTGAAGAATGTAACAAGCGGTGATTATCAGAAGTATTACGAAGATATGTACCATACAAAATAAAATACAGAGCATGAAAACACAGAAAACACAGATAAAATGGGAGTGATTTACAATCACTCCCATTTTGTGGTATACTGATATAGATTATGCAATGCATGGAATGGAGGGTTATGCAATGAAAGGAATCGTTCTGGCAGGAGGTTCGGGAACCAGATTATATCCTCTCACCAAGGCCATCAGCAAGCAGATCATGCCGGTTTATGACAAGCCCATGATCTACTATCCGTTATCCACACTGATGCTGGCCGGGATACGGGAGGTTTTGATCATATCTACACCACGTGATATCCACGTATTTGAGGAACTGCTTTCTGATGGAAGCCAGCTTGGCATGAAGTTTTCCTATGCGGTACAGGAGCAGCCAAGAGGACTGGCTGATGCCTTTATCATCGGCGCAGATTTTATCGGAGATGATTCTGTGGCACTTGTGCTTGGGGATAATATTTTTTATGGACAGAGCTTTTCAAAGGTACTTCGGGAGGTTGCAGCCAGAGAAAGCGGAGCGACCATTTTCGGCTATTATGTCAGAGATCCGAGAGAGTATGGTGTCGTAGAATTTGATGAAAACGGGAAGGCTCTTTCCATTGAAGAAAAGCCTGAGCATCCAAAGAGCAATTATGCGGTACCTGGACTTTATTTCTATGACAATGATGTTGTGGAGATCGCAGCCAATGTGAAACCCTCTGCACGCGGAGAGATTGAGATTACCAGTATCAACAATGAATATCTGCGAAGAGGAACCCTGCGGGTGGAAACCCTTGGAAGAGGCTTTGCGTGGCTTGATACCGGAAATCATGATTCCCTGCTGGATGCGGCAGATTTCGTGGCAGCATTCCAGAAGAGACAGGGGCTCTATATCTCCTGTATTGAAGAGATTGCCTATAAGAGAGGCTTTATTGATAAGGAACAGCTTTTAAAGCTGGCGGAGCCACTGATGAAGACCAATTATGGCCAATATTTAAAGGAGGTTGCGGAAGGTCTGTAGAGACGTTCCCGGACAGAAATGGGAAAAATAACAGTTGAGACATGTGAGATTGAAGGACTGAAGATCATTACCCCGGCGGTATATGGAGATGCCAGAGGGTATTTTATGGAAACCTACAATTATAATGATTATAAGGCAGCAGGAATTGACCAGATCTTTGTGCAGGATAATCAGTCAGCCTCTGTGAAGAATGTGCTGAGAGGACTGCATTTCCAGATTGAATATCCACAGGACAAGCTGGTCCGTGTGGTGAGCGGGGAGGTATTTGACGTGGCTGTGGATCTGCGTCCCGGTTCTGCAACCTACGGAAAATGGCATGGTGTTGTCCTTTCTGCAGAAAATAAGAAGCAGTTTTTTATTCCCAAGAATTTTGCACATGGCTTCCTTGTCCTTTCCGACTATGCGGAGTTTGCTTATAAATGTACAGATTTTTATCATCCGGGTGATGAGGGCGGTCTTAAGTTCGATGATCCTGATATCGGCGTGGAATGGCCCTTTGCGCCGGGAACTGAGCTTGTGATGTCAGACAAGGATCAGAAGTGGGGCGGACTTAAAGCTTACACCGAATGGAGAAAAGGACAGCATGAACAGTAAAGAAAAGAAATCACTGGCATCTGTGCTGAAATCTGTTCCAAAGCCGGTGGGAATTGGTATTTTCTGGGGGATCTGTATTCTGGTGGGGATTATGGTAGTCAGCCATAGTAATCCGCTGGCATCAGATATCCACACGGAAAATCTGAAGAAATTCTGTGCCTGTGCACTTCTTTTGCTGGCATGTGTGATCTTCAGTGTGTATTATGACAGGATGTTTATCATTCCGAGGGAACTTTTCCAGAGCAGGGAGCTGATCTGGAAGCTTGCCAAAAATGACTTTAAAAAGCGTTATGCCGGTTCTTATCTTGGATTTCTGTGGGCACTGGTACAGCCGGTTGTAACGGTGGCCATGTATTATGTGGTTTTTGATGTGATCTTTAATACCAGAAGTGAAATGGTGGCCAGCGGAGTGGAGGTACCGTATGTGCTTTTCCTGACAGCAGGTCTTGTTCCCTGGTTTTATTTTTCAGAGGGGATCACCAGCGGCACCAATGCTCTTCTGGAGTACAGCTATCTGGTGAAAAAGGTGGTATTTAACATCAGTATCCTGCCGATCATTAAGCTGGTAGCAGCTACCTTTATCCATGTATTTTTTGCGGGAGTACTGCTTGTTGTAGCCGGAATCTACGGATACTACCCGACCATCTATACGATCCAGATCGTGTATTACAGCTTCTGTCTGTTTGTACTGATGCTGGCAATGAGCTACTGTACCTGTGCGATTACCGTCTTTTTCAGGGATCTTTCCCAGATCATTAATATCGGCCTGCAGGTTGGGATGTGGGCAACACCGATCCTCTGGAACATCGGCCAGATCGGGGATGACAGACTGGTGACGCTGGTGAAGCTCAATCCCCTTGTTTATATTGTCAATGGATATCGCAATGCGATTTATGGAGATGAATGGTTCTTTGAACATTTTTATTCCTCCACGTATTTCTGGATCTTTACTGTGACACTGTTCTGTGTGGGATCACTGATCTTTAAACGGTTGAAGGTTCACTTTGCAGATGTTCTGTAGGGAGATTGTGGCATACTTTACAGGACAGAGAAAGGAACTGGGAAAATGGATGAAAAAAAGGTCGCAATACAGGTAAAAGGACTGGAAAAGGCCTATAAGCTGTATGATAAGCCTTCAGATCGTCTGAAGGAGGCTCTTGGATTTGGCAGAAAGAAGCGCTACAAGGAGCACTATGCCTTAAAGGGCGTGGATATGACGATCTATCAGGGAGAGACGGTGGGAATCATCGGAACCAATGGCTCCGGCAAGTCTACGATCCTGAAAATAATAACGGGTGTTCTGAATCCAACAGGAGGATCTGTCCATGTGAATGGAAGGATCTCCGCACTGCTGGAGCTGGGTGCCGGCTTTAATATGGAATATAACGGGATTGAAAATATATATCTGAACGGTACGATGATCGGCTTCTCCAAGAAGGAGATCGATGCAAAGATGGATGATATTTTAAATTTTGCAGATATTGGGGATTATGTACATCAGCCGGTCAAAACCTATTCCAGCGGTATGTTTGTACGGCTGGCTTTTGCTGTAGCCATCAATATTGAACCGGAGATCCTGATTGTGGATGAAGCGCTGTCGGTAGGAGATGTTTTCTTTCAGGCAAAGTGCTATCACAAGTTTGAGGAGTTCAAGGAGATGGGAAAGACCATCGTTTTTGTCAGCCATGACTTAAGCAGCATCAGTAAATACTGCGACAGGGTTGTACTGCTGAACCAGGGCGTGAAGCTTGGAGAAGGCTCCCCCAAGGAAATGATCGATGCTTATAAACAGGTGCTGGTAGGTCAGTACGTACCGGCTGCGGACGATCATAGCCTCCTTTCTGATAAGGAGATCACCGCAGCAGCGGCAGCGGCGGCTGGCACAGTGAAGGGTGAAGTGAATCCGGAGCTGCTGGAATACGGAACGAAGGACGCCATGATCACCGGATATAAAATAACAGATGATATGGGAAGAGAGACCAGTGCATTGCTGAAGGGAAAGGAATGTACGATCACCATGCAGGTGCATTTTGAGCATGATATAGAAGCTCCTATTTTTGCCTTTACGATCAAGAATATCAAGGGTGTGGAGATCACAGGAACCAATACCATGGTGGAAAAGGCATTTCTTTCTCCGGTGAGGGCAGGCAGAGACATGGAGATCACCTTTACCCAGAAGATCGACCTGCAGGGAGGAGAGTATCTTCTTTCGTTTGGTGTGACTGGTTTTGAAAAGGAAGAGTTTCAGGTATATCACAGACTGTATGATGTGATAAACATGACGGTGATCTCTGATAAGGATACTGTTGGATACTATGATATGAATTCCAGAGTCGTTGTGAAGGAGCTTTCACAGCAGGAAAAGGAGTAAGCCCATGAATCAGGATGGAGTAAGAAAGCCGATCCGTCTGCAGCAGGAGGAGCTGATCAGCAGCCTGCCAGAAAGAATCGGCAGTGTCAGACTGGATTACAGCCATTATCCGGGAAAAGATCTGTATAGTGATGGAGCGATCGAGGATGAACTGCTTGGTATCGTGAAAAATGCTTCCAAAGTGGAATATCAGGAGCTGATCGAGGAAAAAAACAGCTGGCCGATCCTGTATCATTTATCTCCCTTACGGGCCAATATTGTGGACTGGCTTCCCATTACGAAGGAGCATAAGGTGCTTGAGATTGGATCCGGATGTGGTGCGATCACGGACAAGCTGGCGCAGAAGGCAGGAGAAGTGACCTGTGTGGATCTGTCAGCCAGAAGAAGCCATATCAATGCCTGGAGAAACCAGGATCAGGACAATATCACGATCCATGTGGGAAACTTTAAGGATATCGAGCCGGAGCTTCCGGCAGACTATGATTTCGTATGTCTGATCGGTGTGTTTGAATATGGGGCATCCTATATCCCCTCGAAAACACCCTATGAAGATTTTCTGAAGATCATGCTGCGTCATGTGAAAAAGAGCGGTCATCTGGTGATCGCAATTGAAAATAAGCTGGGACTTAAGTACTTTGCCGGATGCAAGGAGGATCACCTGGGAACGTGGTTTTCCGGTCTTGAAGGATATCCGGATGGCGGCAGTGCCAGAACCTTCAGCAGAAAGGGACTCTGCAGGATCCTTGAAAGCTGTGGGGTATCTGATTATTCCTTCTATTATCCCTACCCGGATTATAAATTCCCGACAGTGATCTACTCTGACAGGAGACTGCCAGTGGTAGGAGAGCTGACAGATAATATCCGGAACTTTGACAGGGACAGACTGATTACCTTTAATGAAAAATATGTATATGACGGACTGATCGAGGATGGAAGCTTCCCGGATTTCTCCAATTCCTTTATGGTGATCACGGGGGAAATGCCACAGGCGACCTATGTGAAATACAGCAATGACCGGGCAGAAAGCTATCAGCTTTGCACGGCACTTCTGGAGACAGCAGAGGGCAGGGAAATCCGGAAATATCCGTTGACAGAGCAGGCAAAAGGCCATGTACGGGAAATGGAGCACTCCTGCAGACTGCTGAAAGAACGTTATGCGGGAAGTGACCTTAGGATCAATGAATGTACCCTTCCGGCGGATGGCAGCTATGCCGGCTTTGACTTTGAAGAGGGTGTGACGCTGGAAGAATTGATGGATAAGGCACTTTTTCAGGATGATACAGAGGAATTTGAACGGCTGTTTGAACGGTATCTGCAGCTTATTTCCTATGGCGAAGACAGCGGTGTGACAGATTACGATCTGATCTTTGCCAATATCCTTGTAAAGGATGACCGGTTCACTGTGATCGATTATGAGTGGACGATGGAAGAAAAGATCAGTACAAAGGAGATCGCCTTCCGGGCAATCTACTGCTATATTCTGGAAGAAGAAAGAAGAAATAAACTGGATCTTGACCGGATCATGAATAAGCTTCATATCACGCAGCAGGAGGCAGAGGAATACCGGGCTAGGGAAGAGGCGTTCCAGAAAAAGGTGACCGGAAAGCATAAGTCCATGGGCGAGATCCGGGCCGGGATCGGTACCTATTGTATTGATGTGAAGAAGCTGGCAAAGGGGCATCTGCAGAAGATACTGGATGAGAGGATCCAGGTGTACCGTGACTTTGGAGAAGGCTTCAGTGAGCAGAACTCAGAGTATCTGCCGGATGTATATGCAGATGAGGATACCATAGAAGTGGATATTCCTTTTGACGGCAATGTACGGGCGCTGCGGGTAGACCCTGCAGACAGAAGCTGTATCGTAAGGATGGAAGAGGTTTTGCTGAACGGAAGCAGAGTACAGTTAAGTGATAAGAATTTTGCCACCAATGGCAGGAAGGTAAAGGATCAGACATGGGTATTTGCAACCATGGATCCGGGAATGACCTTTTCTGTACTGGAGATGCCGGTTACTGGTGAAAATACCTTGCACCTTCGGATGAAGCTGTCCCCAGTGGCGATGGATATGGCTTTTGATGTTATGAACGGGTGTAAGCATCTGTTCCGGAAAGGATAATGAACGTGACAGATCTGAAACGGTTTGCAAAAAATATCCTGATGAAAAAACAGTTCAGGAGTTACGAAAAAAAACTGAATGGGCTGAAAATGACCTATGATGGATGGATCAGGCAACAGGAAGAAAAACTGCGAATTGATAAGATCATTATATCAGTACATGAGAAATGTCTGAAAAATGAAGCGGAAAAACAAACACAGGACGGCTCCGGATACAAAAATGAAGGAATACATTCAAAAATGATCCGGACACCTGTCTGGTATGAAGTACGAAAAAAAGAAGAAGGTACGGAAAATACAGTGAAATTCCTTTGCCTGCCGGTCTGGCAGGATGGAAAGGGAGAAGAGGCCTGGATCCCGGAGATCAGAGCATTTGGCGAAGATAAAAATACAAATGTTATTTTATTTGCCATGGCTGAGGGGATGCTGTCAGATCTTGCGCTGCCGATGCTGTTTAAGACATGGAATGAAGAAATGCCGGTTCTGGTATATGGAGATGAAGATGTGCTGGCAGAACAGGGAAGAGAGAAACCCTGGTTTAAGCCGGACTGGTCTCCGGATACCTTCCTTTCGTATTTCTATATGGGAAGTCTGGTGGCACTTCCGGCGAGAGCCGTGTGCGAGTGCCTTGATCAGAATAAGCAGCTTGTGGAAGGATTGTCAGCAAAGGAGGCTCTGACCCGGAAAAATGCAGTCTATGAGCTGTGTTATCAGGTGATCAACCGGGGAATCGGTCAGGAAATCAGTCTGACAGGGAAAGGCTGTGTCAGACATATAGATGAGGTGCTGTATCATACGGCGGAGGAAGGGTATGGAGCCGTGAAGGAAATGCGGCTGCCCGCGGACTGTGCATTCGGGTATGAAAGACAGGACAGCTGGCAGCCGGAAGATGGGAAAGACCATCTGGTATCAGTTATCATCCCTTCCAAGGATAATCCGGAGGTGCTGTTCCACTGTATCAGCTCGTTGACCGAGCGTACCAAAGGGGGGATCCCTTACGAGATCATTCTCGTAGATAATGGAAGCAGAGAAGAAAATAAAATCCTGATTAAACAAAATATAGAAGCACTACAGCAGAAAAATTATCCTTTGTGCAGAGAAATCTGCTATCATTATGAGTCCATGGCCTTTAATTTCTCGCGGATGTGTAATCTGGGAGCGTCCATGGCAAAAGGAGATCTGCTCCTTTTCCTGAATGATGACATGGAGATCATTCAGGGAGACTGGCTTGTGAAGCTGGCAGAAAAGGCATCGCTGAAGCGGGTGGGAGCAGTAGGTGCTAAGCTCCTGTATCCTGATTCTACTGTGATCCAGCATGCCGGGATTACCAATCTGCATGTGGGACCGGCGCATAAGCTGCAGCTTCTGGATGATAAGGATGACCACTATTATGGAAGGAACCGGTATGTCCACAATATGATGGGGGTGACCGGAGCCTGCCTGATGCTTCAGAGGAAGAGGTTTGAAGAGCTTGGCGGCTTCTACGAGGGTCTTGCAGTAGCCTTCAATGATGTGGATCTCTGCTATACCCTTTTTGAAAGCGGATATGATAATATACAGAGAAATGATGTGGTGCTGTACCACCATGAATCACTGAGCCGTGGAAAGGACGGAGAGTCTGAGGAAAAGCAGCTCCGGCTTCTTCGGGAAAAGGATGTGCTTTACGAGCGGCACCAGGACTGCTATGGGAAGGATCCCTATTATAGTAAATATCTTACGACAGATATGCTGGAGTCAGAATACACACCGGCTTATCATTATCAGGTGTCCATGGATATGTCGTGGAGCAGGGTGCAGAAGAAAGAACTGCCGGAGAATGCCAGGGAGGATGCCTGCGTTGTACTTGGTATGGAATGTGCCATGGATATTTATAAATGGAAGTATGGTGTAGCGGCTGGCAGGGGAAAGATACTTCCTGCAGAGGAAGATGAGGGATACTATTTCCAGGGCTATGCCTTTGTGATCGGATCTGATAACGCATGTTATAAAAAGACGCTGTTTCTGGAAGAAAAGGAGACAGGAGAAAAGCTCCTGATCCCGGTCAGGGACTGTTACCGCCCGGATATTGACGGGAACCTGAAGGATCAGATCCATACGGAGCTGACCGGGTTTGCAGCAAAGGTACATCTTTTGGACATTCCTAAGGGGCAGTACCGGTTTGGAATGCTGATGGAGGATGGGTGCTCCAGGCAGAAGCTGTTCTCATACAGCAGCTGGGTGCTCCGGGCAGGAGAAGAACAGGTTTACTTTGATGAAACGAAGCGGGCGAAAGGATAAGGAAGACAGATATGGCGGAAGAAAAGAATTATCAGGAAGCCTATGAAAAGGAACATATCAAGACAGCAGATCTGGCAGAGCGTGTGGCGGTACTGGAAGCAAAGAATGAAGAATTGAATTTCAAGCTTTCACGGATCAAAAATAATCCCCTCTGGAAAGCCAGTGCACCGCTCAGACGGGGCATGCACTTCGTGATCCGCCAGCGGGACAGGCTGAAAAACTGCGGAAGTATCAGAGGTGTGCTTGCCAAGCTGGATTATAAGAAGATAGAACGGAAGGCAATGGCCAGATATGGAACAGAGAGCTTTCCGGACGAAGCAAGGGCAAAGGAAGAGCGGGAGACAGTCTTTGACAGGATGATAAAGATCAGCATCCTGGTACCTCTTTATAATACGCCGGAACCGTTCCTCAGAGATATGATAACATCTGTTTTGAATCAGACCTATCAGAACTGGGAGCTTTGTCTTGCTGACGGGTCGGATGCAGAGCACGGGGAGGTAGGAAGGATCTGCAGGGAATATTTGGAAAAGGATAGCAGGATCGTTTATCAGAAGCTTTTAAAGAATGAAGGGATTTCCGGAAATACCAATGAGTGCCTGAAGCTGGCTACGGGAGAATATATCGGGTTGTTTGACCATGATGATATCCTGCATCCAAGTACGCTGTACGAATATGTGAAGGCGGTCAACGAGCAGGATGCCGATTATATTTACTGCGATGAAACCACCTTTAAAAATGGTGATATCAATAAAATGCTGACCATGCATTTCAAGCCGGATTATGCGGTGGACAATCTGCGGGCCAATAATTATATCTGTCATTTCAGCGTGTTTGCAAAAAGGCTTCTGGAAGGGGAGGAGCTGTTCCGTTCCCGGTTTGACGGAAGTCAGGATCACGATATGATCCTTCGTATGACAGACAGGGCAAAGCATATCGTGCATATTCCAAAGCTTTTGTATTACTGGAGATGCCATGAGGGCAGTGTGGCCTCCGGGATCGACGCAAAGCCTTATGTAGTGGCTGCGGCGAAGGGAGCTGTGGCAGACCATCTGAGACGGCATGGCTTTACCCATTTCCAGATCACCTCGACAAGGGCTTTTGAAACCATTTTCAAGATCCGATATGAAATTATCGGAGATCCCATGATTTCCATTGTGATCCCGAACAAGGATCACGCAGCAGACCTGAAGCGCTGCATTACTTCCATTTTGGAGAAATCGACCTATGAAAATTATGAGATCGTGATTGTGGAAAATGGCAGTGAGACGAAGGAGATCTTTGAGTACTACACTTCCTTAAAGGAATATGACAATATCCGTGTGGTTACTTATGAAAAGCCGGAGGGACAGAATGGATTTAACTATTCTGCCGTAAATAACTTTGGGGTAAAGCAGACAAAGGGAGATTATATCCTCCTTTTAAATAATGATACAGAGGTCATTACCGTCAACTGGATGGAAGAGCTTCTGATGTATGCCCAGCGTGAGGATGTGGGGGCGGCAGGGGCCAAGCTTTATTATGGAAACAAGACGATCCAGCATGCCGGTGTGGTATTGCAGCTTGGTGCGCACAGAACCGCCGGACACAGCCATTACGGCCAGAGCAGAGAGAACCTGGGCTATATGGGAAGGCTCTGCTATGCACAGAATGTTTCTGCTGTGACAGGAGCCTGCCTGCTTGTGAAAAAGAGCCTCTTCGAGGAAGTGGGAGGTCTTGATGAAAGCTTTGCCATTTCCCTGAATGATGTTGATTTCTGTTTAAAGCTCAGGGAGAAGGGACTCTTAAATGTATTTACTCCTTTTGCGGAGCTTTATCATTATGAATCGGTATCAAGGGGCCTGGATGACAGCGGGGAGAAGGCAGAGCGCTATAACCGGGAATCTGCACATTTCCGGGAAAAATGGAAGACTGTGCTGGAAAAAGGAGATCCCTATTACAATCCCAATTTTTCACTTGATAGAAGTGACTTTGCGTTAAAAACATGATATAATGAGTACCTATTGTAAATGAAAGAGGAGGAACCTTTATGAGCTACAGGGAGCAGTATGATTTTTGGTTAAAGGACGCATATTTTGACGAAGCTACCAAGGAAGAACTTCGCAGTATTGCGGGAAACGAAGGAGAAATCGAAGACCGTTTCTATAAGGAACTGGAATTTGGTACAGGCGGACTTCGAGGTGTGATCGGTGCCGGTACCAACCGTATGAATATTTATACCGTAAGAAAAGCAACCCAGGGACTTGCCAACTATATTATCAAGCAGGGCGGCAGGGACAGAGGTGTGGCGATCGCCTATGACTCAAGAAGGATGTCTCCCGAATTTGCAGATGAAGCAGCACTCTGCCTCTGTGCAAATGGAATCAAGGCATATGTATTTGATGCATTAAGACCGACTCCGGAGCTTTCCTTTGCACTGCGTACCCTGCACTGCATTTCCGGTATTGTGATCACAGCTAGCCACAATCCCCCGGAATACAACGGATATAAGGCATACTGGGAGGATGGTGCACAGGTAACTGCCCCCAGAGATAAAGAGATCATTACAGAAGTGAAGAATGTTACAGACTATCATGAAGTAAAGACCATGGACAAGAAGGAAGCCATGGACAAGGGACTGTATCAGGTAATCGGCAAGGAAATTGATGATGCTTACATGGCAGAACTGAAAAAGCAGATCATTCATCCTGAAATCATTAAGGAAGTTGCAGATGAGATCAAGATCGTATATACGCCCTTCCACGGAACAGGTAATGTACCGGTCAGAAGAATCCTTTCAGAGCTTGGCTTCAAGCATGTATATGTAGTACCGGAGCAGGAGCTTCCAGATCCCGACTTTACCACACTGGAGTATCCGAACCCTGAAGATCCCAAGGCCTTTACCCTGGCACTGAAGCTGGCTAAGGAGAAGAATGCAGATATCGTCCTTGCTACTGACCCGGATGCCGACAGACTTGGTATCTATGCGCTTGACAGCAAGACCGGCGAGTACATGCCTTTCACAGGAAACATGTCAGGTATGCTGATCGCAGAATATATTTTAAGAGAAAGAACTGCCACACACACCATGCCTGAGAATCCGGCACTGGTAACTACCATTGTTACCACCAACATGGCAGGTGCTATTGCCAAGGATTACGGTCTTCGCTTCGTAGAAGTCCTGACAGGCTTCAAGTACATCGGCGAACAGATCAAGCTCTTCGAGCAGACCGGCAGCAACAATTATGTATTTGGCCTGGAAGAGAGCTATGGCTGTCTGGCAGGAACCCATGCAAGAGACAAGGACGCTGTTGTGGCTGTTATGTGCCTGTGTGAAGTGGCTGCATGGTGCAAGAAGATGGGCATCACCGTATGGGATCAGATGCTGAGGCTTTATGAGAAATACGGATATTATAAGGAAACACAGTATGCCATGACGCTGAAGGGAATTGACGGAGCTGCACAGATCCAGGCGATCATGGACAAGCTCAGAAGCAATCCGCCGAAGAGCTTTGGTGATCTCAGGGTTAAAGAGTTCAGAGATTATGAGAAGGATACGGTTCTTGATCTTGAAACCGGCGAAACAAAGCCTACAGGGCTTCCTAAATCCAATGTGCTTTACTTTGATCTGACCAATGATTCCTGGTGCTGCGCAAGACCCTCCGGAACAGAGCCGAAGATCAAATTCTACATGGGCGTAAAGGGAACCAGCCTTGAGGATGCACAGGTCAGGCTTGAGAAGCTGACAGAGGATCTGAAAGCATATTTATAAAGAAAAAACGAGTAACGGACGCAGCGGATCAATTCCATGTGTCCGTTATTCGGTCGTAGAGATTGTGGAGCAGGCAATGGCAAAAATTTTTAAACTGGCCAATTTCAGAAAGACGATAAATTACCTGAAAAAAAATGGGATCAGGAGTGCCTGGTATGCAGCCAGGGAACGGATCGACAGTGAGAAGGAAGATTCATATTGCTATCAGGGACTGGCGGAGGAAGAAAAGGAGCGGCAGAGAAAAGAAGGAGAGAGCTTTTCTGTGCGGTTCAGCATTCTTGTGCCCGTTTATGAAACAAGGGAAGATCTGCTCCGGGCCATGATCGAATCAGTACTGACGCAGACCTATGGGAATTTTGAACTGATCCTCGCAGATGCCAGTAAAAGTGAAGAACCGGAAAAGGTGATCGCGTCGTATCAGGACAAGCGGATCCTGTATAAGAGGATCAGACAGAACGGTGGGATCTCTGCCAATACCAATCAGGCACTGATGTACGCTACTGGAGATTATGCAGCATTACTGGATCATGATGACCTGCTGACGGAGGATGCCCTGTTTGCCATGGCGGAAAGGATTGAGCAGGCAAAGAGGGAAGATACAGAGTTACAGATGCTGTATTCTGATGAAGACAAGTGTGATGGGGATGCTGCCCATTATTTTGAACCACATAGAAAAGAGAACTTTAATCTTGATTTAATTTTGTCTAATAATTATATCTGTCATTTCCTGGTGATGAAGAGGCAGCTTATGCAGGAGCTGCAGCTCAACGGAGCCTGTGACGGGGCACAGGATTATGATCTGGTGCTCCGGGCGGTAAACCATATGATGGGAAAGAACAGACAGGTAGTCAAGGCAGAGCCTCTGCCCATTGTCCATATAGATAAGGTTCTGTATCACTGGCGCTGCCACCGGGATTCCACGGCAGAGAATCCGGCAAGCAAGGCCTATGCCTATGATGCGGGAAAGCGTGCGGTAGAAGGGTTCCTTAAGCTCCGTGGCTTTAAGGGAAAGGTAGTTTCCTTAAAGCATCTTGGCTTTTACCGGATAGAGTATGAACCGGATCTTTTAAGCAACAGACCGGATGTAGGACTGGTGGGAGGCCGCCTGGTCGATCATAAAAATAAAATAGCAGGCGGTATTTATAGAGAAGACGGAACGCCTCTGTATGCAGGACTGCATAAGGAATATAGCGGTTATATGCACCGGGCAGTATTGCAGCAGGAGGCAGAAGTGATCGATGTCCGCTGCATGATGGCATCTCCGGCGGGAGAGAAGCTGATCGAGGAGCTGACAGGGCTTCCTTATATGAAAAACCCGGTAAATAAACGTTTTGACTGGAAGGGAAGCCTGAAGGAGGATGTGGATTATCTGGAACTGAGCAAGAAACTCTGCTGTCAGATCCGGCAAAAAGGCATGCGGATTGTATATGATCCGGCCATGACAGAGAAAATATAGGAAAGGAAGCAGAAGGATCCATGGAGCAGAGAAAAACAGAACTGACAACAGTAGTGATCCCCAATTATAATGGAATAGCTTATATGGAAAACTGTCTGAAGTCTCTGTATGCAGGAAGCCGGATCCCGGAGATCATTGTGGTGGATAATGCTTCAAAAGACGGAAGTGACGTACTTGTAAGGGAGAAATTCCCGGAAGCAGAGCTGATCTCCTTTCCTGAAAATAAAGGATTTTCGGCGGCAGTCAATGCCGGGATCAAGGCGGCGGGAACACCTTATGTTTTTCTTTTAAATAATGATACAATGACAGATCCTCTGTGTATTGAGCATCTGGAGGAGGCCATGGGGAAAGAGAGAAACTGTTTTTCCATGGAAGCTAAAATGATCCAGATGAGAGAGCCGGAGAAGCTGGATGGGGCAGGAGATTATTACTGCCTGCTTGGCTGGGCCTTTGCCAGAGGAAAGGATCAGCCAGTTGAAAAATACCAAAAATGTGACCGGATCTTCAGTGCCTGTGCCGGAGCTGCGATCTACCGTAAGGAGCTGCTTGAAAAGATTGGATTATTTGATGAAGCACATTTTGCCTATCTGGAGGATGTGGATGTGGGCTATCGTGCCAATCTTTATGGATACCGGAATCTGTTTGCACCGGATGCGGCGGTATATCATGCGGGAAGTGCGGTATCGGGCTCCAGGCATAATCCCTTTAAGGTGGAACTGACAGCGAGGAACAATCTGTATCTGATCTATAAAAACATGCCGCCCCTGCAGCTGCTCATCAATCTGCCCTTTTTACTGCTGGGGATCCTGATCAAGGGTGTTTATTTTGTCAGAAAAGGGATGGGGAAAAGCTATCTTTCCGGCCTGAAAAAGGGAATCTCCCTGTGTGCTTCCAAAGAGGGAAGGGAACAACGGGTACACTTTAAGCTGAAGAGGCTCCCTTTTTATCTGTGGACAGAATGGGAGCTGCTTCTGAACACATTACGGCGCTTGTGCTTTTGAGTATAATATTGTAGAATGTACCTAGTATTGTTAAGGTAAGAAAGTGAACCAGATGCCGATGAGAAGGTAAGGGTAATGATCAAGGATAATCAGAAGGTTTTTAACAGACTGCACCTGGTAGTAGATGCCATTGTGGTGCTGATCTCTTATTTACTTGCATGGTATATAAAATTTGCAACAGGGTTTGCGGATACGGAACCGGGGGCGGGAGCTCTTTCCAAGGAAACCTATTTCAGGTTTCTTTATTTTCTGGTGCCCGGATATATAGCGATATATTATTATTTTAATATGTACAAACCAAAGAGAGTCACCAGACGGAAGGTAGAGCTGATCAATATCATTTCGGCAAATACGGCAGGTCTGGTATTCTTTATTGTAGTACTGTATGTGATTAAGCAGCCACATTTCTCACGTATTATGATGTTCCTCTTTTATGGGATCAACATCATACTTACGACTGTCTGCAGGATGATGATCAAAAATCTTCTGCAGCTTTTCAGAAGACGTGGTTATAATCTGAAATATATTCTGCTGATCGGTTATTCCAGAGCAGCAGAGGAATATATCACGAGGATCAATGCCAATCCCCAGTGGGGTTATGTTGTCAGAGGGATTCTGGATGACAGGATCCCGAGCGGAACTATGTACAAGGGGGTCAAGGTAGTTGGCCGTATTGAGAATATCCACTATATCCTGCCGGAAAATAAGCTGGATGAGATTGCAATCACACTGGCACTGAAGGATTATGATCATCTGGAATATATCGTTGATCTGTGTGAAAAATCTGGTGTGCATACAAAGTTTATCCCGGATTATAACTCACTGGTACCAAGCCACCCTTATACTGAGGATCTGATGGGGCTGCCGGTGATCAATATCCGTTATGTACCACTTACCAATACATTGAACTGGGTGGCCAAGCGGACGGTTGATATCATAGGTTCCATGCTGGGAATCATCGTATCCTCACCGCTTATGATCGCAGCGGCACTGATGATTAAATTCTCCAGTGAAGGTCCGGTGATCTTTGCACAGGAGAGAGTGGGACTGCACAATAAAGTGTTCAGGATGTACAAATTCCGGACGATGGAGGTTCAGAAGCCGTCTACAGAAGAAAAGGGATGGACAGTCAAGGATGATCCACGGGTCACGAAGGCTGGTAAATTTCTCAGAAAAACCAGTCTTGATGAGCTGCCCCAGCTTTTCAATATCCTGATGGGAGAGATGAGCCTGGTTGGACCAAGACCGGAAAGACCGCAGTTTGTGGAGAAATTCAAAGAGGAGATCCCAAGGTACATGATCAAGCATCAGGTCCGCCCGGGGCTGACCGGATGGGCACAGATCAATGGGTATCGCGGGGATACTTCTATCCGTAAAAGAATCGAGTATGATCTTTATTATATAGAAAACTGGTCCATGGGATTTGATTTCAGAATCATGTTTCTTACGATCTTTAAAGGTTTTATCAATAAAAATGCATATTAATGGTGTTTTAAGAAATCTTAATAATACCTAAATAATAATAGTCAGGGGTTGCCTAAACCGCTGATTTGTGAGAAAATTATCCATTGTATACAGAAAATACGAAAGAAAACATCGTAGAATAAGGGAGAAGATCAAATGGCACAGCAACCAAAAAGACCTGCAAACAGGAGACCGGCAAGCCAGAGAAGCCGGGAAGAGGAAATCCGTGCAAGAAAGGCCGCAGCCAGGAGAAGGGCTGAGGAAGAAGAGGAGTATGAATATGAGCGTGAATACAGAAGCTCATCCAGAAAAAAAGCTCCTGTAAAGCACAGCAGTACTTCCTCACATGCTTCGCATGGCAGTGCTCATCATAAAAAGAAAAAGAAGAATAAGGGCGGAAAGATCGTACTCTTTATTATAGAGATCCTGATCCTGCTTGTGATGGTATTTGTTCTTTACAGTGTACTGAAGACAGAAAAGGTAGGAAAGGTAGATATTCCGGAAGAGGATATCGTGATCAATGAAGAGGTCAAGGAGAAGGAAGAGACGACTATGAAGGGCTATCGTAATATTGCCCTGTTTGGTGTTGACTCCAGGGAAGGACAGCTTGACAAGAAGACACGAAGCGATACCATCATGATCGCATCCATCAATCAGGATACGGGAGAGTGTAAGCTTGTGTCTGTTTACCGTGATACTTACCTGAATCTGGGAAATGATTCTTATAATAAGTGTAATGCAGCATATGCAAAGGGTGGTCCTGAACAGGCGATCAATATGCTGAATATGAACCTGGATATGAATATCACAGACTTTGTTACTGTCGGATTTGCCGGACTGACCGATACGATCGATGCACTGGGCGGTATTCAGATCGATGTCCATGAAAATGAGATCCAACATCTGAATAATTATCAGATCAGTATGGTAGGTACGACAAAGGACGGCGAGACATTCACTGCAACAGCAGGTACGGACTATATACCGGTAACTTCTGCTGGCCTTCAGACACTGAATGGACTGCAGGCAACTGCATACTGCCGTATCAGATATGTCGGAGATGACTTTGAAAGAGCAGCAAGACAGAGGCGTGTGCTGATGGCTGTTGCAGAGAAGGCAAAGACAGCTTCTCCGGCAACCTTAAATCAGATTGCCAATGATGTATTCGGAGAAGTATATACCTCCCTGGATCTGTCAGAGATCATTAAACTGCTTGGTGATATTGCCAAGTACAAGATCGTGGATCAGGGCGGATTCCCTGAAGAGAGCATGCGTGCTACAGGTACGGTCGGTGCAAAGGGAAGCTGCGTAGTGCCGAAGTCACTGTCAGACAACGTAGCATGGCTGCATGAATTCCTGTTTAATGATGCATCTTATACACCATCATCTGCTGTCCAGCAGTACAGTGATAAGATCGTATCAGATACAAGCGGATACGTTCATTAAAGCAGTACCCGGTAATAAATATAATTAAGAAGAAAAAGGACCATGCAGCGTGGTCCTTTTTCTGAATACTGAGACAGGAGACCGGCAGGGAGAGGCTTCCTGAGTGAGGGGACTTTGAAACATGAAGATAGATGTGATCATACCGGTATACAAACCGGACAAGGAGCTGTTTACCCTGCTTGACAGGCTGGAGGAACAGTCCAGAAGACCGGATGATATTTTTCTGGTCAATACAGAGCAGACTTATTTTGAACAGCTGATCGCTGGTACAGATTTCTGGCACAGATATAAAAATGTATCAGTAAAGCATATTTCAAGATGCGAATTTGATCATGGAGGAACCAGGAGATGGGCTGTTTCCCGGACGCAGAATGATATCTTCCTGATGATGACAGATGATGCTATCCCGGCGGACAGTCATCTGATCGAAAGGCTGGCAGCACCGATCGAAGAGGGAAGGGCACAGATGAGCTATGCCAGGCAGCTGATCCGGAAGGACGGCGGCGTGATCGAGGCATTTACCAGACAGTTCAATTATCCGGACAGGTCAGAGCTCAAGACAGCAGCAGATCTGAAAACCAGAGGGATCAAGGCCTTTTTTGCATCAGATGTCTGTGCAGCCTACAGCAGGGAATGGTATGAAAGGCTGGGAGGCTTCGAGAAGCATACAATTTTTAATGAGGATATGATCTTTGCAAGAAGGCTCCTTAATGCCGGTGGAAGTATTGCTTATGCAGCAGATGCAGAAGTGTATCATTCCCATAATTACACAGGGATCCAGCAGCTTAAACGGAATTTTGACCTTGGGGTATCCCATGCCCAGTATCCGGAAATATTTGGGGGAGTGGCAACACAGCAGGAAGGCATGAAGCTGGTGAAGGAAACAGCAGGGTATCTCTTGAAGACAGGAAAGCCGTTTATGATCTTTAAGCTGGTCTGGCAGAGCGGCTGTAAGTATCTGGGATACAGGCTTGGAAAAAATTACCGGAAGCTGCCTCGAAGAGTGGTTCTTTTCCTTACCATGAACAGGGAATACTGGAAGACTTGACAGATTTGTCAAAGGTTTATCACACTTTGAACACAATTAGTGGATATACTGTAGTCAAGAGTTGAGAGAAGAGGAGGTAATTGTTATGTACGAAAATAATTACTCAGATAACACATATCATTATGGAGAAGCAGTAAAGAAACAGGAAGAACCACATAATAAGAAAAAAGGATCCGGAAACGGGAAGAAGATAGCACTTGGTATCTGCTGTGGTTTATTATTTGGTATCTTTGCAGGAATCGGCTTTGAAGCGGTCACAACAGCATCCAGCCTGGCAAAGAATGCAGTAACAAAGGAAACAACAGCACAGCCAGAGATACAGAGCACCGTTCCTGAAGCAGCTGACAGTGACAGTACACCAGATACGGCAGATGCTTCTGCATCCATTGCAGAGAGTCAGAGCCTTGGGACGGCTGTAGCAGATGGTACCGTACTTACTACGACAACAGATGTGACAGAGGTTGTAAAGAAGGTAATGCCTTCTGTTGTATCTGTAAATAATAAATATATAGAGACCACATCCTTCTTTGGCCAGCAGTATAACAGTGAAGGGGAAGCAAGCGGTTCTGGTATCATCGTAGGACAGAATGATTCAGAGCTTCTGATCGCAACAAATAATCATGTGGTGGAATCTGCAGAGGAGCTGACGGTACAGTTTGCAGACGGCAGTCAGAGCCAGGCACAGATCAAGGGTACAGATGCCGATAAGGATCTGGCGGTCATAGCAGTACAGCTTTCAGATATCAGCAGTGACACCATGAGCAGCATTTCCATTGCTACACTTGGTGATTCCAATGCACTGACTGTTGGCGAACCTGTGATAGCCATTGGTAATGCCCTTGGTTATGGACAGTCTGTTACAACAGGTGTTGTCAGTGCCCTGAACAGAGCTATTGCCAGTGATGGTTCACAGAATGTCCAGACGGGAACAGATACAGAGGTTAACACCTTTATTCAGACAGATGCAGCGATCAATCCCGGTAATTCAGGTGGTGCACTTCTGAATATCCATGGTGAGGTCATTGGTATCAATTCCAACAAGATCGGTGGAAGTACAGTAGAGGGTATGGGATATGCGATCCCGATTTCTGATGCAAAGCCTATCATCGAGAACCTGATGACCAAGCAGACCAGACTTAAGGTAAACGAGGACAGTAAGGGATATCTTGGTATTACAGGCATTGATGTGGTAGCAGAGTATTCAGAAATTTATGGTATGCCACAGGGAGTTTATGTATCATCTGTTACAGAGGGAACCGGTGCAGCACAGGCAGGTCTTGTAAAGGGTGATATCATTACCGGACTGAACGGTGAAGAGATCAAATCGATGGAAGAGCTGAAGAATGAGCTGAGCTATTATGCAGCAGGAACTACTGTAGAGCTTACGATTATGCAGGGCAGTCCTACCGGCTACCAGGCAAAGACTGTTCAGGTAACACTTGGTGGTGTACCGACACAGCAGCAGTAATCCAGAGTCTGAAGAGTCAGCATAAAGGGAGATCCGGCTGATATACGAAATAGTGGTGCCGGCATGAAGTGGAAACATTTCATGCCGGTATTTTTCTGCCCGGAAATTCATAGGATTTTACAAAGAAAACAGGATGGCTGTATTTGATGAAAAAGAAATATCGAAAGACCGGGAGCATGGCACTGCTGCTCATACTGTTATGGGGGCTGCTTTCTCTTACAGGCTGCAAAAAGGAAACTGATAATCTGGAAAAGGTAAAGGATCTTGCTTTTACAGTTACAGCAGAAGAAAATATTCCGGAGGAACTTCTGAAAACGCTGCAGGAAAAGCAGACGGATGGATTCAAGGTGACTTATCAGGATAATGGGTTCATGTATCTCTGTCGGGGATACGGGGAACAGGAGACCGGTGGTTACAGTATCGTGGTGGAGTCTTTGTATGAGACAGCCAATGCCATTTATTTTGATACAACACTGAAAGGACCGGTACCGGGAGAAAATGGGGGAAAGAAGGAAAGCGTTTCCTATCCTTATATTGTGATCAAGGCAGAGCTGGTAGATAAGCCGGTAGTGTTTGAGTAAGAAGATGTTCCGGCCAGGAGTCTGTCTGTACCAGGACTTGGAAGATGGGAAAACCCCGGCTGCAACACCGGGGTTTTCGATAACTTATTTTCTGCACTTTATTCTACTTTCCAAGCACAGCAGAAAGCCGGATTTCTTTTTCTACTTCATTTAAGTCGAGATCTCCGTTGTCTGCAACGGTGATGCGTACTTCATAGAGTGTACCATCTGTCAGCTCTGTTACTGTCTGACCATCTTCAGAGGTGATCTTCCACAGCTCAGATGCAACAGGTGTCAGGATGCCAGCTGCATTGTAAGCATAGAGTGTCAGATCATTGACACTTCCGGAGAGATTATTCATGCGGAAGGCAACAGTAGTATTAGGATGTACGTTACGGATGGATATTGTATTCAGCCAGCCTGCAACAGAGCCTGCACCACCGGCTGCTGTAAACTGCTCCTGTGAAAGTACATGGCGGGATGCCTGATCGAGATCAATTTTGCGATAAGGCATTTCAGGCAGGTATGCGAACCGGTCCTGTAAGCGCAGCAGTTCCAGATATCCGGTGGGACAATAAAGGGCATTTCCACTGTTGCCGGTATACATACCGATCGCCATGTTGTTGTAGCCATATTTATTGGATACATCCATGGTGAATACAGTTTCACCGGTTTCAAAATCCAGAATGATATATTGCCACATGCCGCTGCCCAGATCCTGTACATAACCGTAAATATAGCCGGTTGCAGTAGAGAGCTTCAGTATGGATGTGTCACTCAGGTCATTCCGGCACCAGATGCTTTTCATTTCATAGCCGTTTTTTGTTTTTACAGTATCGATACGTTCAACACCGGGGGCAATCATGATATTACCCTTTGTGAGCCAGTTTGTATCATAAATATTAGCATAGCTCTGGATGGAAGAGTCATTGTCCGGATCAGCAAGCCCGGCATTGCCGGCACCAAACCAGTTGCAGACAATGGTGCTGACGGTGCCTTCTCCATCGTCATATACGATAGCGGAGTTTTCTACTGCGACCTGATAGCCGTCAGGGAGATCATCAAGAACAGGACACTCTGCTACGATCGTTCCGGTCTTCATGTCAAGGGCCAGGAGATTTACCGGATCCCGGTTATCGGTGAACATTACGAGGTTTGGTGTCAGGGAGGGAGAACAGCCGCCGCCCCATGCAAGACCGCCGCCGGTCGTTTTGTCATTTTCACCACTGACCTTTGCACCAATACTTTCGTATGGCGTGCACCACATAATTTCCACACCATTTTCTGCACGCAGCAGATAGCAGTTCTGATTTGTCAGGATCACAGCGCCTTCCCGGGAAGCAGCAATACCGTTTTCTGCACCTTCACCAGGAGTCAGCTCATGGACGTATACGGCTTTTGACAGATCTGCCTGCCCACCGACCAGGATCGTATCAATGGCTTCGTGATCAATGTAACCGACCACACCCTGCTGTTTACGCTCAGGATAAATCCGGAAGCCACCGGTGGCAAACCAGAGATTTCCTTCATAATCAAAAACAACAGACAGAAGATTCTGCTCCAGCGTCCTGCCAAGTGCAGCCTCTGAGGCAGCCTTAATGTCGATATCCAGTACCTTTTCAAATTCCGGAAGCACATTGCCGTCTTCATCTGTTGTGCGCAGCATCAGAACATGGTTATTGCTGGTGGGACAGACAATACGGTTTTCTGAGTCCAGAAAGGTATAGGAACTCTGAATGATGTATTCGCCACCGTCATGTTGCTTTGGAGAGAAATAGCCAAGTGTCTGTGTTTCCTCAGCATTCAGGTCACGGATGGCAATGCCTCCAAGCAGCGGAACGACAGCATGTCCGTAGCTGTCAAAGTAAATGGCCGGTGAAGCATTGGCATTGGTCGTCTCATAAGAGACATTGATTTCCGGATAAATGCCGAGAGGAAGAATTTCATCCGTAGAGTCGGTATTATAGCCATCGTGATGAATATTGGCATCACTTTTGGCCATATAAGGGTTTTCCTCTACCTGTTTTGGGTGCAGCGCCTTTACAGGCAGTGCACTGGATGGCTGCACAGCAGAAGAGGAATCAGATGCCGGTGTATTGGCTGCTGGTATCTCTTCTGCCGGTGTATCGGATGGCCGAGCAGAAGCAGAGGCTTCTGCATTTGTGTTTTCGTCTGTGAGGGTGGGTGCCTGTGCCTTACCGCAGCCTGTGACTGACAGGCCAAGTAATGCCACAAGCAATAGGCTCAGTACAGAGCGGGTTATGTTTTTCTTTTTCATGAGTGATCCTCCTTGTTATGTTCATTGCAGTCTGATGACCGGGTAACCGGTATCTTTCTTTTAAACCAGGCACAGAGTCCCTGACAGAAATTTTCTTCAGTTACCGGTTCCAGAAGAAAATAATCAATGCGAAGCCGGAAAGCATGGAGTGAAAAATCCAGATCGCTGCACCATATGATCTTGCAGGTGGGACAAAGGGCACGCAGATGCTCAGCGGCATTCAGACCGTCTACACCGGGTAATGCGATGACAGCGTTTTCAGGAGCCGCAGTTCGCACAGCTTCAAAAAACGATTCCTGATCACAATATTGTTCAATTCTGGGAAACAGTCCCCTTCCTGCACAGAATTTGAAAATACGCTCTGTAAAAAACGATTTCTGTGATTCCTGGCCTGTCAGTATGACAATTCGGTACACGGTACGCCTCCCTTCCCGCTTCACTGATAAATTCTTTGTTCAGTATACGATTACCAGCAGGGTTTACAAGACATCTGGCACGAAAGAGCGGATTCTGGCATGAAAAAGCAGATTCTGGAATGAAATCCGGTTTGAACACAGCACTCGGATCTGGGGATTCATGGTATAATCATATTGGAAGTCTGTGCAAAGGAGTATGACCAATATGAGAATTGCAATTGTGGATGACCTTGCCAAAGAACGTGCATCGCTGCACTTACGGCTTGAGAAGATACTGAACCTTCGCAGTGTATGTGCGGAGATTTTGGAATATGAGAGCGGGGAGGCATTTCTTGCAGCGGAAAAGGAACAGCAGTTTACTGCCGCATTTTTAGATATTTATATGGACGGCATGAGTGGTATGGATGCAGCAAGAGAGCTTCGGAAGATGGATACGGACTGTATGCTGGTCTTTACTACAACTTCTACAGATCACGCACTGGAAGGCTTTCAGGTGCGGGCCATGCATTATCTGGTCAAACCATTTTCCACAGAAGAGCTGGAACGGCTGACGGATGAGATGCTTGCGAGAAATCCATATCCTGACAAATATATGGAGCTGAAGGTGGGTGGCAGCGATATCCGGCTTGGCTATCATAACATCATTTATGCCGAGCATTTTGCGCATATGATCAATGTACATACTACGGCAGGAAAAACAATTTCCACACGCCAGACGTTCAAAACATTCACGGAAAAGCTGAAAGAAGAATCCCGTTTTTTTATATGCGGCCGTGGAGTGATCGTCAATCTGGAGCATGCCTCTGATTTTGAGAATGAGGCTTTCTGTATGGAAGATGGAAGCCGGATTTATGTCAATAAGGAGCTTCTGAAAAGTGCCAGACAGGCATTTATGGAATTTCTGCTGCAAAGGGGATATCAGTCATGATAAATATACTTCGTCCAATTCTTGAGCTATCTGTTGTGATTCCCGGTTTACTGCTGGCATATTTTCCGGTGAAGTCCGGCTTAAAGCAGCCTCCGGGAAAGCTTGCACTGTGGCAGGGGCCACTGGTGCTGAGCCTCTGTATCGGTGGAGGAATATTCTGCTGGCATTTTCATATTTCCACAGCTGTCGTGCTTATACTGATTGTACTGATTGTGGTCATTCTGTATATCAAAGTGCTTCGGATCTCCATTTGGAAATCCGGAACGATCGCACTTTCTGTCTGTGCATTGTTTGCCTGTATGAACAGTCTGGCCAGAGCAGTCAATGCGGTTATCCTGATCCAGAGACAGGCGGTGCAGCCACAGCCATGGTTTTGTCTGTGGGCATGTGTCTTTTATCATGGAATCTGCTGGCTTGCAACAGCTGCTGCGTATTATCCGGCTAACCATGCGGCACGTACGATGGTGGAAGATGATAATTTCGCCAGGACATGGTATGTGTTCTGGATTCTGCCACTTATCTTCATTGTATGTAATTTTTTTATGATTCCACGCTATCAGGACACACTTTATGTCGGCAGGGTTCTTCAGGGGTACATCGTTCTTGGCATCACCCTGCTTATCCTTTTGATCTGTTTTTATACGGTTTTTCTGATGATGGCGGCCAGTCTGAATAAAAATGCCAGACTGCAGCGGGAAAATCAGCTGCTGGATATGCAGCAGCAACGGTATGAGAATCTGAAAACGGCCATTGAGGAAGCAAGGCAGGCAAGGCATGATATGCGGCACCACCTGAACCGGATTTCCGCACTGGCAGAAGAGGGTGATCTGGAAGGGCTGAAAACGTATCTGGCACAAACTGTTTCACGGATTCCTGGCCTGGATATGAGCTTCTGTGAAAACCGTGCAGCAGACAGTGTGATTGGATATTACTGCAGCCTTGCAAAAAGGGAGAATATACCGTTCTGCCTGCAGATCGATCTGCCGGAAAAGCTTATGGTTGATGAGATTGATATGTGTCTGGTATTTTCGAATCTGCTGGAAAATGCACTGGAAGCCAGTCTGCGTACCGCACCGGACCACAGGCAGATTGAGGTAACTGCGTATGTACACGGGGAACGACTGCTTCTGATAGAGGTGAAAAATGCGTTTGACGGTGTTATTAAAGAAAAGAATGAGGTGTTCCAGTCCAGCAAACGAAAAGGCAGTGGAATCGGTATCCAGTCAGTACGGCATATTGCCAGAAAAACCGGTGGTGCCAGTGCTTTTTCTTATAAGGACGGTATTTTTTTGGCAAAAGTCATGTTACGTGGATGATTCCGGAGACAGACTTTTCATTGCCAGATCCTTTTTGAATCAATGCTTGTGGGAAGAAGCAGAAATGAGTATACTGATAATAATGTGATACAGGGGAGTGACGCAGATACAGGAGGAAAAATATGCTGATCATACGGAATGGAACTTTGATCGATCCGGAAGGGCAGAGAACCTTCCGGGGCGATATCTGGATAAAAGATGGACAGATCGCACGAATCGTGGAAAGAGAAGAGAAAGAGTCCGGACTTTCAGAAGGCGGACAGGAAGCAGAGGCAGAGGTACCGGACGGGACAGAGATCATAGATGCCACAGGGCTTCTGGCCGGCCCCGGGCTGATCGATACTCATGTGCATTTCCGGGATCCCGGCTTTACTTATAAGGAGGATATCCTGAGCGGCGGACAGGCGGCGAAGAAGGGCGGCTATACAGGTATCGTGCTGATGGCCAATACCAAGCCCTGTGTGGATAATGAGGAGACACTTTCCTATGTACTTGCCAGAGGGAAAGAGACCGGGATCAGGATCAGCTCCTGTGCTACCGTGACAAAGGGCATGCAGGGAAAGGAGCTGGTGGATATGGAGAGCCTTAAGGAGGCAGCAGGATTTACCGATGACGGCAAGCCGCTGCTTTCTGAGGAACTGGTGGAGGAAGCCATGAGAAGGGCACATGCACTGGGTAAGCCTATCAGCTTCCATGAGGAAAATCCCGCATTTATCAAGAACAATGGAATCAATGAAGGAAAGGTAGCAGAAGCGCTTGGTATAAAGGGATCTTCAAGAGATGCGGAGATCGATCTGATCAGACGGGATACAGCCCTTGCCCTAAAGACCGGAGCCAAAGTTGTGATCCAGCATATCAGTACGAAGGAAGGGGTAGAGCTGGTAAGAAAGGCGAAGGCAGCAGGAGCAGATATCCATGCAGAAGCAACGCCGCATCACTTTACCCTGACAGAGGAAGCTGTGCTGGAAAAGGGTACACTGGCGAAAATGAATCCTCCGCTCCGTGAGGAGGAGGACAGAAAGGCGATCTGCAGGGGACTTTCAGATGGAACGATCGACTTGATCGCTACAGACCATGCACCGCACAGCAGGGATGAGAAGAAAAAGCCGCTTACAGAAGCGCCAAGCGGGATCCTCGGACTGGAAACGGCTCTGCCGCTTGCAATCCGGGAACTGGTGAGAAAAGGATATCTGACCTACCCGCAGCTTTTTGAACGGATGAGTCTTGCACCGGCAAAGCTGTATCAGCTTCCGGGCGGACGGCTTCAGGAAGGGGAAGTGGCGGATCTGGTACTCTTTAAGGATACAGAGAACTTCCGTGTAGAGCGGTTTTTATCCAAATCGCAGAATTCCCCGTTTATTGGAGAGACACTGCCAGGTGTAGTGAAAATGACCATTTGCGGAGGCAGTATAGTGTACCGGGAAGAAGCGTGAAGTGATGGGAAACAGGTATGCACGCAAGAATACAGAAAGGAACAGACAGGAAATGAGCAGAAAAGCAAAGGTAACCGGACGGGTGCTCAGTCAGAGAGCCATGGCGGAAAATATTTTTGACCTGAAGATCCGGACAGATCTTGCAGATGAGGCAGGAGCCGGACAGTTCGTAGGGGTATATCCCAAGGATAAAAGCACTCTGCTTCCCAGACCGATCAGTATCTGTGAGGTCAACAGGGAAGAGAAAAGCCTTCGTCTGGTGTACAGGATCGCAGGAAAGGGGACAAAGGAATTTTCTTCCTATCAGGAAGGGGATGAGGTGGAAATCCTCGGTGTTCTTGGCAATGGATATGATCTTACCAGAGCAGCAGGAAAAAGAACTGTGCTTCTTGGCGGAGGAATCGGAATTCCTCCCATGCTGGAGACGGCAAGAGAGCTTCATGAGCAGGGAGAGAAGGTCACTGTTATTCTGGGCTACCGGGATGCACAGCTTTTCCTGAAGGATGAATTTGAAGCTTATGCAGATGTTCTTGTGGCAACAGAGGATGGAAGCGTCGGTACAAAGGGAAATGTACTGGATGCCATGAGAGAGCATCAGGTGGAGGCAGAGGTGATCATGGCCTGCGGTCCCATGCCGATGCTCCGGGCGATCAAGGCATATGCAGAAGAGAAGAACTGTGATGCTTATATTTCGCTGGAGGAGCGGATGGCCTGCGGTGTGGGTGCATGCCTTGGATGTGTCTGCAAGACAACGAAAAAGGACGCCCATTCCCATGTGAATAATGCCAGGATCTGCACAGACGGGCCAGTATTTGATGCCAGGGAGGTAGAGATCTGATGAATACAAAAGTAATGATTGCAGGAGTAGAACTGAAAAATCCCGTTATGACAGCATCTGGTACCTTTGGCTCCGGTATGGAATACAGTGAGTTTGTGGATCTGAACAGGCTTGGCGCAGTGGTGACCAAGGGTGTTGCCAACGTGCCATGGGCAGGAAATCCAACCCCACGTGTGGCAGAAACCTACGGTGGTATGTTGAATGCGATCGGACTGCAGAATCCGGGTATCGATGTATTTCTTGACAGGGATGTTCCCTTTTTACAGAAGTATGATACGAAGATTATCGTCAATGTCTGTGGAAAAACAGTGGAAGATTATCTGGAGGTTGTGGAAAAGCTGGGAGATGCACCAGTAGATATGCTGGAGATCAATGTTTCCTGTCCCAATGTCAAGGAAGGAGCGATCGCCTTTGGGCAGAAGGCGGACTGTCTGTTTGATATCACATCGAAGATCAGGGCGAAGGCAAAGCAGCCGGTGATCATGAAGCTCAGTCCCAATGTGACAGACATCGCAGAAATGGCAAGGGCAGCGCAGGCAGGCGGTGCAGATGCGGTTTCCCTGATCAATACGATCACAGGTATGAAGATCGATATCCACAGAAGAACCTTTGCCCTGAAAAATAAGACCGGCGGACTTTCCGGTCCTGCGATCAAGCCGGTGGCAGTCCGTATGGTATACCAGGCAAGTCAGGCAGTGAAGATCCCGGTGATCGGAATGGGCGGTATTGCCAGTGCGGAGGATGCGATTGAGTTTATTCTGGCAGGAGCCAGTGCGGTGGCAGTGGGCGCCATGAATTTCGTAAATCCTTACCTGACAGAAGAAGTGGTAAGCGGAATTGAAGCCTACATGAAGCAGTATCAGGTGGAAAACCTGACCGATCTGATCGGAGCAGTCAGAGAATAAAGCAATGTCATAAAGAACCTTCCTGCGTCATATATTTAGAATAAGTATACGCAGGGAGGTATTTTTGTGGAATTATTGAAACGAAACATACATATGGATTGCCGGAAATGCAGCGCATCCATGGAGACATCTTTAGAAAAGGATCATAATATTTCCGATGTGAGACCGGACGCTGTGCGGATCATCATGGATAAGGGAAATGTAGTGATAGAAGAGGTCAGGGCAAGGGAGGATCGGGCTTTTATAAAGGGGAAGCTTCAGTTCCAGATTCTTTATGCGACCGATCAGGAAGGAGAAAGTGTAGCTGTAGTGGATGGGGAGGTTCCCATTGACGAGCAGATTTATCTTGCCGGTCTTGGCGAGGGTGACTCAGTGAAGGTGGGGGCGGTGCTGGAGGATCTGACTACCACACTGATCAATTCACGCAAATTCAATGTGCAGGCGCTTGTCATGCTGAAGGCGGTATGTGAGGAGCTGAAGGATGAAGAAGCGGCCGTTGATGTGGCAGATAGTGGTGTAACGGGAACAAATGAGATTGAATACCGGAAAAAGCCTTTATCTGTGGCAACAACAGTGATGAAAAAGAAGGATATTTTCAGGATGAAGGAAGAGGCAGAGATACCGGGAAGCTTTCCTAACATAGCTTCTCTGATCTGGTATGATATCCAGCCTGCAGGTGTGGAATTCAAAATGCAGCAGGATAAGATCACTGTACAGGGGGAAGTGCGGGTTTTCTTTCTGTACAGAGGAGAAGGGGAAGGAAAGGTGTGCCACTATGACACGGTGATCCCTTTTGCAGGAGCGCTGGATTGTGATGGTTCCAGGGAAAGCATGATTCCAGATATCTGTTGTCTGTCAGAGGTGCGTGAGGTGGCAGTACGGCCTGATTTTGATGGCGAGGAAAGGGTTTTTACTTTTGAGTTGGTACTGAATCTTGAGATCAATGCCTGTGAAGAGGAAGAGCTTGAGATCCTGTCGGATGTTTATGGTGTTGTAAAGGAAGTGGGTATAGAAAAGAAGAAAGGAAGCTTCCGGAGGTTCCTGACTAAGAGCAGTGGGAAAATGAAGCTTGCAGAGCATCTGACGCTTCCAGAGGAAGAACATGCCGGAAAGGTCTTATATACAAGGGGAATGATCCAGCTTGAGGAGCCGGCATACACAGAGGGAGGTATTGCGCTCTTTGGAGAAGCAAAGCTTCAGGTGATGTATGAGGATGGTACAGAGAAAGGAAATCTGTACAGCAGAAAGATCAGCCTGCCTGTGCAATATGTTCTGGAGGCAGAGGGAATTGATGAAAGCTGCACCTTCCAGGTGGATGCAGATCTGGAACAGATTTCGGCTTCTATTGTGGAGGGCAGCGAGCTGGACTGCAAGTGTGTGGTATTTTTCCATGCACATATTTACCGGGCGTGGACAGAGGATATTATTGAAGAGATCACTACCAGTGAGCTGGATAGTGAGAAGATAGAGGGACTGCCATCACTGGCTGTTTATGTAGTACGGGAGGGTGACAGCCTGTGGGATATTGGAAAGCGGTATTATGTGCCTGTGGCAGCCCTTAGGGAGGCCAATGGTATGCCCGGAAATGAGATCAAGGCTGGTGACCGGATTCTGATCATACGATAAAGAAAGAAGAAAAAACCGAGGGAGCGGGGCACAGGAGAAGAAAAGCAGCCGTGGTGCCCCGCTAGGAGGGGAAGAGAGAAGAAAAAACCGAGGAAGCGGGGCACAGGAGAAGAAAAGCAGCCGTGATGCCCCGCCAGGAGGGGAAGAGCGAAGAAAAAACCAAGGAAGCGGGGCACAGGAGAAGAAAAGAAGCCGTGATGCCCCGCTAGGAGGGGAAGAGAGAAGAAAAAACTGAGGGAGCGGGGCACAGGAGAAGAAAAGAAGCCGTGGTGCCCAGCCAGGAGGGGAAGAGAGAAGAAAAAACTGAGGAAGCGGGGCACAGGAGAAGAAAAGAAGCTGTGGTGCCCCGCTAGGAGGGGAAGAAAGAAGAAAAACCCGAGGAAGCGGGGTGCAGGAGAAGAAAAGAAGCCGTGATACCCCGCCAGGAGGGAAGAGAGAAGAAAAACCCGAGGAAGCGGGGCACAGGAGAAGAAAAGAAGCCATGATGCCCCGCTAGGAGATGAAGAGCGAAGAAAAAACCGAGGGAGCGGGGCACAGGAGGAGAAAAGAAGCCGTGGTGCCCCGCCAGGAGGGGAAGAGAGAAGAAAAAACCGAGGGGGCGGGGCACAGGAGAAGAAAAGCAGCCATGATGCCCCGCCGGGAGGGGAAGAGAGAAGAAAAAACTGAGGGAGCGGGGCACAGGAGGAGAAAAGCAGCCATGGTGCCCCGCCTGGAGGAGAAGAGAGAAGAAAAAACCGAGGGAGCGGGGCACAGGAGAAGAAAAGAAGCTGTGGTGCCCCGCTAGGAGGGGAAGAGAGAAGAAAAAACTGAGGGAGCGGGGCACAGGAGAAGAAAAGAAGCCGTGGTGCTCCGCCAGGAGGGGAAGAGAGAAGAAAAAACCGAGGAAGCGGGGCACAGGAGAAGAAAAGAAGCTGTGGTGCCCCGCCGGGAGGGGAAGAGAGAAGAAAAACCCGAGGGGCGGGGCACAGTAGAAGAAAAGCAGCCATGGTGCCCCGCTAGGAGGGGAAGAGAGAAGAAAAAACCGAGGGAGCGGGGCACAGGAGAAGAAAAGAAGCTGTGGTGCCCCGCTAGGAGGGGAAGAGAGAAGAAAAAACTGAGGGAGCGGGGCACAGTAGAAGAAAAGCAGCCATGGTGCCCCATTAGGAGGAGAAGAGAGAAGAAAAACCCGAGGAAGCGGGGCACAGGAGAAGAAAATAAGCCGTGATGCCCCGCCGGGAGGGGAAGAGAGAAGAAAAACCCGAGGGAGCGGGGCACAGGAGAAGAAAAGCAGCCATGGTGCCCCGCCGGGAGGAGAAGAGAGAAGAAAAAACCGAGGGGCGGGGCACAGGAGAAGAAAAGAGGTCGTGGTGCCCCGCCAGGAGGGGAAGAGAGAAGAAAAAACTGAGGGAGCGGGGCACAGGAGGAGAAAAGAGGTCGTGGTGCCCCGCCGGGAGGGGAAGAGAGAAGAAAAACCCGAGGAAGCGGGGCACAGGAGAAGAAAAGCAGCCATGGTGCCCCACCAGAAGAAGAGTGAAAAACTTCAGATGCAGCAAAAAACAGGGTGCCGTCTGGCACCCTGCTCTGTTTTTATTCATTGTACAGATACTGCTTACTGTACTTCAGAAGTGGTATCTGCATTCTGCTTTCTCATATCATCGAAGCCCTTTAATACGGCATCGTAGGTCTTCTGGCAGATATCAGGAAGCTGTCCGCCCCAGGTTTTCTGAGCCTTTTCGTAGCCTTTCTTGAAAGCTGCCTGCATAGCATCGATCTTATCGGGATCTCCACCGGTTAAAGCGGTAGCAAAATCAAGAATTCTCTGTGAGGTCTGAGATACACCCCAGTAACCATCATCAGCGATGTCAGCCTGCGCCTGTGCTTTGGTAGCGGCATCTACAGTGAAATTTCCACTGGAAAGAACACTCCAGATGTCATTGGCATTATTGTAGACCTTGCCCTGACCTATGAGAATCTTTTCTACAAGACTCTGTAACTGGGAAGTTCTCTGCTCTGCATCAGCCTTTAGCCTGGCGATCGTAGCAGTATCAGGCTTGTAAGTTTTCTTGGTTGTGGTTGTAGTAGTAGTTTTCTTCGAAGGCTCATATACCGCAGCGGTATCTTTTTCAGAGGTCTTATCTGACACAGCCTTCTCAGATGCTTTGGTCTGTGCTGTCTTAGATGCTGCAGAGTAAGTACTGTAAGCATCAGAAGCACCGGTAATTCCGTTTACACTCATTTTTACACCCTCCTTGGTTTCAAAATTAATCATGAAAAGCCTTATCCTAACAATATAATCGGCAGAATGGAGTATTTTATTAACCATTGACAGGAAAAGCCAGATTGTATAAAATTAAGTACAATCTGGTGTATATTGTATACAAAGGAAACCGGGCAAAAGAAAGGACGGTTTGGAATGGAAAAGACAGAACGCAGGGCGTATGCCAAGATCAATCTTGGACTGGATGTGTTACGAAGAAGAGAAAACGGCTACCATGATGTAAAAATGGTGATGCAGACCGTAGGGATATATGATGAGCTGACCTTTGAGAAAATAAAGGAAGGAATCATTGTTACAACAGATAAAGAGGAGCTGCCGACAGATAAGGGGAATCTGATCTACCGGGCAGCAGAGCTTCTGACAGAGAAATATCAGATTCGGGAAGGCATCAGGATCTCGCTGAAAAAGAACATCCCGATCGCAGCAGGCATGGCCGGGGGCAGCACGGATGCAGCAGCAGTTTTTCATGGAATGAATACACTTTTTAATCTGCATATGGATGAGAAGACCATGCGGGAAGAGGGTGTAAAGATCGGAGCCGATGTTCCTTACTGTATCATGGGTGGGACAGCGCTTTCAGAAGGAATCGGAGAGGTGCTGACTGCGCTGCCCGCACCACCAAAGGCAGTGCTCTGCATTGCCAAGCCGGACATCAATGTATCAACGAAATTTGTTTATGAGAATCTCCATATAGAAACAGTGAAGGATCATCCTGATATTGACGGAATGGTACAGGCGATCCGGGAGGGGGATCTGAGGGGGATCACAGACCGGATGGCAAATGTCCTGGAAACGGTGACGGTAAAAGAATATCCCATTATCCAGGAGATCAAAAAAAAGATGCTGGAGAGCGGTGCAGAAAATGCACTGATGAGCGGCAGCGGACCCACCGTATTCGGGGTATTTACAGAGGAAGCAGGAGCCAGTGAGGCGATGGAAAGGATCCGGAAGGAAAAGCTGGCGCAGCAGGTATTTGTGACAGAATTTGTAAATATGTGACCGGACGGTGAATCAAAAAGAAACTTGAAACAGAAGGGGCAGACCGGCGGAAAGAGATGACGAGCCGGAAAACAGAAGGAAGAGGGTATATGGAAGAGAAGGAATTTCAGATAGAAGTGGATGATCTGTTACCGCTGCGGGATGTGGTATTCTACACCCTGCGAAGGGCGATCCTGACAGGACAGCTAAAGCCGGGAGAGCGGCTGATGGAGGTACATCTTGCAGAAAAGCTGGGGGTCAGCAGGACACCTATCCGTGAGGCAATCCGGAAGCTTGAGCTGGAAGGGCTTGTGACGATCATTCCAAGAAGAGGGGCAGAGGTTGCGGAAATCACGGAGAAAAGTCTGAATGATGTGCTGGAGGTGCGGCGTGCACTGGATGCACTGGGAGCAGAGCTTGCCTGTGAAAGGATCACCGGGGAGGAGATCCGGGAGCTGAAAAAGGCCTGTGAAGATTTTGAAAAAGCGGCTGCCGGGAATGATGCGGATGCAATTGCAAAAGCGGATGTGGCTTTTCATGATATTATTATCCGGGCGGCAGGAAATCAGAGACTGGAGCAGCTTGTCAATAATCTGGCAGAGCAGATGTACCGGTATCGTTTTGTCTATATCAAGGAAGAGGAGCAGAGGGGTGTACTTCTTGCAGAACACAGGGAAATCTGTGACAGCATTGCAGCAAGGGATGTGGTACGTGCCCGTAATGCAGCAAAGCAGCATATCGATAATCAGCAGAAGGCTGTCATCCGGCAGATACGGCTTGAAAAAAGGAAATAATCGAGGTACAGTATAGCTGTACAAATTCAGGATATACTTCTCTGTATACAGTGGAAAGGCGCTGTGGAAGGAGAAGCTTTGAAGAAAATTCTGGAATATGGCCTGTTGATCGCAGGCATGGCAGCTTATTTTGGATTTGTATATCCGGAGCTGATCCTCCCGGAGGATGCGTATCTTCTGGTGGAGGAGGAAGGAGCGGAATATCAGATTCCCTATGAGGAAGCAAAGCAGCTTTTTCTGTGGGATGAGGACGGGCAGGAGCAGCCAGTCCGAATAAAATGGCGGCTTGCGGAATATGTATATCAGGTAAAAGAAAAAATAGTGAATAAGAAGGATTAGAAGAATGACAGATACTAATGCGCCCATAGGCGTATTTGATTCGGGGATCGGTGGCCTTACCGTTATGAAGGAGATCATGCATCAGATCCCGGATGAAAAAATCATTTATTTCGGAGATACAGCAAGAGTACCCTATGGCAGCAAGTCAAGGGAGACTGTGACTAAGTTTTCCAGACAGATTGTGCATTTCCTGGAAAGTCAGCACGTGAAGGCCATTGTGGTAGCGTGCAATACGGCAAGTGCTTATGCGCTGGATGAGCTGGAAAGGGAAACCGAGGTTCCAATCATCGGTGTTGTGAAGCCGGGAGCAAGGGCAGCCAGTGAGGTGACAAAAAATGGAAAGATCGGAGTGATCGCCACAGCGGCGACAATCTCCAGTGCGATCTATTCCAGTTACATAAAAAAGAAAAAGCCGGATGTGGAAGTGATCGAAAGAGCGTGTCCGTTATTTGTGCCACTGGTAGAGGAAGGACTCTGGCGGGATCCTGTTACAGATGAGATTGCAAGGCGTTATCTGGCAGAGCTTATTGATATTGATATCGATACCCTGGTACTTGGCTGTACCCACTATCCTCTGATCCGGGAAACGATCGGCAGGATCATGGGAGAAAGGGTGACACTTGTAAATCCTGCTTATGAGACTGCACGGGAGCTGAAGGAGCTGCTGCAGAGGGAGGAGCTGCTGCGTAAGGTGCGGCCGGCACTGGGGGATAACCAGTATCAGTTCTACGTCAGTGATGCCTCCGAAAAGTTCAAGCAGTTTGCCAATTCCATCATCAAGTATGGCATCCTTTCTGCCAAGACGCTGAATGTGGAAGGCTATTGAAATATTTTATACGAGGAATTTTTATATGAAAAAAGAAGTTTTGCTGGCGCTCAAGGGGCTGCAGTTTGCAGCAGCTGAAGAGGATGCCAGGGCACTGGAAACCATTACACCGGCTGAGTATTATAAGAGAAATGACAGTCATTACATCATTTATGATGAGGTGATGGAGGATTTCTCAGAAACAGTTAAAAACACGATCAAGATAAAGGGCTCCCAGGTAGAGGTGACCAAAAAGGGGTTTATCAATGTTCATATGATCTTTGAACAGAACAAAAGGAATATGACACGATATGGCACACCTTACGGAGATATTCTGATCGGTATTGACACAGGGGATATCAGGATCATTGAAGATGAGGACAGTATCCATGTGGATGTGGATTACAGCCTGGAAGCCAACTATGAGCATATGGCAGACTGCAAGCTGGAAATGAATATCAGTCCAAGAGAAGAAATGCTGGAATTATAAAAGCTGCCGGTCAGAGGCGGACAAAAAATAGTAATAAAAAGCCTGATGCAGAGGAATGCACCAGGCTTTTAAAGTGTGGTTAATTCATAAAATTATTTAACAGGCTTGGCACCGGCCTTTTCCTGTGCCTTCTCAACCATATTTTTGAAGAACCCCTTTTTCTTCTTCTCTACAACAGGCTGTTTTCCATGAAGTCCTTTTACCTCAGTGATGTAGATACCGCTGACAACGGCCTTGACTTCCTTTTTGACAGGAATACTGTCAAAAATCTTCTCATCACTGACAAGAGAAAGGATCTGGGGACCAACCTTAGCCTTCACAATAGGAAGCTTGCTGCCCCGCATAAGCTTCGGTGTCTGGTCGATGACCGCCTGTGGAAGACCGGATTCTTTGATCTTCATCCGCTTTTTGTCAATGATCAGCATGGAGACAGTCTGTTTCATGGCGTTGATCTGCTGTTGCTGCTCTTCCTGTTTTTTCTGCGCCTTTTTTCCAAGGAAATATAAAACAACCAGTGTAATGATCAATACTGCAAGTATAACTAATAAAACGATTTGCCAGGTACTCACGATAGTCCTCCTCTATTAAATAAAGTCAAAAAATATTGTAACATCTAACAGAAAAATAGGCAAGACAAAAGCCAGTATTTTGCAGGTGATTTTACAGGTGGATTAAAAGGAATCATTTTCCGGCTAATTCTGAAATTTTTGTAAAACCTTTAAATAGAGGAAAAAATATGATATATTTGTAAGCACAGATAAGATCTGAAAATGGAGGAGTTTATGAAAAGAAAATTACTGGCAGCACTGCTTGTGGCAGTGACTGTATCCATGGCAGCCTGCGGCCAGAAGGCAGAAAATGCAGAGCAGGGCACAGAAGCAGAGGGAAGTACAGAAGCGGCAGAGAGTACAGATACAGATGGAAGCTATCTGAAGGATTATACAGCTTCTGATTATGTGACACTTGGGGAATATAAAGGACTTGAGATCAGCATGACCTCAGAGGAACCGGTAGTAACAGAGGAAGATGTCGACAGTTATATTGAGTACGTCCGGCAGATGAATCCGGTATCCACACCTGTAGAGGGAAGGGCGGTGCAGTCCGGGGATACTGTCAATATTGATTATGAAGGGAAGCTGGATGGCGTTGCCTTTGCAGGAGGAACTGCACAGGGACAGGATCTGACGATCGGTTCCGGAAGCTTTATCGACGGATTTGAGGATGGCTGTATCGGCATGGAAATCGGAGAAACAAGGGATGTAGAAGCTACCTTCCCGGATCCTTATCCGAACAATACAGAGCTTTCCGGAAAGACAGCCGTATTTACTGTTACAGTGAACAGCATCAGTGTACAGGAAACAGCAGAGTTGAATGATGATTATGTGGCAGGTCTTGGAATTGACGGAGTAAATACACTGGAAGAATATAAAGCATATGCGAAGGATATCCTGACAGAGCAGCAGACACAGAGCTACAATTCCGAGAAAGCGGATAAGGCATGCACAGCAGCAGAAGAGAACTGTGAATTTAAAGAGGTGCCGCAGCCTATCGTAGACAGGATGAACAATACACTGACAGCCAATATCACAAGCTATGCTTCTGCATACGGTGTGGATATCGGAAGCTATGTGGCAGCTTACTATGGCGGGGATGCTGATGATTACCAGGCAACCCTTCTGCTGCAGGCAGAGGATATGACAAAGAAATATCTGATGCTGCAGGCAATCGCTGACCAGGAGAACATTACTGTTTCGGAAGCAGAGGCAGAGGAGGAGCTGCAGGCAGATGCAGAGCTCTATGGACAGGCTGTAGAGGATTACAGGGAAATGATCGATGAAGAGGCATTCAGGGAGTATCTTCTGACCCAAAAGGTGCTGAACTTCCTTTCAGAGAATGCGGTAGTTACAGTGGAGCAGGCAGAATAAAGGGATATGAGAAGAAAAAGAGGAATTCAGGTTGCAGCAGTTATAATGGGCGTTCTGTTGCTGGCAGCTGGTACAGTGCCGGTACAGGCAAAGACTGTCTCCGAACTGGAGCAGGAAAAGCAGGAGCTGGAAAAAAAGAAGCAGGATGCCAAGGACAGACAGAATTCCGAACAGCAGAAGCTGGACAGTGTAACAGGGACGATCGGTTCCATTCAGGGGAATGTGGATGCCGCTGCTGAAGAGGTGGAAGAGGTGGATGCTGCACTGGTAGAAACGATCGCCAGTGTAGAGATCATAGAGGAGGAGCTGAAGGAAAAGGAAGAGGTTCTTCAGAAAACCACAGCAGATTACGAAGCGGCTAAGGAAACGGAGCAGAAGCAGTATGATGCCATGAAGCTGCGGATCCGCTTCATGTATGAAAAGGGTGACAGCACTTATTTACAGCTTCTCCTGGAAAGCCAGAATTTCGGGGATATGGTCAACAAGGCAGACTATGTGGAGCAGCTTTACAGCTATGACCGCAAAATGCTTGAGGAATATCAGAGAGTCAAGCAGGAGACCGAAGACCTGAAAAACCAGCTGGAGGATGAAAAGGCAGAGCTCCAGGCACAGCAGCATGAGCTGGAGGAAGAGCAGAAGAGTCTGACGATCATGCTGAACGAGAAGAAAAAAGCATATGATGATTATGAGACCCAGCTTGCACAGGCGAAGCGGGAGGCCGCAGTTTATAAAGCCAATATCAAAAAGCAGTCTGATGAGATCAGGCAGCTTGAAAGCGCCTCAAGCCAGAAGGATTCTGAGATCCAGGCAGCAAAGAGGGCGGAGGAGGAAGCAAGGAAGGCACAGGAAGAGGCTCTCCGGAGACAAAGTGAAGAAGATGGAGCTTCTTATGGCAGCAGCTCTTCCGGGGAATCAGGAGGCAGTGCAGACAGCAGCTCATCAGGAAGCTCCAGGCAGTATGCGTCTCCGTCCAGCTTTTCCGGAAGTAAGGGACAGCAGCTCGCCAATTATGCGTGCCAGTTTATCGGGAACCCTTATGTTCCCGGAGGAACCAGCCTGACAGACGGGGCAGACTGTTCCGGATTTGTCTGGAGGGTGTATAAGGACTTTGGCTATTCTGTGCCAAGAACATCGTATTCCTTCAGAAGCTATGGCAGTGAGGTGAGTTATTCAGAGGCACAGCCTGGAGATGTGATCTGTTATGCCGGACATGTGGCACTTTATATTGGAAATGGGCAGATTGTGCATGCAAGCACACAGAGGACAGGTATTAAGATAACAAATGCAACTTATAAGGAGATGCTGACGATCCGCAGGATCGTATAGTGATAGAGAACAGCAGACTGACAGGAGAAATATATGGCAGATTTTGATGAAAAGGACAAGGATCAGAAGGACGCGCTGACAGAAGATCAGAAGGAAAGCGATTATGAGGATGTCTGCTTTATCTGCAGGCGGCCGGAAAGCAAAGCGGGAAAGATGTTCAAGCTTCCCAATAATATTTGTGTATGTAATGACTGTATGCATAAGACCATGGATACTGTGAGCCAGTTTGATTATCAGGGTATGCTGGATCCTAATTTTATGAACAGCCTGAATCAGGATATGAGTAAAAAGGGATTTCCCAATATCAGGTTCCTGAATATTGCAGACCTTCAGGGAGAGGGAGGTATCCCCAATAAGCAGAAGATCAAGAAAAAGAAAAAGAGCGAAGGGTCGGAACCGGTTCTGGATATCAGGAACATTCCGCCTCCACACAGGATCAAGGCACAGCTAGATGATTATGTGATCGGACAGGAGCATGCTAAAAAGGTGATCTCCGTGGCTGTTTACAATCATTATAAGCGTGTGGCGACGGGAACCATGGATGATATTGAGATCGAGAAGTCAAATATGCTGATGATCGGACCTACAGGCTGTGGCAAGACCTATCTGGTAAAGACGCTGGCAAGGCTTCTGGATGTACCGCTTGCTATCACCGATGCAACATCCCTGACAGAGGCCGGCTATATCGGTGATGATATCGAAAGTGTGGTATCCAAGCTTCTTGCGGCAGCAGATAATGATGTGGAAAAGGCAGAACGTGGTATCATTTTTATTGATGAGATCGATAAGATCGCCAAGAAAAAGAATACAACAAGCAGAGACGTGAGCGGAGAAAGTGTGCAGCAGGGTATGCTCCGTCTGCTGGAGGGAGCAGAGGTGGAGGTACCGGTTGGCGCAAACAGTAAAAATGCGATGGTGCCGCTGACAACGATCAATACACGTAATATCCTGTTTATCTGTGGCGGTGCGTTTCCGGATCTTGAAGAGATCATCAAGCAGAGACTGCGCAGGCAGACCTCCATTGGCTTTAATGCAGAGTTGAAGGATAAATATGATAATGATACCGATATCTTAAGTAAGGTAACGATCGAGGATCTGAAGAAATTTGGTATGATCCCCGAATTTCTTGGAAGACTGCCGATCATTTATACACTGAAGGCACTGGATAAGGATATGATGGTACGTATCCTGAAGGAGCCCAAGAATGCGATCCTGAAGCAGTACCAAAAGCTGCTTGAGCTGGATGAGGTACAGCTTTGCTTTGATGATGGTGCGCTGGAAGCGATAGCGGAAAAGGCTATGAAGAAGGATATAGGTGCCAGAGCACTGCGTGCTATTATTGAGGATTTTATGCTGGATATTATGTATGAGATCCCCAAGGATGACAATATCGGCAAGGTGACGATCACCAGAGAGTATATAGAAGGAGCCGGCGGACCGGTCATTGATATCAGAAATTCGGCAGCGATCAGTGCAGACGGACTGAAGGCAATTGAAGTACAGGAAAAATAAAGAGCAAAAACAGACTGTTTTCATATAATAGGAAGTAAAACAAAGAAGAGGCAGCAGACAGGAAACGGCATGTCTCTTTGGAATGGACTTACATGACAGACAGAGAAAAAATCATGTCAGAGGACTATTATGATTTTCTTACAGATAGCCCGAGAGAAGAAGGTTTTACCGGTTATTTTGAAGACGGTCTGTTTTTAAATATTGAAAATGATCTGAGCCTGGTCTATATAAAGAAGGATGAAATGAGTCCGCAGAGGCTTCGTGGGCTGATCTACAGGGATGTCCCCAAGCTCTTTGGGCTTATGGGACTGGAGAGAGGAGCTGCTGTATCTTTTGATCCGGAGCCTTTGATGAAGTGCGGGATCCTGCAGGTGCAGGGTGCACCATTAAACCTGACGGGAAGGGGCGTGGTGCTAGGATTTCTTGATACAGGGATACGGTATGATGAGGAAGTGTTCCGAAATCCTGATGGATCCACCAGGATCCTTGGTATCTGGGATCAGGAGATCCAGAGTGGACAGCCACCGGCTGGGTTTCTTTATGGAACAGAGTATACAAGGGAGCTGATCCAGGCTGCACTGCAAAGCGAAAAGCCGCGGCAGATCGTGCCAAGCTATGATGAAAACGGTCATGGGACAGAGATCGCCAGTGTGGCAGCAGGCAGTATGCTTTCCGGAGGCTTACGGTTTCAGGGGGCAGCACCGGATGCAGATATTGTGGTTGTGAAGCTGAAGCAGGCAAAGCGTTATCTGACAGAATCCTTTTTTGTTCCGGATGGTGTGACAGCCTATGAAGAAAATGATGTTATCGCTGCTGTGAAATATCTGGAAGGCTATGCTGTTTCCATGAGAAGGCCGCTTGTGATCTGCATGGGGATCGGTACCAATATGGGAAATCATGAGGGACAGTCACTGCTTGCAGAGTATCTGAACAGTGTGGCAACCAGAAGGAGCCGGTCTGTGGTGGTGTGCGGCGGTGATGAGGGAAACAGCGCCCATCATTTTATCGGGTATGCTACGGCAGGCATGAAGCAGTCTACCGAAAATGTGGAAATACGGGTAGATGCCGGGGAAAAAGGATTTGTGGCAGAGCTCTGGGGAACCATGCCGGCGACACACGCCATATCGATCCGGGCACCGGGTGGTGAGATAACAGATCCGGTGGATTTTAAGGTGCAGGAAACAAGGGAGTTTACCTTTATTTATGAAAAAACCGTGATCAGGGTCAACCATAGTCTGGTAGAGCCGGGCTCCGGGGGTGAACTGATACTGTTCCGTTTTCAGGATCCGACACCGGGAATCTGGACGATCCAGGTGACAACAACCGGAGCAGAATATGATGAGAATGGAAATTTCCATATATGGCTTCCCATTACGCAGTTCCTGGGCGGGGATACCTATTTCTTAAGACCATCTCCTTACGTTACATTGACGGAGCCTGGAAATACAAGAGAGGTGATCACGACCACATATTATCAGGACAGCAATAACAGCTTTTATGGGGAATCCGGAAGAGGCTTTAGCAGAAGAGGCAATGTAAAGCCAGAGCTGTGCACACCAGGGGTGGAGATTTCAACAGTGCTGGGAAGCAGGACGGGATCTGCTTTCGGAGCGGCACTGCTTGCCGGGATCTGTGCCCAGTTCCTGCAGTGGGCAGTGGTAGATGGCAGAGAACGGTGGTTAGAGAGCAGAGAAGTGAAAAATTATCTCGTCCGGGGTGCAGTGCGACCACCCGGTATTCAGTTCCCATCGAGGGAATGGGGCTATGGACAGGTGAATATCGCAAAAACCTTTGATGTGATCGCAGGGATATAAACGATGAGGAGGAGCAGCATGAAATATCTGGCAGTTATTCTTGGAATTTTTGGACTGGAAACAGGGATCAAGGGACATATTGAAAAGACAAAAACAGAGCAGACGAATGAAAGGATCTGCGGCGGTGCGTTGCTGGTCAGGAAGCACCACAACAGGGGAGCCTTTCTGAATGCCGGTGAAAAGAAGCAGAAGCTTGTGATGCTGGTATCGGTAGTGCTGACTGCAGTTCTGACAGTAGTATTTCTTCTGACACTCGGAACTGCAGGAAAAGGGCTTCTGAAGTGGGGGCTGACCCTTCTGCTTGGCGGTGCTTACACCAATACCTATGACCGATTGAAGAGAAAATATGTGGTAGATTATGTAAGCTTTAATGTACCGGTGAAGGGAATCCGCCGGATCGTGTTTAATATCGGTGATTTCTGCATCATGACCGGAGCTCTGCTAACGACAGCAGGGTATCTGCAGGAGTAAGAAAAGCAGGCTGGCAAATGGAATTGCCGGCCTTTTATATTTTTATTTTTCAGGTTGACAAAAATGGTAATATGTATTACTGTATTAATCAGATAATACAAACGAACATGAAATCAATAAAAAGCAGAATGGAGAGAGAAACAGGGAAAAGGAAAGGAAGATGGATATGGCATGGAATTTGGATTCCGACAGGCCGATCTACGCACAGATACTGGAAAGGATCCAGCGGCAGATCGTATCCGGTGAATATGCACCGGGGACGAAGATCCCGAGTGTACGGGAGCTTGCAGCACAGGCGGGAGTCAATCCCAACACGATGCAGAAAGCATTGTCTGAGCTGGAAAGAAGCGGACTTGTCGTGACGATGAGAACCAGCGGAAGAGTGGTGACGGAGGATATGGAAATGATAAAACAGATCAGAAAGCAGCTTGCAGCAGAGCAGGCGGCTGAATTTGTGAAACAGATGAAGGAGCTTGGCTTTCAGAAAGCAGATATACTGGCACTGATCGAGCAGGAGACGGGAGGAGAGGAAGCATGAGTGAACTGGTAGAGATCCATAATCTGAAAAAATCATATGATAAAAGGAAGGATGCACTGCATGACCTGACACTGACACTGCCAAGAGGAAGGATCGTAGGGCTGCTTGGACCAAACGGCAGCGGCAAGACGACACTGATCAAGCTGTTAAACGGGCTGCTTGTGCCGGATGGCGGAGAGATCCTGATCGATGGAGAAAAGCCAGGACCGTCTACCAAGGCAAAGGTGTCCTATCTGCCGGAGAGAACGTATCTGAAGAATGGAGCGACTATCCGGGAGCTGCTTTCTTATTTTCAGGATTTTTATGATGATTTCAGGACTGACCGGGCGAAGGAAATGCTGGCAGCACTCCGGATCGAAGAGAATGCCAGGATCAGGGCGCTGAGCAAGGGAACAAGAGAAAAGGTACAGCTTATTCTGGTAATGAGCAGGGATGCCAGTCTGTATATTCTCGATGAGCCGATCGCAGGTGTGGATCCGGCAGCCAGAGACTATATCCTTCGTACTATTATTACAAATTACAATGAGAATGCCACAGTGCTGATCTCCACGCACCTGATCACTGATATCGAGAACATTCTGGATGAGGTGGTCTTTATGAAGGAAGGGAGGCTTCTGCTTCAGACAAGTGTGGAGGAGATCCGGGAAGAGAAGGGCAAGAGCGTGGATGCTTATTTCAGGGAGGTGTTTGCATGTTAGGCAAGTTATTGAAGCATGAGTGGAAAGAGATATCTGTGATCCCGTGTGTTTTATCTGTTGTATTGCTGGTGCTTTCTGTGATCTCTGGTTTTTCGTTCCTTGGGATCAGGGAGGGGGCTGCGGATGTCAGCAGATTTATGACAATTATGCTGTGGCTGCTGTTTTATTTTGCACTGATCGCAGTCAGTCTCGGGATTACCATTTATCTGGCAGTCCATTTTTATAAGACCATGTATACGGATGAGGGCTATCTGACACATACCCTGCCGGTTAGTGGGCGTGAGCTGCTCTGGTCGAAGCTGATTCCCATGGCTGCATGGAGCCTTCTGACGATGCTGGTTGTGGCTCTGGCGGTGCTGATTTTTGGCGGCATGGGAATGCTGTTTGCAGAAAGGGAAGGCATTGCGGTTATGACAGTGATATGGGAAGAGATCCATGAGCTGATCCGGCAGATGCAGCTGATGGGTGGCAGTTCACTGACAGCCTTTATCATCAGTATGGTTTATATCATGATCGTTGGGATTTTTAACGGACCCATGGTGCTGGCAGCTTCCATTGCTATCGGACAGCTTGTAGGAAAACACAGGATTCTTGGATCTATCGGTGCTTATTTTGGGATCATGACGGTTTTTCAGATTGTTTCGCAGGCCGTATTTTTTCCGATCATGATCGGATTTGAAGGAGATAACCCACTGCCGCTGCTGACAGGAACATATTTTGGAATAGGAACTGTCAGCCTGGTGGTAACCGTTCTGCTGTATTTTGTGACAGAATATCTGGTAACAAAGAAACTGAACCTGGAGTAAGGGGAGGATAGGAAAAGGGACTGTCTGTTAAAAGACGGTCCCTTTTTAAGAGCATGTATCTGTCGATATACGGATACAGGTGCAGGGTCAGTGGTATTTAAGCAGTGATGCGTGTACCGGCCTTACCCTTCACAGCATCTGCAACCTCAGAAAGAGAGGTGATCAGGACGCTGCCGGCAGGATTGGCTGCAAGGTAAGAAATAGCAGCCTCGATCTTGGGAAGCATGGTGCCTTCTTCAAACTGGCCTTCTGCGATCAGCTCTTTAGCCTTGGCTGCAGTCAGGGAAGCAAGTGCCTCCTGGTTTTCCTTCTGGTAATTGCGGTATACATTGGGAACAGAGGTTAAAATGATCAGCTCATCACTTCTGAGGTCACCTGCCAGCTTGCCGGCAATGGCATCCTTTTCAATGACAGCGGAAGCGCCCTTTAAGGCATGCTTCTGTTCGATCACGGGAATACCGCCGCCGCCACAGGCGATCACGATCTGACCTGCATCAGCAAGGGTACGGATCGCTTCGATCTCTACGATATCAATGGGCCTTGGAGCTGCGATGATACGTCGGAAGCCCTGTCCCTCCTCTTCCTTGACAAAGTTGCCCTTCTTTACTTCCATCTCAGCATCTTCGGCAGACATATAACGTCCGATCAGCTTGGTAGGCTCATAAAAGGCTTCGTCATACGGATCCACGGTAACCTGTGTCAGGATCGTGGAGACGGTCTTGCTGATTCCCCGCGAAAGCAGCTCAGCCTTCAGGGAATTCTGGATATCATAGCCAACATAGCCCTGACTCATGGCGCTGCAGACGCACATGGGAGCAGGCGTGTAATCAATGTAGACACGGCGCAGCTCAGTCATGGCCTTGTGGATCATGCTGACCTGAGGTCCGTTGCTGTGGGTGATCGTAAGCTGGTAATCAGCCTCGATCAGGTCAGCCAGTGCTTTGGCTGTGACCTTTACGGCATCTAACTGTGCCATGGTTGTATAGCCAAGGGCATCATGCCCGAGGGAAACGACTGCTTTTTTGCTCATAATCAGGAAATACCTCCCTATTTCTATCAGAAAGTGTATGATCCGGGGAGTGAATGCCCGGAAACATCATGCTTTCAGTATAACAAAACAGAGGAATTTTGTATAGGGTTTAAAATTTTTTGAAAATAGTGTTGACAGATGAAGAAACAGATGATACTATACAATTCATACAGAATAACTATGGATTAGCTTTTCTTGCAAGGTTTGGCAGTTTGTGATATGATACAGAACTATGAGACTTAAGAAAGTCAATAATATAGAAGGAAAAGGTCAGATGGAAGCAATCATTCAGGTAAGGGATGTTACGAAAACCTTCGTTGGAAAAGATAATAAGGTCGAAGCCCTGAAGGGAATCAATCTGGACATACATAAGGGAGAGATCTACGGTATCATCGGTATGAGCGGTGCCGGTAAGTCCACACTTGTAAGGTGTCTGAATTTCCTGGAGCGCCCGACAACAGGAACTGTATTTATAGAAGGAAAGGATCTGTCACAGCTAAAGGAAGGGGAGCTTAGAAAGACCCGTACCGAGATTGCGATGATCTTCCAGCATTTCAATCTGCTGATGCAGAGAAATGTCATAGATAATATCTGCTTCCCCATGGAGATCAAGGGAACTTCCAGAAAGGATGCGGTTAAGAGAGCAAAGGAGCTGCTTGAGATCGTTGGACTTTCTGAGAAAGCGAAGGCTTATCCGGCACAGCTTTCAGGTGGACAGAAGCAGAGAGTGGCGATTGCAAGAGCACTTGCCAACAATCCGAAGATCCTGCTCTGCGATGAGGCAACCAGTGCGCTGGATCCGACAACAACCAAGGCGATCCTTGCCCTGTTAAAGGAAATCAATGAAAAATATGGAATTACCATTGTGATCATTACCCATGAGATGGCAGTTGTACAGGAGATCTGTACACATGTTGCCATCGTAGATTCCGGAAATCTGGCAGAGACCGGTACAGTAGAGGAGGTCTTCTCAAGACCGAAGAGCAGTGCAGCCAGAAAGCTGGTATTCCAGGATGAAAATGGAAAATATGAGGAGATGACCGGAAAGAGATGCATCCGTATCGTATTTAAGAGCAATTCGTCCTTTGAACCGGTGATTGCCAATATGGTGCTGGCATGTAAGGCACCTGTCAATATTCTGCTTGCTGACACTAAGGATATCGGAGGTGTGGCGCATGGTCAGATGATCCTTCAGCTTCCGGACGAGGCCGTAGCTGCTGAGAAGATGATCCAGTACCTGAGAGACAGAAATCTGGAAGTGGAGGAGCTGAAAAATTATGTTGGATAGTTCAATGATCAGCATGCTTGCTGAAAATACATGGATCAGTATTTATATGACAGGGATCTCTACCCTGATCGCCTATGCCATCGGTCTTCCGCTTGGTGTGATCCTGGTAGTACTTGCACCCGGTGGACTGCGTCCCAATAAGGGTGCCTACAAGGTTCTTGATTTTATTGTAAATATACTTCGTTCCGTACCATTCCTGATCTTATTGATCACGATCATGCCTCTTACCAAGCTGATCGTAGGAAAGAGCTACGGACCGGCGGCAACGATCGTTCCCCTTGCCATTGCGGCAGCGCCCTTTGTGGCAAGACTTGTAGAATCTTCCCTTCTTGAGGTAGACAAGGGTGTGATCGAGGCTGCAGAAAGCATGGGAGCCGGATTATTTACTATTATTTTCAAGGTGCTTCTGGCAGAGGCCAGAACCTCCCTGATCGTGGGGGCAACTATTGCTCTTGGAACGATCCTTGGTTATTCCGCTATGGCCGGTGTAGTAGGCGGTGGCGGACTTGGCAATATCGCCATCCAGTATGGTTATTACAGAAACAAGCTGGATGTGATGTACGCAGCAGTTATTATACTGATCGTCATCGTTCAGGTACTGCAGATGATCGGAACCGCAGTATCCAAGAAGCTGGATAAGCGTATCACCGATTAAATCTCAGGTAAGGATAGATCCCGAAAGGGTTTATCATAAATGCATTATATTCAGGAGGAGAGTATTATGAAAAAAGCATTAGCACTGATTCTGACAGCATCTTTACTGACAGGAGTCCTGACAGCCTGCGGAAGCAGCGAGGCACAGACAGATGCAGCAGAAACAACCACAGAAGAAGCCGCAGCAGAAGAAACTGCAGCAGCAGAAGAAACAGCAGACACAGATGCACAGGCAGAGACAGGTGACCTTCAGGTGATCACCGTAGCAGCAACAGCTGTTCCCCATGCAGAAATCCTTGAGGCAGCAAAGCCCATCCTTGCAGAGCAGGGATATGATCTTCAGGTAACTGTATTTGATGATTATGTACAGCCCAATGAGGTTGTAGAAGCCGGTGATATCGACTGCAATTATTTCCAGCATATCCCTTATCTTAACAGCTACAATGAAGAGAGAGGAACTCACCTTGTAAGCGTTGGAGAGATCCATTATGAGCCTATCGGAATTTATGCAGGAACAGAGAGTGACCTTTCCAATATCTCTGATGGTGCTGACATTGCAATCCCTAACGATACAACAAATGAGGCAAGAGCCCTTCTGATCCTTCAGGACAATGGTATCATTACCTTAAAGGAAGGTGCCGGCATTGATGCAACCATCAATGATATCGCAGAGAATCCTCACAACATCAATTTCGTTGAGATGGAAGCAGCACAGGTTTCCAAGGTTCTTAGTGAAGTGGCATTCGCAGTTATCAATGGTAACTATGCACTGGATGCAGGTCTGAATGCACAGACAGACGCTCTGGCATCTGAGACATCTGATTCCCTTGCAGCACAGACCTATGTAAATGTCGTTGTTGTTAAGGAAGGCAATGAGGACAATGAAGGTGTTAAGGCACTGGTTAACGTTCTTAAGTCTGATGATATCAAGAAGTTTATCGAAGAGACCTATGAAGGAGCAGTTGTTCCTTTCGAAGGCTGATCGGTAGCTGAAAACTGAACAGAGACTGAAATGACAGGCGGACCGCTGCGAAAGCAGTGGTCCGTTTTTTCTGCTGTGGCAAAATATTTTTCAGAGCTGTTGACACATATTCCAATTGGTGATAGCATATAGTTAACACGTGTTAAATGAAAAGTGAAATGGGCAAAAGGGTGCAAAATGGAAGAAGCCTCCCGTATGACATTAGAAGAAATATCTAAAAAAATAGGTATTTCACGCACAACAATATACAAAGTGCTTAGAAATAAAGACGGTGTCAGCGAAGAAACCGTAAAAATGGTACAGGACGCGCTGGAAAAGTACCATTATGTACAGAACAGAAATGCCCGTAATCTGGCTATGAACCGCCATTATACGATCGGGTATGTGGGGTTTAGGTCAAAGAGTGCCAATTACTTTGCAACGGAAGTAGGCAGGGGACTTAAGAGGGCACTGCAGGAATTTGGAGACGACGGACTGACGCTCATGATCTCTGAATTTGATGTGGAGAAGCCTTCGGAGCAGCTTGCAGCTGTAGAAGAGATGAGACAGCAGGGCGTTGACAGCTTTATCCTTTCCTATTCCAGCCATAAAGTGATCCTCCAGATTCTGGAGAGGCTTGAAAAGGAGAACTGCAGGATCGTATTGCTCAGCCGTGATGTGGCGGAGCATCCGGACAATTATTATGTGGGCGTGGATTATTACCGCAGTGGCATGCTGGCGGCAGAGCTTCTGATGAAGCTGATGCCGGAGGGGGGCATAATCTTTGTACCGGTGACAGAAGAATATAAAACAAATCAGGATATCCTGAGCAGACTTTCCGGGTTTCAGGACAGACTGAAAACCTGCGAAAAGCTGGAGATGCTGCCGCCATTCTTTGGACTTACCGGAGAAAGGGAGATAAAGGAAGCACTGGAGAAGCTTTTACAGGAAGAACCAGATAGGAAACCGGATGGTATTTTTGATCTTACCTACCGGCTGGATGTGATCGCAGATGTCCTGAAGCGGCAGAAGAAAAAAATTCCGCTGGTTGGATTCGATCTGTTTGAGGAGATCAGAGGCAGTGTGGAGGATTCCACGATCGATGCACTGATCTATCAGGATCTGAGCAGCCAGGCATACCGGGCAGTGAGAATGCTGTTTGAAGAGATGTGCTACGGCAAGGTCCGGAGTGAAAAGAAGCATTATGCCAAGCTGGAGATCATCATGAAAGAGAATCTCATTTATTTCTGAGGATTTTTATATAGAACGATGGAACAGAAGGGTATCAGAAGAAAAGGAGGAGAGAAATGTTATACGTAGGAATTGATTTGGGAACCAGCGCAGTGAAGCTGCTTCTGATGGACGGGGAAGGAAAGATACAGAAGATCGTATCCAGAGAATATCCCCTGTATTTCCCGCATCCGGGCTGGTCAGAGCAGAAGCCTGAGGACTGGTATGAGCAGGTTATGGATGGCATGAAGGAGCTGATTGCAGAGGCAGATAAGAGTAAGGTTGCAGGTATCAGCTTTGGCGGACAGATGCACGGACTTGTCATTCTGGATAAGGAGGATCAGGTGATCCGTCCCGCAATCCTCTGGAATGACGGAAGAACCTATGAAGAGTGTGATTATCTGAACAATGTGATCGGCAAGGAAAAGCTTTCCGAGTATACAGCCAATATTTCCTTTACCGGATTTACGGCACCGAAGATCCTCTGGGTGAAGAATAAGGAGCCTGAGAATTTTAAAAAAATTGTGAAGATCATGCTTCCCAAGGACTATATCGCCTATAAGCTGACCGGTGTGAACTGTACGGATGTATCAGATGCTTCCGGTATGCTGCTGATGGATGTGAAAAACCGCCGCTGGTCAAAGGAAATGTGTGAGATCTGTGGTATCAGCGAGGAGATGCTGCCAAAGCTTTATGAAAGCTATGAATGCGTAGGCACAGTAAAGCCAGAGATCGCAAGGGAGCTTGGTATTCCGGAGACAGTAAAGGTGGCAGCCGGTGCAGGTGACAATGCCGCAGCAGCAGTAGGAACCGGAACTGTTGGAGATGGTATGTGCAATATCTCCCTTGGAACAAGCGGAACCATCTTTATCTCTTCTGAGAAATTTGGTGTAGATAAGAACAATGCGTTGCATGCCTTTGCACATGCAGACGGACATTATCATCTGATGGGATGTATGCTCAGTGCAGCTTCCTGCAATAAATGGTGGATGGATGAGATCATCGGTACCTCCGATTACGGCGCAGAGCAGAAGAAGATCGGTGTACTTGGAGAAAATCACGTGTATTTCCTGCCCTACCTGATGGGCGAGCGTTCCCCTCATAATAACCCCAATGCCAGAGGAACCTTTATCGGCATGACCATGGATACCACCAGGGCAGATATGACCCAGGCAGTGCTGGAGGGCGTAGCCTTTGCACTTCGTGATTCCTTCGAGGTAGCCAAGTCCCTTGGCATTAAGATTGAGCGGACGAAGATCTGCGGCGGCGGTGCGAAGAGCCCTCTCTGGAAAAAGATGATCGCCAACATCCTGAACCTGAAGGTGGATGTGATCGAAAGCGAAGAAGGACCGGCACTTGGCGGAGCCATGCTGGCGGCGGTAGCCTGCGGGGAATATAAGAACGTGGAAGAAGCTGCCGCTAAGATCGTAAGGATTGTGGATACTGTAGAGCCGGAGGAAGAGCTGGTAAAGAAGTATGACGAGCGTTATCAGCAGTTCAGGCAGATCTATCCTGCCTGCAAGCCGCTGTTTGATATCATTAAGTAATTTTATTCTAAAGAAGGGAGAAGGAAAATGAAGATTTACAGTGTAACAGATGAGAGATTCAAGACCTATGGAAGAGTTGTTACCGGGATCGACTTTTCAGAGCTCTGCAAGGCCATGGAAGAAACACCCTGTCCTGAGGATGTGATCTATGTACCGGGAGATCAAAAGCTTGAGGCACTTCCAGTTATGAAGGAGCTGACAGATAAGACCTACGGAGAGCTGCAGGTCCAGATCGGTTACTGCAACGGACACAACTGTATGCTGAATGCTTTTGAATATCACAGAAGCTCAGAGATCAATGTGGCAGTGACAGACGCCATTCTGATCCTTGGCAGACAGCAGGATATCACGGAGGACTTTACCTATGATACCTCTCTGGCAGAAGCATTTCTGATTCCTGCGGGAACTGCAGTAGAAGTATATGCAACCACTCTGCATTATGCACCCTGCGGCGTAAATGGACAGGGCTTCCGTGTGACAGTAGTACTTCCGAAGGGAACCAACCTTGATCTGGAAGCAGCCCATACAGAGGGTGAGGACGGACACCTTACCGCAAAGAACAAATGGCTCCTTGGCCATCCCGAAGGAGGACTTCCGGAGGGCAGTCCCATGGGACTTGTTGGAAAGAACCTTAATATCAATGAATAAAACAATATAAGAAAACAGGAGGTAGGTAATCATGAACAATTTACCGGTAGTAAAACTTGGTATCGTGGCAGTCAGCCGTGACTGTTTCCCGATCGAATTATCACAGAAGAGACGTGCAGCAATCAAGGCTGCCTACAAGGGTGACTTATATGAGTGCCCTGTCACTGTGGAAAATGAGCAGGATATGCTGAAGGCAGTAGAGGATGTAAAGAAGGCAGAGTGTAATGCTCTTGTAGTATTCCTTGGAAATTTCGGACCGGAAACACCGGAAACACTGATCGCAAAGAATTTTGACGGTCCCTGCATGTTCGTAGCAGCAGCAGAAGGTGACGGCGATATGATCAATGGAAGAGGCGATGCTTACTGTGGTATGCTGAACTGCTCCTATAACCTGAAAATGCGTCATCTGCAGGGCTATATTCCTGAATATCCTGTAGGAACCGCAGATGATATCGCAAAGATGATCGGCGAATTTGTACCGATCGCACGTGCTGTCATTGGTGTCCGCAATCTGAAGATCATCACCTTTGGTCCCCGTCCTCAGGACTTCTTTGCCTGCAACGCACCGATCAAGGGCTTATATGAGCTTGGCGTAGAGATCGAAGAGAACTCTGAACTGGATCTGCTTGTTTCCTTCAAGGAGCATGAGAATGATCCCCGTATCCCTGAGGTATGTGCAGACATGGCTAAGGAAATGGGAGAAGGCAGCTACTACGAAGACCTCAATGTCAAGATGGCACAGTTCGAGCTTACCCTGCTTGACTGGGCTGAGAACCACAAGGGTGCAAGAAAGTATGTGGCATTTGCTGATAAGTGCTGGCCTGCATTCCCTTCCCAGTTTGGATTTGAGCCCTGCTATGTAAACAGCCGTCTGGCATCCCGTGGTATTCCGGTATCCTGCGAGGTAGATATCTACGGTGCTCTCAGCGAATACATCGGACTGTGCATATCTGATGATGCAGTTACACTGCTTGATATCAACAACTCCGTACCGAAGTATATTTATGACGAGGATATCGCCGGCAAGTATGATTATGCTTTGACAGATACCTTCATGGGCTTCCACTGCGGAAATACACCGGAGTGCAAGATGTGCTCATCCAGAGCTGTTAAATATCAGCTCATCCAGCACAGACTTCTTGAGCCCGCTGGAAGCGAGCCTGATTTCACAAGAGGAACCCTGGAGGGTGATATCGCAGCTTCTGACATTACCTTCTATCGTCTGCAGTGCAATTCAGACGGAGAGCTGGTTTCCTATGTGGCAGAAGGTGAGATCCTTGATGTTCCGACCAGATCCTTCGGCGGTATCGGTATCTTCGCTATTCCTGAAATGGGAAGATTTTACCGTCATGTACTGGTTGAGAAGAATTTCCCTCACCATGGAGCTGTTATGTTTGGACATTACGGAAAGGCAATGTTCGAGGTACTGAAGCTCCTTGGTGTAAAGCTTGACAGCATCGGTTATAATCAGCCGAAGGGAGTTCGTTATCCTTCCGAGAATCCTTTCGCATAAGAAATCAGACAGACTGAAAAGGTAAGATGAAATAAAAATAAGGCTGCCGCTCTTTTCCATGACAGAAGGCTGTATGGAGAGGGCGGCAGTTTTTTGATGCATAACAGAAGAGATTTTTACTTTTTTTGTAAGAAAATATACTAGATTTCTGACAGGAAGATGAGTATACTCTAACTTGCTTCAGTAGAGAAAACTTCTATTTCAGGAGGAGAAGAAAATGGCAGGAAGTTCAGCAAAGGATATGACAGTTGGTTCACCGATGAAGCTGATTCTGGGGTTTGCAGTACCCCTGTTGTTCGGCTTTCTGTTCCAGCAGTTTTACAGCGTTGTGGATACTATTATTGTTGGGAAGACACTTGGTGTTGATGCTCTTGCCGGTGTAGGTGCTACCGGTTCCGTGAATTTTCTTGTGATCGGCTTCTGCATGGGTGTCTGTAATGGATTTGCAATCCCGGTGGCCCAGAAATTTGGTGCTAAGGATTATGTGACCATGCGCCGTTTTATTGCGAACAGTGTGTGGCTTTCTATAGGATTTGCTGCTGTGATGACCGTACTGGTATCGATATTCTGCAGGCAGATCCTGACTCTGATGAGAACACCGGAGGATATTCTTGAATACGCCTATTCATATATTCTGATTGTATTTATCGGGATCCCTGCCACTTATTTATACAACCTGCTGTCCGGCTTTATCCGTTCCATCGGGGACAGTAAGACACCCCTGGTATTTCTTGTGATCTCTTCCGTTTTGAACATCGGACTTGACCTCCTGCTGATCATGGTCTTCCGGATGGGAGTGGCGGGAGCTGCAGTTGCCACGGTGCTTTCCCAGCTTATTTCAGGAATCCTGTGTCTGATATATATGTATTATAAATTTGACATTCTGATCGTGAAGAAGGATGAATGGAAGGCGGATACCCATCTGATGAGGATTCTATGCAGCATGGGTGTTCCCATGGGACTGCAGTATTCCATCACAGCGATCGGATCTGTTATTCTTCAGACAGCGGTCAATACCCTCGGCTCGGCAGCAGTAGCGTCCATGACAGCAGGCTCAAAGGTAAGTCTGTTTTTCTGCTGTCCCTTTGATGCCCTTGGCTCCACCATGTCAACCTATGGAGGACAGAATGTGGGAGCAAAGAGGCTTGACCGGATCGGCAAAGGTCTGCTATCCTGTAGCATATTGGGAATTGTTTATTCTATTGCAGCCTTTGTGATCCTGTATTTCTTCGGGGATAAATTTGCATTGATGTTTCTGGATGCAGGGGAGACAGAAATTCTGCAGAATGCACGGATGATGCTTGTGATCAATTCAGCATTTTTTATTCCGCTTACGTTTGTAAATGTGATCCGCTTCCTGATCCAGGGAATGGGCTACAGTACCTTTGCGATCCTGGCGGGTGTATTTGAAATGATAGCAAGGACGCTGGGGGGTGTTTTTCTGGTACCTGTGTTTGGGTATACCGGAGCCTGCTTTGCAAGCCCGCTGGCCTGGATCCTTGCTGATCTGTTTCTGTTTCCGGCATATTTCCATGTGATGAAGAGGCTGCATAAGATCCTGAAAGTGTAGTCCCCGGAAGGGGAGAAGGGCTGTGCATATTTTGGAAGGCTGCACAGAAGAGCGGAATGAATGCAGAAGAAGAACAAATGAAAAAAAGGCTCCGTGAGCTGGCAGAAAGATCGTACAGGGGAAATTGTTATACCTTTACAGATTTTCTGTCGCTTGCGGAGCTTTCCTGTTACTACGAAATGGAGCGTGAGCTGTCATTTGCCGGAGAGATGGTATCCGGTGGCAGTGAAGGGCGGGAGCGGTGCATGATCCGGTTTGGAAATCCGGGAGAGCTTGGTTATGAACAGGATTTTCCCATTGTATGTCTCAGGATAAGACCACTCATGAAAAAATTTGCAGAGGATCTTACACACAGGGATTTTCTTGGTGCACTGATGAACCTTGGTATTGAAAGAGGTACTCTTGGGGATATTATCCTTCAGGAAAAGGAAGCATTTCTGTTCTGTAAAGAGATCATTGCACCTTATATCATGGAGAACCTGACAAGGGTAAAACATACCTCTGTCCTCTGTGAGGTGACAGAGGAGATACCGGTGGAAGGAGAGGCAGAGCTTAAGGATATCAATATACAGATTGCATCAGAACGTATTGACGGTGTGATCGCAAAGGTGTATAAATTATCAAGAAGTGACAGTGCAGCCTTGTTTCTGCAAAAGAGGATCTTCGTGAATGGAAGACAGTGTGAAAATAACAGTCATATGCTGAAGGACGGAGATCAGATTTCTGTACGTGGCTATGGAAGGTTTATCTATGCAGGAGGCCGGGGATTAAGCAAAAAGGGGAAGCTGAATGCATTGATACAGATTTACGGCGGATAAGAAAGGACAGAAAACCTATGCTGCTTTTACAACAAATGATTATCATGTTTCTGCTTATGAGTGTCGGCTTTGTGGGAAGTAAGATCGGAATGATCACAGAGGAAACCTCCAAAAGGCTGTCGGCGATCGTTGTGAATATCGCCAATCCGGCGATGATCCTTGTCAGTGGGATCAGTGACGAAAGAATGGAAGGCAGGGAGCTGCTTTCACTGACAGTAGTAATCCTTGCGATCTATGCGGTACTTTTGCTGCTGGCTTATCTGCTGCCGGCATTGCTGCGTGTAGATCCAAAGAGCAGGGGTGTTTATCAGGCCATGACGGTATTTTCAAATATAGGCTTTATGGGGTATCCCATAATCGCAGCCCTGTATGGAAGCAGCGCCGTTCTTTATGGAGCACTGTACAGCATCCCTTTTAATATATTGATCTATACCTTTGGTGTCTCTGCACTGCGGAAAAAGGAGAATGGTGCGGAAAAGAAAAAGCTTTCGCTGAAGGAAGTCCTGAATATCGGGGTGATCACCAGTATTATTTCACTGATCCTGTATCTCTGGCAGATCCGGGTACCGGGATTTCTCACAGATACGCTGAGTTATCTTGGAAATCTGACTGCACCTTTAAGTATGATGGTCATTGGCGCTTCCATGACAAGCATTAGTCTGAGGGAGCTGTTTACGGATGTGAGGCTGTTACTCTTTTCACTGATCAAGCTGCTTCTGATACCGGTTTTTGGTATGCTTCTGATCCGGCAGGTAGTGACAAATGAGGTGATCTGCGGTGTATTTATGATCATGCTGGCAACGCCGGTAGGAAGCATGACTGCCATGCTGGCACAGGAGTATGACGGAGATTATGAGACAGCATCAAGAGGTGTGACACTGACGACGCTTTTGTCAGTCATTACCATGCCTGTGGTATCGCTGCTCCTGTTTTAGGACTTTGCGGATATGAAAATAAAAGAAAACACAAAATAAAAGAGAAAAATAGAAGTAGGGAAAGGAAGGTTTAAGATGGAAAAGGTTACGGACAGGTTTTTGCGTTATGTACAGATAGATACCCAGTCAGATGAAGAGGGAACAGGTACGCCGACTACGGAAAAGCAGCATGAGCTTGCCAGGCTCCTCGTGGAAGAGCTTACAAAAATGGGGGCAGAGGAGATCACCTATGATAAGGAGCACTGCTATGTATATGCTTCCATTCCTGCCACAGAAGGGATGGAGGGAAAGCCGGTCATGGGCTTCATTTCCCATATGGATACCTCTCCGGCAGTAAGTGGGGCGAATGTAAGGCCGCGGATCATTACTGCTTATGACGGAGAGGATATTGTCCTGAACAGCGGGCTTGGCATTGTCATGAAAACAGCGGATTTCCCGGAGCTTAAGGAATATCAGGGAAAGAGCCTGATCGTGACAGACGGAACTACGCTGCTTGGCGCAGATGACAAGGCAGGTGTTGCTGAGATCATGACCATGGCGGAGTACCTGCTTTCCCACAGTGATGTTCCCCATGGAAAGCTCCGGATCGGCTTTACCCCGGATGAAGAGGTGGGAGCGGGAGCAGATCACTTTGATGTAGAGCTGTTTTCAGCAGACTGTGCCTATACGGTGGACGGCGGTAAGCTCGGGGAGCTGGAATATGAGAATTTCAATGCGGCAGGTGCCAGGGTAACCTTCCATGGGAGAAGTGTGCATCCGGGAGATGCCAAGAACAAAATGAAGAATGCATTGCTGACTGCCATGGAATTCCAGGGAATGCTGCCTGTATCTGAAAACCCGATGTACACGGAAAAATATGAGGGCTTCTACCATCTGGATGCACTGAATGGAGATATTGAAAGGGCAGTGGCAGATTATATCATCAGGGATCATTCCAGAGAAAAATTTGAACAGAAAAAGGCATTGTTTGAGAAGGCCGGTGCATTCCTGAATGAGAAGTATGGGGAAGGCACAGTGGAAATAGAGCTTAAGGATTCTTATTACAACATGAAGGAGATCATAGAGGATCATATGGAGCTGATCGACCATGCCATGGAGGCGATGAGGGAAGCCGGGGTAGAGCCGGTTGTGGTTCCCATCCGGGGCGGTACGGATGGTGCCAGACTTTCCTATATGGGGCTGCCCTGCCCGAACCTCTGTACAGGAGGCCATAATTTCCATGGCAGATTTGAGTATATCTGCATAGAATCCATGGAGGCAGTTGTAAGGATCCTTTTGAACCTGGCAAGGGGGTGAATGGTATGAACATATACGATATTATAGGACCGGTTATGGTCGGTCCCTCCAGCTCCCATACAGCAGGTGCTGCCAAGATAGGCTATGTATCAGGAAAGCTTCTTGGCGAGCCGGTAAGGGAGGCAAGGATCCTGCTGTATGGCTCCTTTCTGGCAACCGGTATCGGACATGGAACAAGAAAAGCGATCATAGCAGGACTTCTTGGAATGAAGCCGGATGATACCAGGATACCGGAAAGCTTTGCACTGGCAGAGCAAAGAGGGATCCGGTTTTCCTTTGGGGAAGCGGAGCTGAAGGAGGGGCATCCTAATTCTGCTGAGCTGCTGCTTACCGGAGAAACGGGTAAAACGCTGGAAATTGTCGGTGAGTCTCTTGGCGGGGGCAGGATCAATATTGCGAGGATCGATGGGATCGCAACCAATTTTTCAGGAGATTATCCTACGCTGATCGTACATAACCTGGATCAGCCCGGACACGTCACAGAGGTTACGTCCATGCTGGGACATAAGTCTGTGAACATTGCGACCATGCAGCTTTACAGGAGAAGCCGGGGCGGTGATGCGGTTATGGTCATTGAGTGTGACCAGGAGGTTCCGGAGGACGGGATCCGTTTCCTGACACATCTTGAGGGAATCCAGAAGGTGACGTATCTGAGCCTTCTTTAACGGAGGCTGTGAAAGAGAGGGAAAGAGCAGATGATCTATCATTCCATAGAAGATATTAAAAATCTGGCAGAGGAAAAGCAGGTGCCCATGTGGCGTATCATCATGGAAAAGGACATGGAGGAGAGACAGGTTACGGAGGGGGAAACCTTTGAGGCCATGAGAGCCATGTACCTTGCCATGAAGCAGGCTGACCAGTCCTACAACGGAGCTCTTTCTTCTCCGAGCGGTCTTGCCGGAGGAGACGGGGAAAGGCTTCATGCATACAACCAGACAGGGAACAGCCTGATGGGGGCTTATCCCTCCCTTGTCATGGAGAAGGCGGTAAAGATGGGAGAGTCCAATGCCTGTATGAAAAGGATCGTTGCGGCGCCTACAGCGGGCTCCTGTGGTGTCATACCGGCAGTCCTGCTTGCCTATGAGGAGGTGTTTGGGGAAAAAGAAGAGAAAATGGTGGAAGCGCTTTTCCTGAGCGCCGGCATTGGGGAAGTGATCGCGGAGAATGCAAGCATTGCCGGTGCAGCCGGAGGCTGTCAGGCAGAGATAGGGTCTGCCAGTGCCATGGCGGCAGCGGCAATTGTTTATCTGCAGGGTGGCAGTCATGAGGCAATGATACATGCCACAGCCCTGGCACTCAAAAATATGCTTGGTCTTGCCTGTGATCCGGTATGCGGACTGGTAGAGGTTCCGTGTATAAAAAGAAATGCGGCAGGGGCTGTGAATGCTGTAAGTGCAGCACAGATGGCACTGGCAGGAGTACGGAGTGCGATCCCGGCTGATGAGGTGATCGATACCATGCGCAGGATCGGTAATGAAATGCCGATGGATTTAAAGGAAACAGGAGAAGGAGGTCTTGCTGTTACGGAGACCGGAAAAAGGCTGCGTACTCATTTTGAAGCAGAAAACAAAAATTAACTACTTATAAATAAGTAGAAGGAGTAGAAATAATTAGTAACAATCTGCCTGAAAATGCATTATTAATGATAATTGACTTTGCATAGATGCGAGATTACAATAACTGTAAACTTGATGGAGAGCAGATATGACTGAAAGACAGGAATCTGTACCTGATAGAAGGTAAATATGATGAGATCGCTTTTCCGGAACGATATGTGTATCCCTTCTGGGAAAAGCTTTCAGAATACCAGACAGACGCGGTCAGAAGGCTTGAGACACTGCCTGCATCCCATGATTTTCCTGAATGCAGACAGATCCTGGCAGAGAAGATTGCCGACTGGCTTGAAAAGGAGGAGCTGCAATGAAACATTTTGTAATTGCAATCACAAGAACCTGTGGAAGCGGCGGTACGACCATTGCAAAAATGCTTGCAAATGATTATCAGATTGATATGTATGACAGAAAGCTGCTGCGACTTGCTTCAGAAGACAGCGGAATCAATGAAACACTATTTGCAGCAGCAGATGAAACAACGAAGAAGAAGCCGTTGTTCAAGGCATTTAAAAAGGTTTTCAATGGAGAGCTGATCCCACCGGAAAGCAATGATTTTACCTCAAATGATAACCTGTTTGCTTATCAGGCTAAGGTATTAAAGGAACTGACAAAAAGAGAATCCTATGTGGTAGTGGGAAGGGCAGCGGATTACGTGCTTAAGGATTATCCTTATCTCGTGAGAGTTTTCATTCATGCACCCTATGAGAGATGTGTACTTCATGAAATGGATTTCCAGAGCTGCACAAGAAAAGAGGCAGTCGATGAGATCGCCAGGATGGATGCTTACCGAAGTGCCTATTACAAATACCATACCGGCAGGGAATGGCAGGATGTAAAGAACTATGATCTGTCGCTGGATACCGGGATATACAGCTATGAACAGTGTACTGAGATCATTAAGAAATTCGTGGATTTTAAGCTGGGTATTTCCTAGGACAGGTACAAAATAACATAATGAAAACAATACTTCGCAGGTGAAGACAACCGGCGGAGTTTTTTGTTTTACAGGGTATCGTTACGGATACCTTTTCTATGAATAAGTATTGTATACATGTATTCTATAATGCAAAAGGAGGATGAGATTATGAAAAGAAAAGTGATTCAGAAGCTGGCGGCACTTGTCAGTGCCGGAACAATGACAGCAGCACTGCTTGCAGGATGTGGAAGCACCGGCGGGGCAGCAGAAAGTGCCGTCAGCAGTGATACAGCAGCAGAAGCAGGAACAGCAGCAGATGGGGACAGCATTCCGGTCGGGGTGATCTCACCCAATACCGGTAATCTTGCAACCTATGGAGAATCCGTTCTGAATGGTATTAACCTGGCGGTAGAGGAGATCAATGCAGCAGGTGGTGTGCTTGGTAAGAATATTTCCATTATATCCTATGATGATAAGGCAGATTCCACAGAGGGTGCAAATGCCTTTAACAGACTGGTAGGTGATGGTGCCTGTGCCATTATCGGTTCTGTAACAAGTGGTGTTACCGCTTCTCTGGCACCTCTTGCAGATGAGAGCCAGATCGTACTTCTGACACCTACCTCAACAGCAGATACCATTACCGAATCAGATAATTACGTATTCCGCGCCTGCTTTAAGGATTCCTACCAGGGCAAGATGGCAGCCAAGTTTGCGGCAGAAAAGCTGGGAGTAAAGAAGGTGGCTGTCCTGTATGCTTCCGGAGATGCTTATTCGGCAGGTGTAAGAGAGTCCTTTGATGCAGCCTGCAGCGAGCTTGGACTGGAGATCGTGGCAGAAGAAAGCTCATCCTCAACAGATGATACCGAATTCTCTTCCCAGCTGACCAATATTGCAGCAAGCGGAGCAGAGTTCCTGTTTGCACCCTACTACTATAATGCGGCAGGTCCTTATATCATTCCCCAGGCAAGAGCAGCAGGCTTTGAGGGTGTGATCATGGGTGCTGATGGTTATGATGGTACGACAGAATCCATGCTGGATGACAAGACTCTTTACAATAATTGCTACTATACCAACCACTATTCACCGGATGATACCTCTGATGTAGTACAGACCTTTGTTACTGCTTACAATGATAAATATGGTGCAAAGCCAAATGCGCTGGCAGCACTTGCATATGATTCCGCCTATATGATTAAGGATGCAATTGAAAAGGCGGGCAGCACAGACAGAGCAGCGATCCGTGATGCCATGTCAGGCATGAGCTTTGAGGGCGTTACCGGTAAGTTCATCCTGGATGAAACAGGTACACCTGAGAAGTCAGTTGCAGTTATTGAATTTAAGGATGGAGAAGCTGTCTGGAACTGCACACTGGATTAACAGCTGTCAGGCAGTAAGAAACCAGAAAGGCACCGCCGCCCCGGCGGTGGTGCCGGTTATAAAGGAGAACGACTATGGGAACACAGATAAGCATATTCATACAACAGATCATAAACGGATTGAAAATCGGCAGTGTGTATGCGTTAGTAGCACTTGGGTATACCATGGTTTACGGTATCATCAAGCTGATTAACTTTGCACATGGAGATTTCATCATGGTTGGAAGCTATGTGCTGCTTTACACGATTCCAATCATGGTAGCAGGCGGACTTCCTGCATGGGCGGCTGTAATTCTTGCTATTATTGCCTGCTCGGCAGTTGGTATTACCGTAGAAAAGGTTGCATACAAGCCAGTAAGGGAAAAGGGAACAAAGATGAGCGCACTGATCACCGCAATTGCCATGAGTCTTTTTCTGGAGAATCTGGCACAGACGTTGTTTGGCGCTTCACCAAAGTCAATTTCAACGATCTTTAATTTCCCTAATCTGGAGATCGGAGGTACCAAGCTGAATGGAAATACGCTGCTCACGATCGCAATTGGCGTTGTAATGATGATTGCTTTGCAGCTGTTCGTAAAGAAAACCAAAATGGGAAAGGCAATGCGTGCAGTATCTGAGGATGGAGAAGCAGCGATCCTTATGGGGATCAACAAGAACCGAACCATCAGCATCACCTTTGCCATCGGATCTGCACTGGCAGCAGTCGCTTCTCTTATGTATTGTGCCTCCTATCCGCAGGCAACTCCCACACTGGGTTCCATGCTTGGTCTGAAGGCATTTATTGCAGCCGTTCTTGGCGGGATCGGGATCATACCGGGTGCCATGCTCGGCGGTATCATCATAGGACTGGTAGAAAGCCTGACAAAGGCATATATAGGAACACTTACAGGCGGTGTGATCACCTCTGCATTTTCAGATGCGATCGTATTTGGCATACTGATCATCGTTCTGATCGTAAAGCCGGCAGGTATTCTTGGTAAAAATATTGGAGAGAAAGTGTAGGTGGTGACTGTGAGGATACCAAAAGAAAAAGGAAAAGCAATGATAGTAAACCTGGCGGGAGTACTGTTACTCTTTCTGCTCCTTGTCATTCTGAGAGAGACAGGTGCCCTTTCCAACTATATCAGCGGTGTGCTGATGGTATGTGGCATTGCCATTATTATGGCAAGCTCCTTAAATATCACAGTAGGATATCTGGGACAGGTAGCACTTGGCGGCTGTGGTTTCATGTCAATTGGTGCATATACAGCGGCACTGATCACAAAGGCAATGGAAGCATCCGGAATTCTTGTGGGAGCAGGGGCACCCGATACGCTGCGGTTCCTGATCGGAACACTGGCAGGTGGTGTACTGGCAGCCGTATTCGGTGTTCTGGTAGGAATTCCTGCCCTGCGGCTCCGTGGAGATTATCTGGCGATCATCACACTTGGCTTTGGTGAGATCATCCGGGTTATCATCCAGAATCTGAAATTTGCAGGCGGCAAGGGCTTTTCAGAGGGGCAGGCAGGCCAGGCATTAGTGGGGATCAACAGACTGGCTGATATTTATGTAGTGTTCTGGATGGTAGTGATTTCGGTAGCACTTCTTTACACCTTCATCCGTTCCAAATATGGAAGAGCGATCATCGCGATCAGGGATGATGATATTGCAGCCGGAGCCTCCGGACTGAATACTACCTTCTACAAGGTACTTGCATTTACGGTATCAGCATTTTTTGCAGGAATTGCAGGCGGTATTTTTGCACACTATATCGGATCCTTAAATGCAGCTACCTTTGGCTGGCTGAAATCAACCGAGTACGTGATCATGGTAGTATTTGGCGGCATGGGCTCCCTTACCGGTTCCATTCTGGCAGCTATTGTACTTTCTGCACTGCCGGAGCTTCTTCGAAGCTTTTCCGAGTACAGAATGCTCGCATATTCCGTGGCTCTTGTACTTGTTATGATCTTTAAGCCTACAGGGCTTCTCGGAACCTATGAATTTTCTCTGTACCGGCTTTTAAACCGGATCTTTCATGGGAAAAAGGCGGAGAAAAAACAGGAGGTGAAATAATATGGCAGAGGTTATTTTACAGGCAAAGCATCTTGGCATATCCTTTGGCGGCCTGAAGGCCGTTGATGATTTTAATATTGAAATAAAAGCCGGTGAGCTGATGGGACTGATCGGACCAAATGGTGCCGGCAAGACAACCGTCTTTAATCTTCTGACTGGTGTGTATACACCGACGGAGGGTGCATTTTTCTTATGCGGGGAAAAGATGAATGGAAAGAAGACCTATCAGGTCGTCCAGGCAGGAATTGCCAGAACCTTTCAGAATATCCGTCTTTTTAAGTCAATGACGGTAATTGAGAATGTTATGGTAGCCTATGGCATGAGTATTAAGTACAAGATGCCGGGTGCTCTTTTCAGGAGCAGCACCTATTGGCGTGAGGAGGCTGAATATCGGGAAAAGGCCATGGAGCTTCTGAAAATCTTCGGTCTCGAGGATAAGGCAGATTTTGTGGCAGATAATCTTCCCTATGGCCAGCAGAGAAAGCTGGAGATCGCGAGGGCACTGGCAACCGGGATGAAGCTGCTTCTTCTGGACGAGCCGGCAGCAGGTATGAATCCTACGGAAACCGCTGATCTGCTCCGCTGCATCAATGTGATCAGGGAACAGTTCGGGATTGCGATTCTTCTGATCGAGCATGATATGAGTCTTGTCATGAAGATCTGTGAAAGGATTGTTGTTATTGATTATGGCGTAACCATTGCCACAGGACTTCCTGAAGAGATCGCATCCAACCAGCGGGTTATTACTGCTTATCTTGGGGCAGATGAAGAAGAGGAGGGTGCATAATATGCTCAGAATAGAAAAGGTAAATGTTTCCTATGGCTCAATTCATGCGCTCCATGATATCAGCCTTACGGTGAATGATGGTGAGGTGGTATCCCTGATCGGTGCCAATGGTGCCGGAAAAACCACAACCCTGCATACGATAACAGGACTGAAGGGTGCAACAGATGGAGTCATCGAGTATGATGGAAAGGATCTGCGCAGGATGGATCCCAGCCATATCATCCGGATCGGAATGGCACATGTGCCTGAGGGAAGACACGTCTTTACCCAGATGAGTGTACAGGAAAATCTGGAGATGGGCTCCTATATCATGAATGATAAGAGCCAGATCAAGAAGAATATGGATATGGTCTACGAGTATTTTCCAAGGCTTCTTGAGAGAAAAAAACAGCTGGCAGGAACCCTGTCAGGAGGAGAGCAGCAGATGCTGGCAACAGGAAGAGCCCTGATGAGCAATCCCAGAATTGTGCTGATGGATGAGCCGTCTATGGGACTTTCACCGCTCCTTGTAAAGGAGATCTTTCATATTATAAAGACGCTTCATCAGAATGGGATCACCGTCCTTTTGGTGGAGCAGAATGCAAAGATGGCACTGGCTGTATCAGACAGGGCGTATGTCCTTGAAACTGGAAGAATCAGCATGAGTGGTAAGGCGTCAGAGCTGCTTGCAAATGATAATATCAAGAAAGCATATCTTGGCGCATAGAAAGGAACAGGAGGCAGTTTTATGATTTCACCAAAATTCAGAAGTATGTTAAAAGGAGAATCTGTGATCAGGAAGATGAACAGCCAGGGAAATGCGATCGCAGAGAAGATCGGTGCAGAAAATGTATTTGATTTTTCTATTGGAAATCCCAGTGTGCCTGCACCGGAAAACCTGAATGCAGTTTTTGAAGAGCTGCTGACTGGTATGGATTCAGTGCTGCTGCATGGCTACAGCGAAAGTCATGGTATCCTGGAGGTCAGAAAGCAGATCGCTGCGTCATTGCAGAAAAGATTTGGGATACCCTTCAGCTACAGAGATATCTTCATGACAAGCGGCGCCTGTGCGGCCATGGCACATGCTGTACGTGCAGTTGCCAGTCCCGGGGAAGAGATCATTACCTTTGCACCATATTTTCCTGAGTATAAGCCCTATATTGAAGGAGCGGGTGTGACGCTGAAGATCATACCTGCGGATACAGAAAGCTTTCAGATTAATTTTGATCTGTTAGAGCAGGAGATTTCAGAAAAAACAGCTGCAGTTCTTATCAACACACCAAATAACCCGTCTGGAGTTGTGTATTCAACAGAAACGGTCAAAAGGCTGGCAGCACTGTTGACGCAGAAATCAGAGGAGCTTGGACATACCATTTATCTGATCTCAGATGAGCCATACCGTGAGATCGTTTTTGCGGGAGTGGACAATCCCTTTGTCTCTGACTATTATGCAGATACGATCATCTGTTATTCGTTCAGTAAATCGTTATCCCTGCCGGGGGAAAGAATCGGATATGTGGCAGTGAACCCGGCCTGCAGCATGGCTGAGCTGATCATTGATATGTGTGCGCAGATTTCCAGATGCATAGGACATAACTGCCCATCCTCTCTTATCCAGTATGTGGCAGGAAGAATGTGCGGGGAAACTTCTGACTTGACGGTTTATGAAACAAATGCCAGAATGTTGTATAAAGAGCTGACGGCTATGGGCTATACCTGTCAGGAGCCGGGAGGAACCTTTTATATGTTCCCCAAGGCACTTGAGGAGGATGCAATGGCATTCTGCCAGAAGGCACTGGAATACAATCTGGTACTGGTTCCCGGTGACAGCTTCGGATGTCCGGGATATTTCCGGATATCCTATTGTGTGCAGACAGAGAAAGCAGAAAGGTCAGTGGAGGCATTCAAAAAGCTGGCAAAGGCCTATGGTCTGTAATGAATATGACCTAATATCGGGAGGACAAGAAAGAAAATGAAGATACTGATTATCGGTGCAGAGGATCGGTATGCAAGACATATGCCGGAGGATATCCCTGTCACCAGGACGATAGAAAAGATATTCCTGCCAAGAGGAGCTTCTGATGAGGAGATCATTGCTGCCGGAAAAGATTGTGAGTTTCTTGCAGCAGACCCCATGACAAAGGTCAGCAGAGCTGCCATAGAGGGACTGCCACATTTAAAAATGATCCATTCGGAAGGAGTCGGATTTAACGGCTTTGACGTGGAAGCGGCCAGAGAGGCCGGGATATATGTATGTAACTGCAAGGGCGCCAATGCCGGAGCAGTTGCAGAACAGACCATTCTGTTGATCCTGGGCTTCCTGCGGCAGGTAACAGAGGGAGACCGGAGGGAACGGATCGGGGAACAGATGCAGATGAAGGAAGCCATGATGGTAAAAGGACTGAAGGAGGTATCGGACTGTAAGATAGGTCTGATCGGCTTTGGGGATATCGCCAAAGCAACAGCAGAGAGACTTCATGCCTTTGGCTGTGAGCTGTATTATTCCTCTCTTCACAGAAAGGATCCGGAAACAGAAAAGGCATTTCATGTGACGTATCTGACGCAGGAGGAGCTGCTCTCTGTCTGTGATGTGGTCAGCCTTCACTGCGCAGTAACTGATGATACAAGGAATATGGTAAATGCAGAGTTCCTCACCAGGATGAAGAGAGAGGCGTTTCTTGTGAATACAGCCAGGGGGGATCTGGTTGATAATGAAGCACTGGTGCAGGCAATCGTGGAAGAAAGGATAGCCGGAGCCGCACTGGATACGGTGTTCCCGGAACCGACAACAATAGAAAATCCACTGCTGCATCTGCCGGAGGGATTTGAAAACAGGATCCTGTTTTCACCGCATGTCGGCGGAGCCACAGCAAGCTCCATGAAGCGGTCCCACAGAATACTCTGGCAGGCAGTACAGGACATGACAGAGGGCAGAAGACCGGAAAATATCGTGAACCAGTTATAAAAAAGTCCGTGAGGGCTTTTTTTATTGCATTTTTTTATTGCAATTCTGAAGGAAATAGGATAAGCTTATCATAAAATTGGAACTAGTACTGAAGTACCAGAAAGGAGAAGCTTATGGATTTGCAGTTGTGGATCATGATCAATACGGCATCGGTGATCGGATTAATTTATTTGTTTGTCTTTTTATATACGAATACCTCTATGGAAAAAAAGCTGAAGTATAATTTTTACTGGATCATGGGTCTGGAGCTGCTGGAGCTTATTTTCTATAATTGTGAGCTTGTAACAGCAGGGCTTCCCTATCCGACAATGCACAGGATCCTGCTGTCAGCACTGGGATATACGATAAGGCCGGTGCTTGCCTTCATGGTATTGTGGTGCACCATGCAGAGAAAAATCAGCAGAAAAAGAGGGATCCTGCTGCTGATCCCTCTCTGTCTTAATGCACTGATCGCTTTTTCTGCATTTTTTACAGATATTGCTTATTCCTATTCACCCGATAACAGATTCATCCGGGGACCCTTAGGCTATTCTTCACAGATCGTTACGGTTTTTTATCTGCTTCTGGTGATAATTTTCGCCATCCGTAATGCAAAGGAAAATCCTGTGATGGAGTCTGCCATTATTATATCAACGGTGACGCTGATCATTATAAGTATGGTGCTTGAGGCAGTGATCAAGGTGCGTTTCACAGGACGGGCTGTGATCGTGCTTTCTACGATCTTTTATTATATGTATTACCAGACACAGGAATATAAGGAGCATATGCAGGAGGGACAGCGCCTGCGGACAACACTGGAGAAGCAGTCACAGACGGATGGACTGACAGGACTGCTGAATAAAGAGGCATTTAAGAGGGCTGCCGAAAATGTGCTGTCCAGCTCAGAGGATGTCAATATGGCGCTTGTTTTCTTTGATATGGATAATTTCAAGCAGGTGAATGACACATATGGGCATGTGGCAGGAGATGAACTGCTGAAAAAGGCAGCAGACAGGATGAAGAGTACCTTCCGGCAGGAGGATCTGCTTGGCAGATTTGGCGGAGACGAATTCTATGTCCTGCTGCATGGGATCACTTACCAGAATCTTGGCAGGAGGCTTCAGCTTCTGATAGAGGATATGCACCTTAAGAGTGAAGAGGGAAGTCTGGTGACGGCAAGCGTTGGCTGTGCCTTCCTTGCTGGAGGCAGACAGGCGGATGTGGAGGAACTGATCCGGATAGCAGATGAGGCGCTGTATGAAGCGAAGGAAAAGGGACGGAACCAGTATGTGATCCGAGAGGTAAAAAATAGAGGCAGATGATAACCGCAGCATAATAAAAAAGACGGATAAGCAGTAGCGGTCTTGAATTTACGGCACTTGCAAAGAGGGTTCAAAGGAACCCTCTTTTCCTTTGTAAAGGGGAGGAAAAACATTTAAAAAAATTTGATTCTGAGGTGAGAGTTTTTCAGATTTCATGTACCTATATAGATAAGATGTTTTTTATCGTACGTTCCGAACGATTCACCTGAACGATCCGGAGAGGAGGAGAAATTATATACTATGAAGAAGGCGATATCCTTTTTATTGACACTGATCCTGCTGTTTAGCGCCCTGCCATTAGAGACGCTGGCATTTGCAGGAGATATCTGGCCGACAAACCCTGCAACCGTGGAACAGATCACACTGGATGATGGGGCGCTTGTCCTGCAGAACGGTTATATCCGTGTGGCGCTGCGCAGATTTTTGGGCTCCACACCATACCTTACGACAGTTCCGACCGCGAAGCCTGATGGTGAGGACAATATCTTCTGTAACAGCCAGATTATGTGGTGCAATTTCATCATGTATGAGAGTGGTAAAGAGATTGTCGATCCTGCGGTGGTGGAGCTGAAAAAGGCAGAATTTACAAACAGGACACCGAACGGATCTACATCGGCGATCAAGGCGGAATATTCCCTGCTGACAGCAATGAACCGCGTCACTGCAACGATGACGGTCTATTATGAGCTTGTGCAGCTTAAGGAGAGCGGGTCGTCCAAAGAGGGCACCTGGGGAGTGCTGTCTTCGGTCAGCGATATTCTCATTGACAAGGACAGCCTGCCAAAGGAAAATCGCGATTTTGCTTTTACCTGTGGGTATTCGATCAACGGTTTTACCGGTATGGGTCACAGCTCTGTTTTGGAAAAGCCGGGCGGTCCGGCCATTAAAATGAGCCGTACGACAGTACCAGAGAAAAAGGATGGAAAGCCGCTGAAGATCACTACGGAAACTTCGGTATTTACCGCTCCGGTGGAAAATCTGAATACAAAGACTGTTCCCAAGGGGTATTCCCAGTGGGGAGATGTAGATGGTGTCTACATTACGGAGGCCTATGTGGATGCATATCCCTGGGCAAATCCCTTTGCAGGGCTGTCGGATTACTATGAAAAGGAGATCCAGTCCTCTTCCGGCAAGGACAAGCCAATCCGTGTGGAGCTTCCAAGGTTTGTCAGTGTAGAGCCGGGTGATAAGCCTATACATACCCGTGTGGAGTTCGAAAGCCGTGTTGGGATCGGGTTTAGCCGGGAGGATATTTCAGAAGGATCGGCTCACTTCCTTTGGGGATTCCGTGAGCTGAAGTCAGCAGCCGTAACGGTGCCTTCTGAACCGGACAAGGTTGATTCTTCCATCTATGCGAAGCAGCTTGCTGCCTTTGCTGACCCAAAGGGCGGTGTGAGGGTGGAGCCTGTGGCAGATGGAGCTGCACTGGAGGCACTGAAAAAGCAGTACGGTGCCAGTCCCATTGCACTTATTAACGGAGACTATGAGAGCAAAAACGGTGAAGCCTTTACCTTCACTGGCGGTGCCGCCATGCTTTCCCCTTCTGTCGCAGCAACATGGGATACTAAAGGAAGCCTTGTCATCCATAGGGATGGCCGTGTGGTACAGAATGGCGTGAGTCTCAATGCACCGACCTTCAAGTTTTATCAGCCTAAAAGCGGTGGAGAGAGCGAGCTTAAGATTACGCTTGTAAAGGAGGGATTCCGGTTCGGGATCGATCCTGGTAAAAACGATGCTATCGTCTTTGTGGATATTCCCTATGCTTCGGTGAAGCTTAAGCAGGCGGATACTGATACAGAAGGAAATCTTGTCTTTAACGGGGACATCGGTTTTCAGACAATTTTTGATGGTGCGGAGTTTTCCCTTACAGAGCTGGGATATGGTTTAAATGAGAAGCATGAGTTTAAGGTCAACGGTGTCCATGCTACGGGCAAATTCAATACTGCCAGCCTGATAGGGCTGGAGCTTGCGGAGGTGGAGGGTGAGGTCAATACCTTCAAGGGCAGGGAGCTTTACGCCTTCAGCCTGAAGCTGAATGCCATGGATCTTTTTGAAACAGAAGCGGAGCTTGCACTGGTGCGCAGCAAAAAGGACGGATCCCTGCTGCCGGATAACCTGTGGTTTTATGTCAAGGCGAGCCCGGGTATCGTCCTGATCCCTCCGATTCCTGTCGGACAGCTAAATGGAGGAGGCGCAGGCTTTAAAAATCTGGCAAGCACAGTGAACGGTGACTACTTCGCTATCCCGCCGATCAAGCTGCGCGGTGCCCTGACAGGCACCTATATGCATTTGATCGAGGGAACCGGCAATGTGGTTCTTGGACCAAGTGAAATCTCTCTTAAGGCGACCGATGTCGGACTTGTAGGAACGAATGCATCGATCGTGGATAGCTTTGGCTACTCCCTTAAGCTTGAGGGGCAGGAGCGCAGTTACGGAAATGTCAGCTACAAGGGCGTGTATTTTGTTGGCTCGAAGGAGCTAGAGGTGGCTTTGCCCAGCACAGAGATCAAAGTCATCACGCTGGACAGTGCGATCAGGCTTGGAGCCTTTGGTGGTGTGAATGACAGTAATGACTGGGTTTATCTCGGTATCGGGGCGAATGGTACAGTAGGAGGAAGAGTACAGATCCCGGAGAATATACGCGCTATTGGCGGTCTTGGTGTTGACGTTGCAAACATCAATCTCATCGTGGGCGGTCAGACGACCTTTCCGATCAGGAACGTCAGTGTTGAGGAAGGCATGAAGCAGGCCTTTGAAAATGTCGATGTTTACATCGGTGCGATGGCCTATGTCGGAAACTGGCTCGCCAATGCCAGGGTGTGGGTACTTGTGCCGCAGATTGTAGAAACCGACTTCAGAAAGGGCGGCGGCTGGGATATTGAGGTCAAGGTGTTCGGCTATCTGCCCGAGTGGAACTGGGAGGACAAAGGCGTGACGCCGGTCGTACAGGGAATGCTGTTAGAAGACAGCGGAGAGGATGTACTGGAGATATATACTGAAGAAGCCGTGCAGGAAACTGCCGTGCCGGAATCCACAACGGAAGGAAATGGGGAGACTGCCACAGAGACCCCTTCTGGTACACCTGTCGAGACCCCTTCCGGTACACCTGTCGAGACCCCTTCCGGTACACCTGTCGAGACCCCTTCCGGAGCACCTGTCGAGACCTCTTCCGAAGCACCCGTCGAGAGCCCTTCCGAAGCACCTGTCGAGACTCCTTCCGAAGCACTTGTCGAGACTCCTTCCGCTGCACCTGTCGTGGAAAGCACAGGGCAGGAAGCAGCCGCACAGGAAGCAGCCGCACAGGAAGCCATCGGTGGGATAGAAGTGCAGGAAGCAGCCGCACAGGAAGCCATCGGCGGGATAGAAGTGCAGGAAGCAGCCGCTCAGGAAGTCATCGGCGGGACAGAGGTGCAGGAAGAAGCCGTGCAGGAAAACACCAGTGAAACAAAGACAGAAGCACAGGAAGAGACGCAGGAGAGCGAGGAAGAAACCACAGTGAGCGGAAATACAGCCGGTACGGAGACAGAGGAAGTACTGGTGTCTGAGGAAGATGTAGAGGATGTAAGCAAGCGTCCTGTCAGAAAGGCTCCCGCACCGAGAAATGGCGGTAAAACCCAGGCAGAAATCACGGTGGATGGAGGCGAAGGAAAAACGCCGTATATCCTGCTGGCCTTTGACGGTACTGCCACGGAGGAAGATATCAAGGATAACCTGAAGATTCAGAAGGATGATGGTGCTGATATCAAGATCAACTGGATAGAAGAGGGGAAAGATCCCACTGATCCTGATGCAGAGATCAATGCGACGATCATTGCCAATATGAAGAAATCGGAGGATGATGGCAAGGTATATCATCTGGCTCTTATGAGGCTGAAAAACGGCGGCACTTATTCTGTCAGTGCAGAAAACGGGTTGAGCTTTACGGATGAGAAGGGAATTGATGTGGAACCGTTCGAGGAGCTTAAGCTGAAGCTGGACAGCAGCAATAAGGAGCTTGCCGGTCAGGTGATGCATCCAGCAAAAAATACGACCTATGTGCTGCGTACATATTTTGCCAATACTGAGGGTGGTGCAGATTACCTGATTGACGAACGGCAGATTGATGATCCAGATAATATTTCAGTCAGTATCCCAACGGATGGTGCCCTGGCGCCAACGGGCAGCTACTATGTGACCTCCTTCCTGATGATGGAAAAAACGGCTGATCTTGATGGGGATGACGTGGATGAAACTGCCCTGGCGGCCATTGCCAATCAGCAGTTTGATGAGCAGATTTCTTATAGAAACAGCAATCAGCCAGGCAAGCCTCAAAATGTGACACTGGAGCTTGCCGGAAACGAGGTTATGAGCGCCGGCTGGGAAGCCGTAACAGATGCTGATGGTTATGCTGTGCGGATTTATCAGCAGAAGGGAAACGACTGGATCGATACCGGATTTGGTTATGACCTTGATAAGGGAACAACCTCCATCAATATGGCGCTGACCGTGGGCGGAGAAGAAACAGGGGAATCCAAAAACCTGTCTGCAAATGAAACATATAAAGTCGGTGTGAGAGCATACAGAACTGTTGAAAAGGGAAAGTATTACAGTGAGGAGACATATTCTGCTGATAAATATCTGCCGGAATATCAGCCGCTTGATTTTATGCTCAAGGTCAATGGAACAGATTGTACACCTGATGAAAACGGTGTGTTCCACGCTTATATTGGCGGTGCTTCAAATACGCTGTCTGTGAGCAGCAATGTGCAGGGCGCATACTTTAGGGTAACGAGAATGGACACAGGAAACGTGATTACGTCTGATGGGAACGGCCAATATACGATCCCCGGTTTTGAAGGCAGTCTGATGCTCAGGATTGATGGAATTATCGGGATAAAAGACAGTTCAGCTGAGGATGTGACCAGTAAATTCCTGCTGGTAAGCAGGGACGATACAGCGCCCATGCTTACACTTTCCGATCCGATGTTCTACGCCGACAGGACTACGGGGAAATATCAGATCACAGGAATGGCGGATGCGGGAAGTGAGATCCTTTACGGCAAAGATGGCAGTGAGAGCACCCGGGCCGCAGCCGATGGCAGCTTCACTGTCACCGGTGTACTGGATGACAGTGAAAATAGTGATTCCCTGTATCTGACGGCAAAGGACAGTGCAGGAAATGAATCTGCACCACAGCTCGCACTGATAGCGCGGCAGACGGTAAAGGATACTGCTACTGAGAACGGCAGCCATGATCAAAATCCAGGAGCAGGAGAGCGTTTGGGATCCGATGCTTTCAGGCAATGGAAGGAAGGTACCGGCGATGCAGAGCAAAGCATTGCCAGAATCTGGCAGGGAGGCTTGAAAGACCAGGCTGTGACAACGGGAAGCTTCCTTGATATCGAAGAGGCAAAGAATGACCGGGATATGACTGACACAGGAAATATTGGCGGGACAGAAACGGTTCCCGGAGCAGACAGTACGGTCAGCTCTGGAGAGCCGGAGAGTACTCCTGATACCACCGGCACTACGGAAACTACCGCCGGCACTACGGAAACAGGGAAAACTGCTGACAGCAGTGGTGGCCGGATCCTCTGGATCATCTTACTGACCGTCCTTGGCGCCGGAATAGCTGGCGGTGCAGTGATAGTATTTATAGCAAAAAAGAGAAGCAAAGACAGATAAAAACGGAAAAATTATACAATTATTTTCCAAAAAAATAAAAAATTTTGGTTAATCTGTTTTGAATATGCGTGTTATAATACAGCTGTAACAAGGAAAAAGAATACTTAACACGAGGAATGCTAAGCAATTCAGATTTTTGGAGGAAAAGACAAATGAATACTTTAAAAGCTGAAAAAAGAAGCATGGAGATCAAAGCAAAGAGACTGAGAAGAGAAGGCTATGTAACAGGCAACGTTTTCGGACGTGAGATCGAAGGATCTATTCCCGTTAAGATGAACGCGCAGGAAGTAAACCGTATTCTTACTACAGATCATAAGGGCAGCCAGATTATGCTGGAGGTAGATGGCAAGGCATATGATGTACTGATCAAGGAGATCGATTACAATGCACTGGCGAGAAGAGTAGATGAGATCGACTTTCAGGCACTGGTACAGGGCGAGAAGGTACATTCTGTTGCAGAGGTTATTCTGGTGAACCATGATAAGCTGGCAGCTGGTGTTGCACAGGAGCTTCTGAAGGAGGTTTCCTACAAGGCACTGCCTTCTGCACTGGTAGACAGCGTTAAGGTTGACTTAAGCACCCTGAAGATCGGTGATACCGTTAAGGTAAGAGATCTGGATATTGCCAAAGATAAAGATATCGTTCTGATGACAGATCCAGACACACCAGTTGTTACTGTAACAGCAGTACACAATGTAGTACCTGAGACAGAAGCTGAGGAAGCAGCAGAGGATGACAAGGCTGCCAAATAGATTTCCGGGAGTGCCGGAAACGGAATTTTATAAAGAACAGAGAGAAGACCTGATGGTGAAAGCTGTCAGGTCTTTTTGCGTCATAGCAGGCAATCTGGCAGTTTCAGATACAATCTGGCATTTTTTCTTGTATCATACAGCGTATGTCATGTATAGTCTGTAATATGGAGTTATACTGAACTTTGCAGAATGACAGGAAAAGAAGGGGATTACAGAAAAGGGATGAAGGTAAACAAAGGAGTTTGGAAAAGAAGAATAAGTATTCCGGGGCTTTTGGCATTGCTGTGCCTTTTGACAGGAATGCTCAGTGGCTGTGGTTTTATTGAGTGGCTTCTGGAGGATGAGGAAGACTTCTATGAGGAAGAACAGGAAACAGAAGGAGAAGATGGAACAGAAGACAGCGGGAGCACTGTCAGTCTGTCAGAGAGGGGAACTGTCATATCCCAGGAAAACGGGAAGCTTGTGATCGACAGAAGATCAAGAGAGCAGGAAATTCCGATGGGAGAGGATGGCTGGACGATCTTTGTGTATCTTTGCGGAAGTGATCTTGAGTCTGACGGAGGAGCTGCCAGTGATGATATTGAGGAAGCACTGGCTGCATATCCGTCACAGCAGACACGGGTAGTATATCAGACGGGAGGCTCCAGTTACTGGTACCAGGATATTTCGGATGAAAGGCTGGAACGGTTTGTGCTGGAAAACGGAGAGCTGCAAAAGGTAGATGAAAGACCGAATGCCAATATGGGAGATGCAGGGACACTGTCAGAGTTTCTGATATGGGGTGTGCAGCATTACCCGGCTGAAAGGATGGGAGTGATTCTGTGGGATCATGGAAGCGGCAGCATTAATGGTGTGTGCTTTGATGAACAGTATGAATATGATAGTCTGAGCATTGCTGAAATGGCGGCTGCCTTTGACTGGGTCTATGACAGTATGACAGACCGTTTTGAATTTATCGGCTTTGACGCCTGCCTGATGAGTACGCTGGAAGTGGCTAATCAGCTGGTACCGTATGCACGTTATCTCTATGCGTCTGAAGAGTATGAGCCTGGAACGGGATGGGACTATACAGGAATGCTGGATTATCTGGCTGAAAATCCGGCTGCGGACGGAAAGGCACTGGGAAAGCAGATCTGTGAGGATTATTATGTCCACTGCCGGGAGGCAGATGCACAGCAAATGGCAACCTTTTCTGTAACGGAGCTGTCTGGGATCGATGATCTGGTGCAGGCATGTAATCAGGCTTTTCAGGTGGTATATGAACAGGATGACCTGGGAGATGCGGCAAGAAAGATCCTTGGGGCAGATAATTTTGGAGGAAATACGAGGGCAGAGGGTTATACCAATATGGTTGATCTTGGTATGATGCTGGATAATTTGTCTGATTATGGAGAGGAAATAGAAAGAGCAAGGGAAAAGCTGGAAGAGTGTGTGGTCTATAATGTGAACGGGCGGCTGCATAAGCAGGCCGGAGGACTTTCTGTTTATTATCCGATCTCTGTCCAGGGATCGGAGGAGCTGCAGACATTTGCGCAGCTGTGTCCGTGCAATTATTATTATGCACTGGTGGATAAGGTGGCTTACGGTGCCGGAACGGGAAGTGCACAGGATTATGACAACAGCTCCCTTTTACAGGATATTGCAGATCTGGCAGAGCTGTTTGGAATTTCGGCAGCCGGTATTTCCAATCCTACGACAAATATAGGGGAATTTGCTTCTGTGGACGAAAGTGAACTGGGGATCGCAGATATCTATTTTGACTGCAATGGAAATTATGTTGTGGAATTTGAGGATATGGATGAGCTGGCCTATGCCTGCTGCAGTGTTTTTGTGAATGATGGAGAGGATGGGATCTTTTATGTGGGGTCTACAGAAGAAATTTATTATGATTACGAAAACAATCTGATCAGGGATGATTTCGATGGACTCTGGCTGACAGCAGATGGAGTTATGCTGCCGCTTGAGCTGGCAGAGAGTACGGATACCTGCAGCATTTATGCCTGTGAGATCATGCTGAACGGGGAATACGACACAGCACTCAGGATAGAATATGACTGGGAGTATGGAGAGTGGTCGGTGATCGGGATATGGGACGGTATCGATCCGGAAACCGGGGCAGCCTCACGTGAGGTTTACGAACTGGAGGATGGCGATGTGTTCGAGCCGGTTTATTACTGGACGTCTCTGGATGATGATACAGAAGAGTGGTATCTTGGAGATGCCTGTACAGTAGACGGGGAGGTAGAGCTGACGTATGATTATCTGCCGGCAGGGTATTATTTTTACAGCTTTGAGCTTCATGATATTTATGGAAATGTGTACTATACACCTTATATCACGCAGGAAATAGATGAGGAAGGGAATATATGGTTCTATCCGGATGATATGGAAGATATGTGATCACAGTATATAAAACGAATTTTCACAAAAATAAAACCGATTATTTACAATTTGGCAGTTTGCGCTACAAATTGGCAGTCAAGGATTGTAAAATCGCTTGGAATTTCATATAATCACATCTGTGTGAAAGATAAACATATATAAAGGAGAAAAAAATGAAAAAGAAAATTTTAGCAGTAGTATTAGCAGGGGTAATGGCAATGTCCATGCTTACAGCATGTGGAGGTTCTGCAGAAACCGCAGAAACCACTGAAACCGCAGACGTAGAAACAACAGAGGACGCAGCATCCGATGAGGCATGCTCTGATGAGACTTTTGCAACACTTCAGGATAATTATGCTGTCATGGTTGATGCTTACAATCAGGTGAAGGATCTGTATGAAAGCGATGAGATCGCTGGTGATGCTGAGATCGAAGATCTGATGAACCAGGCTGCAGATGTGATCAATGAAATGGGAGAGATTTCCCAGGATACTATTACAGAGGCAGATGCTGAAACCTTAAATGGTGCAATGATGGACATCCTTGATGGACTTTCAGGTATCGTTGATGCCATGGAAGTAAACGGAGATGGAGAGAGCACAGCTGATGAGGCATGCTCTGATGAAACCTTTGCAGCACTTCAGGACAACTACGCAACACTGACTGATGTTTACAATACGGTTTATGATGCTTATATGTCCGATGAGATCGAGCAGAATGACGAGATCGAGAATGCACTTGCCCAGACCGCAGACATAATCAATGAGATGGGAGAGATTTCCCAGGATACGATTACAGAGCTGGATGCTGAGACATTAAACGACACCATGCTTACATTACTTGATGTACTGGATGCCGTTGTAGATGCTATGTAAAAATTCAGGAAGCTGTCAGCTTTCGGTGAAAACAAAGTGATCTATATCAGAAAAGGAGAGAACTGCCAGTGAGGTGGCTCTCTCTTTTTTTGAAAAAATATAAGCAGGCTGCAGGTCAGCCCAGGGGCTCCCGGAGATTCTGGCAGATTGCCTTGCGCAGCCTTGACGGGATCAGGATCACCGTGGAATCGGTCATGGTGATCTCAGATTCTGTAAAGGATGAAATATAAAGCCGGTTGATCAGATAGCTGTGACCGACTCTGATAAAATCAGGATTATCTGCAAAATCCGTACAGACCTCCGAAAGTACTCTGGTGAACGAAAGCACCTCGGAGGAAGTATGCAGAAGGGTCACATGCCTGCCTGTTTCAAAAAAAAGAATATCCTTCAGGGGAATCTGCACTTCACTGCCCTTGGACAGAAAGGTATAGGTTTTGGAAGCATCCTTCAGAATACTGGAGCAGCGCTTCATGGCATTCAGAAAGTCTGTGCTGTCATAGGGCTTCTGTAAATAATACAGGGCGTCTACGTTATAGCTGTCCATGGCGTGGCTGGTGGAGCTGGTGGTAAAAATAATGCCGCCGGTAAAACCATTTTCACGGAGCGTGACGGCAGTCTGCATGCCATCACTGTCTGGCATATAAATATCCAGAAAGAGCAGTACAGGTTTTTCTGCGGCACACATAAAGGCCTTAATCAGATCCTGGCCGGAAGTAAAAGACTGGATGGTTACTTCTGTATTAAGGTGAGAGATCACCTTGGACAGATAATGGGAAAGCCGCATCAGATCAGCCTGGGAATCATCGCAAATATAAATAATCATAAATTTTTCCTTGTAAGTATATAATTAAGAAAATAACAGGGTAACTTAAAATGGTTAACCCTATTATTATAGCATAAAAAAATATGAATAATTATATATGTTTTTACAAATTCATGGCAAGAATGATATCAGCAGTATTCTGAGCAGGCTTCATGCACTTCTTTTTGGCACCGGAAAGGGAACCTTGATCACCTTTCTGTCATAGGTCATAAGACCGTTGACCTCTTCTTCTACGTCCGATACCTGTGTATATACTGCGCCGGAAAGTCCTTTTTTCTTCAGGGGAAGGAGAGAATCCTGTATGAGCCTGCTGTAAGCCTCCTGAAATTGTGGCAGAGTGTCATAGTGTTTATAGCCAAAGATCCGGTCAACACTGGTGTGCCCTTTGATCTGGCAGGCAAGACCACCGTATTCGGACAGGAATCTGGCTCTACCGTCCGGGCAGGAATGGTTCTTCAGACGTTTCCAGGAAAAGCGTTCCACAGGAACGGAAAGCTTCCGGAAATAATTATGGACACTGACAAAATCCCCACATCCCTGATCAAACCAGCCACTGGCAGAGTCGATCAGCCTCGTGGGATCCAGCTGCCTTATCATGTCTGTGATGCGGATGGCATCAAATTGTCCCCAGCCTTCGTTAAAAGGGCAGTAAATAGCAATGGAAGGAAAAAATTTCAGGTAAGAGGCAGTGTCCCTGCATTCCTGCTCGAAACGGTTCCGGTGTGTCTCATCCTTCCGGGAAAACAGAGAATAATTGTGATCACGGATCTGATTGCACAGGGTCTGGGAAACGGTAGGAAGGTAGCTTACAAGGGGCATGGAATAAGAGCCGCCCCCATTAACCATATCCTGACAGACGATCATGCCAAGACGGTCACAGTGGTAATACCAGCGTGCCATTTCTACCTTGATATGCTTACGCAGCATGTTGTATCCCAGAGACTTCATTACTTTGATATCATAGATCAGTGCTTCATCGGAGGGAGCTGTATACAGACCCTCCGGCCAGTAGCCCTGATCCAGGGCGCCCATCAGGAAGCAGGGTGTATGATTCAGGCAGAAAACAGGGATATCTCCAGGCGCTTTTGATTCAATGGAATAAAGACGCATGGCGAAATAGCTGGAAACCTGATCCCTGCCGCAGGAAAGCCGGGCATCATAGAGGAAGGGATCCTCTGGTGTCCAGGGATGAAAGTCTTCCTCAGAAATGGAGAAGACGGCAGTATATGTGGACAGGGCAGCCTTCTGTCTGGATAATTCTGTGGACAGCAGCTCCCTGTTACCGGCAGTGACCCTGATAAATGGTGCCTGCGAAGGAGCTGAACCGGCAATCACAGCAGTTACAGTAACGGTCTTATTGTCATAGGAGGGCAGAAAGTACAGCTCTTGAATATAGCTGCCTGGAACCTGCTCCAGCCATACGCTTTGCCAGATACCGCTCTGGGCTGTGTAGAAGATGCCGCCCCTTTCAAGACTCTGTTTTCCACGGGACTGCTGTGTCCTGTTCGTATCATCCCGCACGCGGACGGACAGATGATTTTCCCCATCAAGCAGAAAGTCTGTGATATCTGCAGTAAAGGGGAGATATCCGCCGGTATGATGGAGCACCTGCTTGTGGTTCAGCACAATATCAGCTTCGTAGTCAACAGCACCAAAATGGAGGAGAAGCCTGTATCCGGAAGGAAGGTGGCAGAAGTCCTCCGGGAGAAGCCTGTGATAGTAGAGATATTCACCGGGCTGCAGATTCCGTCTGACTCCGGAGAGGGAGCATTCCGGGGAAAAGGGAACAAGGATCTGCCCGTCAAAGGAGGTGGGCAGCATCCTGTTACCGGTAATAGCATAGTCCCAGAGACCGTTCAGGCTGAAATAGGAATCACGGACAAGCTGGGGACGGGGATATTCCTGCCAGGGCTTTTCTCTGTCCATGGTTTCAGAAAATACTGTGGAAAGCGGCGCAAGAACATCATCGGTGTGAGGCTTGATGATACTGCGGATTGCATCGGAAATATTCATAAAATCATCCTTTCCCTGCACAGCACCCTGAAGGCTGGCAGGCATCTGCTGATTAAAATGGTCTACTTACAGTATATGACAAATAGATAAAAGAAACAAAAAAAATCTTCCGCTGCCACGGAAGATTTTTGAGAAAGGGATAGACAAACGAACTCTTATTTCCGGATATTTTCTTCATAAAAGGCCCAGATCATACCAACAGCCATAATGATAATTGCAATAATGGAATATGCATCAATATTCATAATAAAACCTCCTGCTCATGGTCTTACCATAACAGGTCAGGGCAGCGGTTACAAGAAAATGTGGCGTTCCTTAACAGAAGCTTTACAGAAATGTCCGGTGATAGGACAAAGCCATGCTGACATACACTGGAATAACAGGAGTAGCAGGGATAATGGGGATTTGGTATGACGGATTATCAGAAAAAACTGGAGAAGAAAAAGAGGAAGCTGATCCTGATGGCAAAGTATGGGGTTCTTGTACTGACAGTGCTTGCCACAGTGAGAGGGATTGTGATAAATGCCAGACAGAGCTTTTTCACAAGCAGTACGGTGGATGGGAGGGAGCTTCCCATTTACTGTGTGGAAACGAAGGAGCCTGAGATTGCCCTGACCTTTGATGCTGCCTGGGGAAATGAGGATACAGCCAGAATACTGGAAATTTTAAAAAAGCATCAGGTACACGTGACGTTTTTCATGACAGGGGGATGGGTGGAAAGCTATCCGGACGATGTGAAGGCGATTCTGGCTGACGGGCATGATCTTGGAAACCACAGTGAAAATCATAAGAACATGAGCCAGCTTTCAGATGAGGAAAAGAAACAGGAGCTGATGACAGTCCATGAGAAGGTACGGACACTGACCGGTTATGAAATGTTCCTGTTCCGGCCACCCTACGGGGACTATGATAATGCCGTGGTGAAAACGGCTAAGGAATGTGGATATTATACGATACAATGGGATGTGGATTCCCTTGACTGGAAGGATTATGGCGTGGATTCGATCCTGAAGACGGTAACAGAGCATAAGCATCTGGGGAATGGATCAATTATTCTCTGCCATAATGGAGCAAAGTATACAGCGGATGCACTGGATACCCTGATCACGATGCTGCAGGAAAAGGGGTATACCTTTGTGCCATTGTCAGAACTGATCTACCGGGATCAGTATCATATGAACCATGAGGGGAGACAGATCAAAAATTAGGGGAGAGGGGATCAGCCCGGCAATAAATTCCTGCTTTATTTATTATGGTTACAGGTGACTGGTCTTTAGACTGGCAAGTGATGGGATATTTTTGTGAATTATTACTTCCGATGGCATAGCAATCCCCTGAAGAAGAACTAACAGAAAACCAGATAATCTGTTATAATTATAAAAACGAACTGATTGTGCTGCTGGAACAATGAAGTTAAAATGCCAATATGAGAATATATTTACAGGGAATAGAAGATAAATGAGGAACGGGGAATGAAGGAGAAAAATGTAAAACGGACTGTCTGGATCAGTGGGATACTGATTCTTTTATGTGTGATAGCAGTTTGTATATGTATGTTTTTGTTTTTATCATATATCAAGGGTTTTCGTGAGGTGGCAGATGCAGACAGCTATGATAAGTATTACGTGATGATCACCAAGGACAGGAAATCCTCTTTCTGGCAGTCTGTTTATCAGGGTGCTTATCAGAGGGGACTGGAAGAAAATGCCTATGTAGATCTTCTTGGAGAAAATCTGTCAGAGGATTATTCCAGAGAGGATCTGATGCGGATCGCGATTTCTTCAGGCGTGGATGGTATTTTTGTGGAATCGGATGAAAGTGGGGAGCTGACAGAGCTGATCGATGAAGCTGTAGACAGGGATATTCCTGTTGTAACGCTGTATGGTGACAATACCCACAGTAAACGGTGCAGCTTTGTTGGTGTAGGAAGCTATAATCTTGGCAGGGAATATGGCAGACAGGTGCTGAAGATTGCAGAGGAACAGAAGAAGGAGAAATCCGAAGAAAAGGGAGAAATACAGGTAGCTGTCCTTACAAATGCCTATACGATGAATTCTGGACAAAATATTATCTATTCTGGCATCCAGGATGCCATAGAACAGGAAAAGACGGGAGAAACAAAGTTCTCAGTTTCCTATATCACAGTAGATGATACCAATACCTTTTCTGTAGAGGAGTCTATCCGGGATATTTTTATGGAAGAGAGGCTGCCGGATATCATCATCTGTCTGAATGAGCTGAATACTACCTGTGTTTATCAGGCGGTGGTAGATTATAATCGGGTTGGACAGATTTCTATTTTGGGGTATTATGATTCGGATACTATTATCAATGCCATTGACAGGAATGTTGTCAATGCAACGATTTCCATAGATACGGAGCAGATGGGTGGATTTTGTGTAGATGCACTGACTGAATATTATTTGCTGGGAAACACCAGTCAGTATTTTACGGCAGATGTCACTTTGATCGATAAAAGTAATGTGGAACAGTATCTGGAGGGCGGTGATGAAGATGAAAATTAATCCGAAAAAGCTGTCACTTCAGGAGAAGATGAGCTGTGTTTTTATTCTGGCCAATATGCTGGTATTTTTGGTTACCCTGCTTTTATTTACTGGAATCAACAGTATGTCCCGGGAAATAGATATGGTTTATGAAGACAATATGCACCTGAACGAGCTATCGGATGCACTGACGTCAGTGCAGGATAGTATGACCGATTATCTGAATGCCAAGACCAGTGATTCCCTGGAGGAGTTTTACCGGAATGAACAGACCTATACTGAAATGGTGGAAGAGCTGAATGATGAGATCGCTGGTACTGCTTTTCTGAGGATGGAACGGAGTATCCGGTATATGTCCCAGGAATATCTGGATGTGGTAGGGCAGACGATCGAGGCTAAACGTGGACGGAATGTGGAGAAGTACAGGGTGCGTTATGAGAATGCCACGCAGATGTATGGCTATATTGATACCTATATCAACAGTCTGAACAATGAGCGGTTTCGGAATAACTCAGAGAATTACAGCAGGCTGTCTGACGCGTTCAGACGTTTTGAAACGATCAGCATCCTGGTGCTGACTGTTGTGATCGTGGGAAATGTGGTATTGATCATCCGGTTTACCGGTGGCATGATCAGGCCGCTTAAAGGCTTGGCAACATCGGCCGACGAGGTTGCCAGGGGAAATTTTGACGTGGAACTGATACCGGTTGCGGCTGAAGACGAGATCGGTATCGTGACCAAGGCCTTTAACCAGATGGTGGTCAGCATCAGACAGTATATTGAGAGACTGAGGCAGAGTATGGAGATCCAGCAGTCACTGAAGGAAAAGGAGCTGATGATGGAAGCACATCTGAAGGATGCGCAGCTGAAATATCTGCAGGCACAGATCAATCCGCATTTTCTGTTCAATACCCTGAATGCGGGTGCCCAGCTTGCCATGATGGAAGGAGCAGACCGCACCTACGATTATGTCCAGAATGTAGCAGAGTTTTTCAGATATAATGTAAAAAAGGGAAATGAAACGGTTACTGTAAGAGAGGAAATTGAACTTGTAGACAACTATATTTATATATTGAACGTTAGATTTTCGGGAGAAATCCATTATGAAAAGAAGATAGAGGAAAGCCTGCTTTCCATACAGATGCCGGGAATGATCCTGCAGCCTGTCGTAGAAAACTGCGTCAACCATGGAATACGGGAGATGGAAGGCAAAGGGAAGATCTGGCTGAAGGTTTATCAGGAAGAGGATGTTGTCTGTATTAGTGTGCGGGATAATGGAAAGGGGATCAGTCCGGAAAAGATAGAGAAGATTCTGAATGGTACTTACCGGGAGGAAAAACATGTGGGAGGTTCCAATGGGATCGGTATGGATAACGTTATCGCAAGACTTAAGCTATATTCAGAAATGGATGATGTGATGAGTATATACAGTGACGGAGAAAATCAGGGAACGGAGTTTGTTATATACCTGAAGAAAAAGGAAGAGGGGGAGCCTTATCATGTACAGGATCATGCTGGCTGATGATGAAGGGATTGTGATCGATTCACTGAAATTTATCATTGAAAAAGAATTTGGGGATCTCTGTGAGATCCAGTATGCCAAAACAGGAAGAAGTGTAATTGAGCTGGCGGAAAGCTTCCGGCCGGATATTGCGGTCATGGATATCCAGATGCCTGGTATCAATGGAATTGACGCAATAAGGGAAATCAAGAAGTCAAACAGCAGTACAGTGTTTATCGTGATGTCGGCCTACGATAAGTTCGACTATGCACAGGAGGCCATTTCACTTGGGGTTCTTGAATATATTACGAAGCCCATGGAGAGAAAGCGGATCCTGGCTGTCCTGAAAAAAGCTATGGAGATCATTGACAGGGAAAAGGAAAAGCGGAAAAGGGAGCTGCTGGTCAAGGAAAAGCTGGAAACGGTAGTTCCTATTATTGAGAGCGGGCTGATATCCAATATCCTTCTGCAGGAGCATTTTGAAGAGGATATAGAGAATTATAAGACGCTGCTTGGGATAGACAGCGGATATGCCTACATGGTGGCAGTTGTATGCGGGGATGAGCAGCAGGGGAATCATATGACCAATGCGGTAGGAAGCAGTGTCAGGATGCAGAATCATTATCAGGAGGTACGCACGATCCTGAAGGAATACTTTAACTGCTATGTAGGATCGGTAATGGCCAATAAGCTGGCAGTCCTGGTGCCCTATGAAAAGGAAGCCATGGATTATAATGAGCGTATCGAGCTGATCGAAAAGGCAAGGGAAGCAGTGCGGTATCTGAGAAAACGGACAGATATCAGCTTCAGGATCGGGTTTGGAAGTGTAGGTGAAATGCGGGATATGGCAGATTCCTATACGCAGGCACTACGGGTGCTGGTGGAATCAACAGGGAGCGTTGCCCATGTGGATGATCTCCCCATACGCTGTGAGTATGCTGGGGATTATCCTATTAAGCTGGAGAAGAGATTATTTGAAGAAATTGAGAATGGTGAAATAAATAATGCCACAGCTTCTGCCAAGAGCTTCTTTGACTGGATGATGGAAAGTGGGTCAGGGCTTATGGATATCCGGCTTAAGGTACTGGAATTTGTATTGTGGTCAGAACACATTGCCTATGAAAAGGGAGGTATGATCTATCAGCTGAATATCAGAAGTGATTATCTGCCGGGAATCATGAGCATAGAGGATCCGGAGAGACTGCGGCTCTGGTTTACGGATAAGATAGCAGAGGCCTGCAGAAATATCCAGAGTAAACGGTCAGAGAAATCCGGAAGTGTGATCGAAGAGGCCATGCGTTATATCAGGGAGAACTACAACAGGGATATTTCCCTTGATGAGGTATCAAGGGAGGTAAATATCAGTCCTTATTATTTCAGCAAGCTTTTTAAGGACAGTACAGAGCAGAATTTTATTGAATATCTGACTAATCTGAGGATGGATAAGGCTAAGGAGCTTTTACTCACGACAGATAGCTCCATGAAGGAGATCTGTTCTATGGTGGGCTATGCTGATCCTAATTATTTCAGCAGGACTTTTAAGAAAAATATAGGGGTAACGCCAACAGAATATAAGGAAAATAAGGGGGATACCGTAGGATGAAAAAGCATATCGGCAGCTTTCTTTTGATGCTCATACTGCTGATCACTATGGCAGGCTGTGGCAGTATGGAAAAGGAAATGACGGAGGGAGAAAAGGATAAGGAGGACAAGATCCAGATAGGACTGTGCTTTGATTCCTTCGTGATTGAAAGATGGCAGAGAGACAGGGATATTTTCGTATCTATGGCCAAGGAGCTTGGAGCGGAGGTAAATGTCCAGAATGCCAATGGAGATATTGAACAGCAGAGAAAACAGATCGATTACTTTATTGATAAGGGAATGGATGTGATCGCGATTATCTGTATTGATTCCAATACGCAGAGCGACTGCGTAAAGAAGGCGAAGGATGCCGGTATCAAGGTGATCGCCTATGACAGACTGATCCGGAATGCAGATGTGGATCTGTATATTTCCTTTGATAATGAAATGGTCGGTAACATGATGGGAGAAGCTCTTGTGGAAAAGGGAATCGATGGCGGCAAGGTGCTGATGCTTGGCGGATCAGCAACGGATAGTAATGTACCCCTTGTAGAAGATGGCTTCCGGAAGGTCATGGGGGCACACAATGTGACGATTCTGGACTCCATGCACGCAGAAGGGTGGAAGGCAGAGCTGGCATCAGCATACCTGGATGATCATATGGAGCTTGTGACGGAAACAGATGCCATTATGTGCGGTAATGATGACCTGGCAAGCAAGGTAGTACATAATCTTAAGGAAAAACGGATGGCAGGAGACATTCTTGTGGTAGGACAGGATGCGGATCTGGAGGCCTGTCAGCGTATAGTGGAGGGAACCCAGGTCATGACAGTATACAAGCCGGTAGAAAAGCTTGCCCAGAAGGCTGCAGAATGTGCAGTGAAGCTGGCAAAAGGAGAAGAACTGGAGGGAACCGTGTCAATGAATGACGGAACCTATGAGATCCCCTATATCGGACTGGAGCCGATCAGTGTGAATGAGGACAATATGAATGAGGTGATCATAGGGAGCGGCTTTCATCTGAAGGAGGATGTTTATTTAAATGTACCGGGGAAAATGCCGGAATAAGAGGGATGATATGCTGCGACGATAAAAACAGAACAGGATTAAATTTGGAAAAGGACTGTGACGAGCACAAAAAAATGCTAGCACAGTCCTTTTTGACACCATGAGGGAATCAAAAAAATACAGAAAGTCATAATTTTGTCCTGCTTCCTCTATGGTATGATCCTACTGTAAACAAAATCTACAAAGTAATAGGGAGGTAAAATTTCTATGAAGAAAAAATTACTGAGCGTACTTCTTACCACAGCAATGGTAGCTTCCATGCTGGTAGGATGCGGATCATCACAGGGGGCAGCAGAAAGTACGAGTACAAGCACAGATACGCAGGAGGCAGCACCGGCAGAGGATGCATCATCTGAGACCACTGATGCGGCAGCAGACACAGCAGCAGACACAGCAGCCGGCGGCGGAAAAGTTGGTGTGGCAATGCCTACCAAGGATCTTCAGAGATGGAATCAGGATGGCTCCAATATGGAAGCTCAGCTGAAGGAAGCCGGATATGAGGTAGATCTCCAGTATGCATCAAATGATATTCCGACCCAGGTATCTCAGATCGAGAACATGATCAACTCAGGCTGTGAGCTTCTGGTAATCGCTTCTATCGATGGTGATTCCCTTGGAACCGTTCTTGAGCAGGCAAAGGAAAAGAATATTCCGGTTATCGCTTATGACCGTCTGATCATGAACTCTGATGCTGTTACATATTATGCTACATTTGATAACTACATGGTAGGAACCAAGCAGGGTGAATACATCAAGGAAAAGCTTGATCTTGACAATGCAGACGGACCCTTCAATATTGAGCTTGTAACAGGTGATCCTGGTGATAACAATGCAAGATTCTTCTTCGGTGGTGCTATGGATGTGCTTCAGCCCTACATCGATGCAGGCAAGCTTGTTGTTAAGTCCGGTCAGACAGATTTCGAAACAGTTGCAACAGCAAACTGGTCAACAGAAACAGCACAGTCCAGAATGGATGCTATCATTTCTGCAAACTATGCAGATGGAACCAAGCTTGATGCAGTTCTCTGCTCCAATGACTCTACAGCACTTGGTGTTACCAACTCACTGGAAGCAAACTACACAGGTGAGTGGCCGATCATTACCGGTCAGGACTGTGATATCGCAAACGTAAAGAATATGATCGCTGGCAAACAGTCTATGTCTATCTTCAAGGATACACGTACACTGGCATCCAAGGTAGTAGAAATGGTAGATGCAGTTATGAAGGGCGGAGAGGCACCTGTTAACGATACAGAGACCTATGATAACGGTACTGGTGTAATTCCTTCTTACCTGTGCGAGCCTGTATTCGCAGATGCAAGCAACTACAAGGAGCTGCTTGTTGATTCCGGATACTACACAGAAGCTGATTTACAGTAAAATAATTGGCAGGATGATTATGGCAGGTGGGTTCTTGCCCGCCTGCCAGTTTTATATCGGAAAATGAAGGGAGTTGCCGGAGGCAGATTCCCGGGAGAAGGTATTTTAATTCTATAAATAATTTTATAAATTGATTAGATCATGCGGAAACAGTAAGACTTGGGAGGGATACAGTTGGCAAAAATATTACTGGAAATGAAAAATATTACCAAGACATTCCCTGGCGTAAAGGCGCTTGACAATGTAAATCTGCAAGTGGAGGAAGGTGAAATCCACGCACTGGTAGGAGAAAATGGTGCTGGAAAATCCACACTTATGAATGTACTGAGTGGAATATACCCTTATGGAACCTATGAAGGGGATATTATTTACGATGGTGAGGTCTGTAAATTCAATACCATTAAGGACAGTGAGGAAAAGGGGATTGTTATTATCCATCAGGAGCTGGCCCTGATTCCTTATATGACAATTGGGGAAAATATGTTCCTCGGAAATGAACGGGGACATAAATATAAAATTAACTGGAACGAGACCAATGCACGGGCGGCAGAACTGCTTAAGACGGTAGGACTCCATGAAGGTCCGCAGACATTGATCAAGGATATCGGAGTAGGAAAGCAGCAGCTGGTAGAAATCGCAAAGGCACTGGCCAAGAATGCAAAGCTGCTGATCCTGGATGAGCCTACTGCATCTTTAAATGAGACAGATTCCAAAGCACTTCTGGATCTGATGCTTCAGCTGAAGGAGCAGGGAATGACATCCATCATCATTTCCCATAAGCTGAATGAGGTTTCTTATGTGGCTGACAAGATCACAGTGATCCGGGACGGTTCTACGATAGAAACACTGGATAAGAAGGTGGATGAGATCTCAGAGGGACGGATCATTAAGGGAATGGTAGGACGTGAGATCTCCGACCGTTTCCCGAAGAGAGAGCCGCATATTGGTGATATCCGGATGGAGGTAAAGCACTGGAATGTATATCATCCGCTGTATTCAGAACGGAAGGTGGTGGATGATGTCAGCCTCAATGTGAGAAGGGGAGAGGTTGTAGGAATCTCAGGACTGATGGGCGCAGGAAGAACAGAGCTTGCCATGAGTCTGTTTGGAAAGAGCTATGGAGATAACATCAGTGGAGAATTATATATCAATGGAAAGGAAGTCCATCTGAACAACGTACAGGAAGCGATCAAGAACAAGCTTGCCTATGTTACGGAGGACAGAAAGGGAAATGGTCTGATCCTGAGCAACCCGATCAAGATCAATACCACACTTTCCAATCTGGATGCAGTCAGCAGCCATACTGTGATCGATAAGGATAAAGAATATAATGTGGCGGTTGACTACAAAGAAAAACTGAAAACAAAATGTCCGACGGTAGAACAGAATGTTGGAAACCTGAGCGGTGGCAATCAGCAGAAAGTACTTCTTGCAAAATGGATGTTTGCAGATCCTGATATTCTGATACTGGATGAACCGACAAGAGGAATTGACGTTGGTGCAAAATATGAGATCTATTGCATCATCAATCATCTGGTGGCAGAAGGAAAATCCGTCATTATGATTTCTTCAGAGCTTCCGGAGATTCTGGGCATGTGCGACAGGATCTATATTATGAACGAAGGGAAAATGGTTGGAGAGCTGGCAGGAAGTGAGGCAACACAGGAACTGATCATGTCTCATATTCTTGGCACAGCAGGAAAGGAGCAAACAGCATGAGTAAAATAAAATCTGTGGATTTTGTTAAAAAATATACAATGATAATCGTACTGATCATAGTAACAGCATTCTTTGCCTGGAGAACAGGAGGAGCAATTCTGCTGCCTATGAATGTCAGCAGTCTGATCTCCCAGAATGCCTATGTATTTATCCTGGCAACCGGTATGCTGCTCTGTATCCTGACAGGCGGTAACATTGATCTTTCTGTTGGTTCCGTTGTCTGCTTCGTCGGTGCGATCGGTGCCATGCTGATGGTAAACATGAAGATGAACATGTGGCTGGCTATCCTGATCATGTTTGTTGTAGGAACACTGATCGGTGCATTCCAGGGCTTCTGGATCGCCTATGTCAGGATCCCTCCCTTTATTGTAACACTGGCCGGCATGCTTGCCTTCCGTGGCCTAAGCAATGTTGTACTGGATGGTATGACAGTATCCATTAAGGACTGTACAACCTTTGTAAATCTGTTTGGCGGCGGTGCTGACTGCTACATACCGGATTTCTTCGGAAGTGGTTCCCTGAATATGACCTGTATCTTTGCCGGTGTTCTGGCAGCAGCGATCTATATTTTTATCCAGATCAAGGGAAGAATGGATAAGGTAAAGAAGGGCTATGAGGTAGAGGGTCTTACTTCTACTATCGTGAAAATGGTGATCATCACAGTTGTCATTCTCGCCTTTACCTACAGACTGGCACAGCATAAGGGTATTCCGAGCGTCCTGATCTGGGTACTGATCGTTATCATGGTGTATGGTTATATTACCTCCAATACAACAGTGGGACGTTACTTCTATGCAGTAGGAGGAAATGAGAAGGCGACAAAGCTTTCTGGTATCAATACAAATAAGGTTTATTTCCTGGCATATATGAACATGGGCTTTTTAGCAGCTCTTGCCGGAATGGTAACAATCGCACGTATGACATCCGCACAGCCCACTTATGGACAGAACTATGAAATGGATGCAATCGGCTCCTGCTTTATCGGCGGTGCCTCTGCATATGGCGGAACAGGAACAGTTCCCGGTGTTATTGTTGGTGCGGTGCTGATGGGTGTGATCAACCTTGGTATGTCTCTGATGGGTGTGGACCAGAATATGCAGAAGGTAGTAAAGGGGCTTGTACTTCTGGCAGCAGTTATCTTCGATGTAGTATCCAAACGTGGTGGAAAATTAATTGCCAAAAATTAATTTCTGCATATCTAATCAAAGAGGGCCGGGTGCATATGCACTTTATGGCCCTTTTTGGATATGAATACGGCAGCGATATTGCGCATATTTACAGGAGGAAATAATTGTGAGGAAAAGGGAAAAAAAGGAAAAGAAAATACGAAAAACGAGGAAAAAGCGGGGGATCGGACTGGAAATGAAGATCATGCTGCTGATTCTTCTGTTTGCAGCTGCAGCCTTTGGCTGTATTTTTATCCTGGTAAATAAGCTGCAGTCAATAACTAATGTCAGCAATGAGATCGTAACAAAGCAGGTGACAGAGCAGGAGCAGATATCTGAGCTTTCCAGAGAATTTACCTATATTAACGGGCAGGTACTGACGCACGTCATGACGACCAATAATGTGACCATGGAGGAGCTGAAGACAAAGATCCTGGCAGAAATGGAGCAGATGGATACACAGATGGATGCATTTTCAAAATGTCTTTCTGAAAATGACCAGAGAAGGGATGCGTTCCAGTCTGCGTACGATGTGTATGCGAAGTACAAGAGAACAGTAGAAAGTCTGCTGGAAACCAGTGCAGCGAACAAGACGCAGGCATATGTATCGGCTACCTCCAATCTGCCGATGTTTAACGAGAGTATAGAAGCCTGCATGGATGAAATGCTTGAGATCACGGAGACACAGATGGATATTGCCCATGCGGGCATGGAAGAGAGGGCAGAAAGTGTACCCGGAATTGTTGCGGTGGCGTCACTGATCCTTGCCCTGACAATGCTGCTGATCATGATCGGGATCAAGCTCTGGGTGATCAATCCTGTAAAGGGCGCTACAAAGCAGGTAGATGAACTGGTGGAAGGGATCCGGAATAATGAAGGGGATATCACCAGACGGATCCGGGTAAGGTCACGGGATGAAATTGGCAGACTTTCCATGGCGATCAATGATCTGGTTTCCCAGATGCAGGAAATTATCGAAGCACTCCAAAACGGATGCAGAAGGATGCAGGAGACACAGACAGGTATTTCCGCATGCGTGGAAAAGGTAAATGAAAGTGCGGCGAACACGACACAGAATCTGACAAGGCTTTCCGGAGGAATGGAAAAGGTATCCGGAGCCGTACAGGAGGTAAAGGAGGATACGCTGCTTCTTGGACAGACTGTGGAGGGAATGAAGCAGGTTGCAGAAGAAGGCAGCAGCTATGCGGCTGGTATTAAGGGAAAAGCAGGAGAAATGAAGGAGGTGGCTCTGGCAAGCAAGAAGGAGGCCACAAGTATGCTTTCCGAGATCAATGCGGCGGTGAACAGCTCGATCGAAAGCAGTCAGCAGATCCATAAGATAACCAAGCTGACAGGGGATATCCTCGGAATTGCCGGCACAACAAATCTGCTGGCACTGAATGCCTCCATAGAGGCAGCAAGAGCTGGAGAGGCAGGAAAGGGATTTGCTGTTGTAGCAGAGGAGATCAGAAATCTGGCGGACAGTTCAAGAGAATCGGCAAACCATATCAAGGAGATCAGCGACAGGGTAGTAGAGAGTGTACAGGAGCTTTCCGATAATGCGACAAGGCTGCTTAACTTTGTCAATACAAAGGTGCTTGCTGATTATGATACACTGGAGGATACAGGGAAAAATTATCATGAAGCGGCAGATCATGTAGATGAAATGATGTCAGATGTAAAAGAGCAGATCGGCAGGATACAGGAAAGTCTGCAGCATGTCAATACAGCAAATGACAGTATAGAAAAGACCGTAAATGACAGTAACGGAATGCTTTCTGTGGTTTGGGAAAATAATCACGGAATGGAAGAAGAAATGAAGGATATCTCTTCTTCCATTGAAGATATGTCAGGAGTAGTGGAACAGCTTCAGGACAGTATCCGGTGCTTTAAATGATGCCTGCAAACAGGGAGGCACCGATCACAGTCATGATACCGGAGACTACGATTGAAAGACTGCTGATGGCACCCTCTACCTCGCCAAGCTCCATTGCCTTGGCTGTGCCGATGGCGTGAGAGGCGCTGCCAAGTGCCACACCCTTTGCCACGGGTTCTGTGATACGGAAGATTTTTAAGATGGTTTCTCCGATCACATTACCAAGGACACCGGTGATGATGATGACAGCGGCAGTGATAGAAACGTAACCGCCCAGCTCTTCTGATATGCCGATACCGATGGCGGTAGTGATGGACTTGGGAAGCAGGGTTACATATTCCTCATGGGAAAGCCCAAAGAGCAGAACCAGTGCAAGGACACAGAGAAGGCTTGTAAGTACACCGGAGGCAATACCGGCCAAGATAGCCTTCCAGTTCTTTTTCAGCACAGCAAGCTGATCATACAGGGGAATTGCCAGAGCAACAGTAGCCGGTGTCAGCAGGTAGCTCAGATATTTGGCACCTTCATTGTAGGTGTTATAATCAATATGACACAGCAGCAGTACACCAATAGTGATCACGATGGAGATCAGCAGAGGGTTGAAAACACCGAGATGAAAGCGCTGCTTTAAAAGCATACCAATGCCGTAAGCAAGAAGGCTTACCACAACACCAAAAAAGACGGAGGTTTCAATGAATGTACTCATGAGTTGGAATCTCCTTTCTTTATGCTTTTTTTAGAATTGTTAATGATCTTTTGCGTGACAAGGCCGGAAACCGCCATTACAATAATGGTAGACACGATGATCACGATTATGTACGGAAGGAGTGACGGTTTTATGACTGACCAGGACTCCATCAGACCAACGGCAGCAGGAATGAACATGACAGGCATGATCTCGATCAGGAAGATGCCAGTTTCTCTTACTTCTTCTGCGGCGAATACCCTGAAATGCAGACAGAGCAGCATCAGTAGGATGCCATAAATGCTTGCAGGAACCGGCAGCGGGATCAGATAATGCAGGATCTCACCAAGGAAGGATACCAGCAGGATAATAACGAACTGTTTTAAGTACTTCACGGGATTAAACTCCTTTTTTCTTCATGATAGATTGGTATGGCGCCCAGGAGCTCCCGGTACACCAGCGATTATTGTAGCACCGGGATTTTGTACGGACAAGAGTGAATATCAACAAAAAGAAACAGATGCAGGAGGCAGGAAATGTCACAGGTAACCAAAAAGGCACTGGCAGCAGCACTAAAGGATCAGCTTCTGAAAAAGCCCCTTCATAAGATCACGATCAATGATATCACAGAGGAATGTGGGATCAACCGCATGACCTTTTATTATCATTTTAAGGATATTTATGACCTTGTGGAGTGGACCTGCGTGGAGGATGCCGTAAGAGCCCTGGAAGGGAATAAAACCTATGATACCTGGCAGCAGGGATTTTATAATATCTTTGAGGCGATATTACAGAATAAGCCATTTATTATGAATGTGTACCACTCTGTAAGCAGGGAGCAGGTAGAAAATTATCTGTATCATATGACATACGGACTGCTGATCGGTGTGGTGGAAGAGCGGGCTGAGGGACTTAACGTAGGAGAAGAGGAAAAGAAATTTATTGCGGACTTCTATAAATATGCATTTGTAGGGATCATGCTGAACTGGATCAAAAATGATATGAAGGAGGATCCGAGGGATATTATCGATAAGCTGAGTGTGCTCATAAGTGGTGATATCACAAGGGCACTGAAAAAATATGCGAGTTAAATGAATTTTTGTTGTACTCAAAAAATGTTTGTGCCATAATAGAGAAAATTGTGTGTAAGATTATTATGGGACAAATGATATGGAATACTTCGAAGAGAGTTTTTTTGTTGACGTAAGGGAAAAAATGTTCAGGCCTCTGGTGATTACCGGAGGCATTGCCAATCTGTGTGGCTTTATCTGCAATATTTTTCTGTATGGCATGACCGGACCGTCTGTTGTCTGTGGTCTCTGCTTTCTGACGATCGTGCTGATTGGGATCACCGGCTGTACCGGTGGAAGGGCTGATCTTGCAGGAGCGGGAATCGTTTTAATCATTTCCTGGTTTGAATTTCCTTTTTTATATTATGTATATGGAAGTACGATCCTTCCTTATTTTGTGATGGCGATGGTGGCAGTGGCAGTATTTCTGCCAAGAAGGCATCTATGGTTTTATTTTGCTGCCACACTTCTGATAGACAGTACTGTGGTTCTGGTATGCAGGGAAAGGGTGTACGGTATTGTGACGAGAGGTGCAGATAGTCTGGCACTTGCCATACTCTGTTCTCTTGTGATAGCATCCTTCAGTGTTTTCTGCGTACTGAAAGCACTGATCGAAAGATATGAATCACAGAAAACGGACATCCTGGAAATGGGGAAAAAACTGGAGCAGGCTGCCAACCATGATGGACTGACAGGGTTATACAACAGAAGATATCTGGTCAGGTATCTGACAGAGCTGATCCGGCATACAGAGAAGGAGTTCCTGATATCCCTGATCGATATTGATGACTTCAAGCATCTGAATGATACCTATGGGCATGCCTATGGAGACCAGGTGCTGACTGAGCTGGCAGGCTTTATGCAGGAGGAGATCGAGGGAAAGGGTATTGCTTCACGGTTTGGCGGAGAGGAATTTCTGCTCGTTTTTGAAGATGGAGATGTATCAGGAGCGTTTGAAAGTCTGTGCCGTATACAGGAAAGACTGAAGGCTTTCGGGCAGGAGTCAAAGGGGCAGGAGATCACCTTCAGCGGTGGTGTGGAGAGCCACCGGGAAGAGATGCCGCTTGATAAGCTGTTTACTGCAGTGGATGAAAAGCTGTATCAGGCAAAGAATAGTGGAAAAAGGCAGATCATCGGATAGAGTACAGGATAAGGATGGAGAGAAGCTATGAGTGAAAAAATAGAATTCTGGGATATTTATGACAGCAATAAGAAGCTGACAGGACATACTATGAAGCGGAATGACTGGATCCTTCAGGATGGGGAATATCATCTGACCGTACTTGGTGTTGTCAGAAGAAGGGACGGGAAATTCCTGATCACAAGAAGAGTCATGACTAAGGCATGGGCGCCTGGCTGGTGGGAGGTATCCGGTGGTGGTGTAATGGCCGGAGAAAGCTCAGAGGAAGCAGTGAAAAGAGAAGTACAGGAAGAAACCGGACTTGATGTGGAAAAGTTTGACAGAGAGTATCTGTTTACCTACCACAGGGAAAACCCGGGTAAGGGAGATAATTATTTTGTGGATGTGTACCGCTTTACCGGTGACTTTACAGAGGAAGATGTGACTCCGCAGCCGGAAGAGACCCTTGGCTTCAGACTGGCAACACCAGATGAAATCAGGGCTCTTGCAGCGGAGGGGATCTTCCTTCACTATGACAGTATCAGGGCAGCCTTCGAGGACTGAGGTTATTCTTTCTTTTTCTCCGGGATCCTTGCGACAAGTGCGGTGACGCCCATGATCAGAAGGATGGAAACGAAGATGCCAAGCAGGCCAAGACCTGCGATTTTCAGTGCGATAATAAGATTTGCCGTCATCATAAATCTCCTTTTCTTCTATAATATATGTGATGCTTACAGGTAAGCAGAAACCAGGGTGATCATCAGACCGCCTGCGATGGCAGATGCGATCTGACCGGAAACATTGGCACCGGCAGCATGCATGATCAGGATATTTTGAGGATTCTCAGAAAGAGCCAGCTTCTGTACTACTCTTGAGGACATGGGAAAGGCAGAAATGCCAGCCGCACCAACCATGGGATTGATCTTTTCCTTCAGGAACAGGTTCAGGAATTTGGCAAACAGGACACCGCCAATGGTATCGAAAATAAAGGCAAAGAGTCCGATCGCCATGATCAGCAGGGTATCGGTTCTGACGAAGCTTTCCGCCTGCATACTGAAGGAAATAGTGATGCCAAGAAACAGGGTGATCAGATTGGCAAGGGTATTCTGTGCAGTCTCGGACATGGTGCCAAGGACGCCGCATTCCCGGATCAGATTGCCGAACATGAGGAAGCCGACAAGGGAAACACTGGTCGGGGCGATGAGCCCGACAATAAACGTAACAACGATAGGAAACGCAATACGCACTCTTTTGGAAACGGATGAGGCCTGATAGTTCATGGTCATGGTCCGTTCTTTTTTGGTAGTGACAAGCCGGATGGCAAAGGGCTGGATGATAGGAACCAACGCCATATAGGAATAAGCAGCCACAGCAATGGCACCGATATAGTTAGAGTGCAGGATCTGCGAAACCAGTATGGAGGTAGGACCGTCAGCAGCACCGATAATAGAGATGGAGGCGGCATCCTTTAAGTCAAAGCCAAGGAGCGTAGCCAGGATCAGTGCAGCAAAAATACCGAACTGGGCAGCAGCACCATACAGGAACAGGGCTGGCTTTGAAAGAAGAGGTCCAAAGTCGATCATGGCACCAATACCGATAAAAAGAAGGATCGGCAGTGCTTCCGAAGCTTCAATCCCGATGTGGAACAGCCATTCTACAATGCCCTGTGTTTCACCAACACCGCTGACGACCTGATTCAGTGCGCTGCTGAAGGGAAGGTTGACCAGAATGGCACCAAATCCCATGGGAAGCAGGAGAGATGGTTCGTATTCTTTTTTGATGGCGAGATAAATCAGAAGCAGGCCGATCAGGTACATGACAAGCTGCTTCCAGGTGATGGCTAATAAGCCGGAAATCAGAAAATCCATAATAGTATCCTTTCTCTTGATCGTGATATTAAGGGGTTACCAGGGTATAAAAAAAGACCCTTATTACAGAGTGTTCCCTGTAATAAAAGTCTTACCATTTCAATTTCAGGCGGGTTGTCAAACCGTGATGACGCCTGGAAATCCACCGAAGTGCCGGCTACTCCCTTTTGTATGATGATATCATAACGGTTTCCTGTGGCTGTGTCAACAGTTTTTGAGAGTGCATTTTTCGTGGCATTTTTCCGGGGGATTAGAAATTGACAAAATGGCTATTCTACCTTATGATATAGGAAGCATAAAAGGAAACAATGAGAAAAGCGATGACGAAGAGAAGTAGTATGAGAATTCACTTCCAGAGAGCCGGCACAGGTGGGAGCCCGGCAGCAGAGCTCATATGAATAACACTTCCGAGCTGCAGACTGAAAGCCGTACCTGTTTTGCTGAGGGTGATTTCCAGAAGGCTGATATGATATTTTACAGGAACTCACAGAAAGTATTCAGAAGGGTTGGAGAGTAGGAACGCCGGCAGCTGGCCGTAATTCAGTTTAAGTGACTGCAGATGCAGTAAATCAGGTGGTACCGCGGATCATGATTCGTCCTGAATTGATGAACTTCAATTCGGGGTGTTTTTATTTTATGGCAGAAAGGCAGCCCGGTGAAGTGCTTATCCTGTTAAGCAGGGTCATGAAAAAGAAAAGAAAGAGGAGAAAGAAATGGAATTATCAACACTGTATCGTGAAAGAACACTGGACAGGCTTTCCGAAGATGATATCGGTAAGGTTCTGAAGGTAGCCGGCTGGGTAGAGAATATCCGTGACCATGGTGGTGTGTCCTTCATTGATTTAAGAGACATGTACGGCGTACTGCAGATCGTTATGAGGAATACCGACCTGCTGAAGGGAATCAGTAAGGAAGACTGTGTGACGATCACGGGAGAGGTAGAGAAGAGAGATGAGGAAACCTACAATCCAAAGATCCCTACAGGAACGATTGAACTGGAGGCACACTCTATCGAAATCCTCGGTAAGGTTTACAAGCCGCTGCCGTTTGAGATCGCAGCCTCCAAGGAGATCAGAGAGGACTTACGTCTGAAATACCGTTACCTTGACTTGAGAAACAGAAAGGTTTTGGATAACATGATCTTCCGTTCCGAGGTGATCGCATTCCTGCGCCAGAAGATGACGGAGATGGGATTTATGGAAATGCAGACCCCCATTCTGTGTGCTTCTTCTCCGGAAGGCGCAAGAGACTACATCGTTCCGTCAAGACATTACAAGGGTAAGTTCTATGCACTGCCTCAGGCACCCCAGCAGTATAAGCAGCTCCTGATGGTATCCGGAATTGATAAGTACTTCCAGATCGCACCCTGCTTCCGCGATGAGGATGCAAGAGCAGACCGTTCTCCCGGAGAATTCTACCAGCTTGATTTCGAGATGAGCTTTGCTACCCAGGAGGATGTATTCCGGGTAGGTGAGGAGGTTCTGACAGCCACCTTTGAAAAATTCGCACCGAAGGGCTTCCAGGTTACACAGGCACCTTATCCGGTTATCAGTTATAAACAGGCCATGCTGGAGTTCGGCTCCGATAAGCCTGATCTTCGGAACCCGCTGAGAATTATTGATTTGTCCGAATTCTTTGACCGCTGTACCTTCAAGCCGTTCCAGAACAAGACAGTAAGAGCTATTAAGATCCACGGACATCAGTCCAAGGGCTTCCATGAAAAGATGCTGAAGTTTGCTACCGGAATCGGCATGGGAGGACTTGGCTATCTGGAGGTACAGGAGGATCTGTCCTATAAAGGGCCGATCGACAAGTTTATCCCGGATGATATGAAGGTAGAGCTCCGTGAAAAAGCAGGGCTTGAAGCAGAAGATACCATCTTCTTTATCGCAGATAAGGAAGAGCGGGCAGCAGGCTATGCCGGACAGATCCGTAATGAGCTTGGTGCCAGACTGGACCTTTATGAGAAGAACGCATACCGTTTCTGCTTTGTCAATGACTTCCCGATGTTTGAGCTGGATGAGGAGACGAAGAAGATCGGATTTACCCATAATCCCTTCTCCATGCCGCAGGGAGGACTGGATGCACTTTTAAATAAGGATCCGCTGGAAATACTGGCATATCAGTACGATATTGTCTGCAATGGAGTAGAGCTTTCTTCCGGAGCAGTCCGTAACCACAGCATTGACATCATGGTCAAGGCCTTTGAGATCGCAGGCTATGATGAAGAAGTACTGAAGCAGAAGTTTGGAGCACTCTATCAGGCATTCCAGTTTGGTGCACCGCCGCATGCAGGCATGGCACCCGGGGTAGACCGGATGATCATGCTTCTGCGCAATGAGGAGAATATCCGGGAGATCATTGCCTTCCCGATGAGTGGTACAGCACAGGACCTGATGTGTGGGGCACCGAATGAGGTAACGGAGCAGCAGCTTCGCGAGGTTCATATTAAGGTAAGAGCGTAGGACTCAAAAGTGAGGAATCATAATGAAATCACGCAGTGATATAAAAATATTTATTGTAGGAGGAGGCGAGATTGGCCGTTCGCTTGCCGGACAGCTTTCCAGGGATGGATATGAACTGACCCTGATCGACAGAAACCAGGATGTGGTAAAGAGCCTGAGCAACAGCTTTGATATTATCTGCTTTGAAGGTAATGGCGCTTCCTATACCACACTGCAGGAGCTTTCCGCAGGCAAGGCAGATATCTGGATTGCCGTGACAGAGTCCGATGAACTGAATATACTAAGCTGTATGACAGCCCATATGATGGGAGCCAAGCATACCATTGCCCGTATCAGGGACGTGGATTATGCAAGGCAGAATCATTTTTACAAGGATAAGCTGGGGCTTTCCATGATCATTAACCCGGAGCTGGCAACGGCTCTGGAGATCTTCCGGCTGCTTCGTTTCCCGCTGGCAACCCGTGTGGAAACCTTTGCAAGAGGCAGAGCGGAGCTTGTCCAGATCAATGTCCGGAATGAAAGCCCGCTGATCGGCCATTCCCTGATCGAGATGAACCAGGATATGGGGATCAACCTGCTGATCTGTGCGATCGTCCGGGACGGGGAGGCCTTTGTGCCAAAAGGAAATACGGTGATCAGCAGAGGGGATATCCTGTATATGACAGGTGCTGCGGATGAATTCCGTAAATCCTTCAAAAAGATCAAGCTTCCGGTAAAGCCGCTGCAGTCCGTTATGATCGCAGGAGGCGGACGGATAGCTTATTATCTGGCAGAGGCAGTGCTGGAGCAGGGGGCGAAGGTAACCCTGATCGAGAAAAATAAGGTGATGGCAACAGAGCTTTCTGAAGCCGTGGAAGGGATCAACGTGGTATGCGATGATGCGCTTGCCTATTTTGATTCCATGTCCCAGTCGGATATCGAGAATACAGACGCATTTATTACGATCACAGATAATGATGAATATAATCTGGTGGCAGCCATGTATGGGGAGTCCCAGGGTATCAGCAAGGTGATTTCCAGGATCGCAGCCAAATCAAGGCTTAAGGTGCTGCCGGAGGGGAGCAAGATCTGTACGATCTCAAGAGAGGATGTTGCAGCGGATAGAATTCTTGGCTACAGCAGATCTCTTCTGAATGCAGAGGATAATGATGCGGTGGAATCTCTGTACCGTCTGATGGATGGCAGACTGGAGATCATCGAGTTTAAGGTGGATGACAGGGATCTGAACCTGAATACCCCACTGAAGGATCTGAGAATGAAACAGAATATGCTGATCGGCTGTATTATCCGTGATTTCCGGATCATCATTCCCAGGGGTGATGATGTGATCCTTCCAGGAGATACGGTACTGGTAGCTGTCATTGACAGACAGATCGCAAGACTGGAAGACATATTTGCTTCCTAGGAGCAGAGAAATGAATAAAAGAAAAATAGTCAGTTTTATTGGAAGAATCATATTGATTGAAGCGGCTCTCATGGTACTGCCGCTTCTTGTTGCCTTGTATTATGGAGATGGAGATGCATGGGTTTTTGCTGTTACGATCCTGGCGGCACTGATCCCAGGGGTACTTATGGCAAGAGTCAGGCAGTCGGACAGAAGACTCAGCAGCAGGGATGGATACTTTATCGTGGCGGCGACCTGGATCATCATTTCCCTGATCGGTGCCATGCCGCTGTATATGGCAGGGGGATTCCGTTCCTACTGGAGTGCCCTGTTTGAGATCGCATCCGGTTTCAGCACCACAGGCGCTTCTGTGCTGGCGCAGCCGGAGCTCCTTGGACATGGCGTTCTGTTCTGGAGAAGCTTTACCCATTGGATCGGTGGTATGGGTGTCCTGGTATTTGTAATGATGGTCATGCCTATGGAAAATGACAATTCCATGCATCTTGTACGTGCAGAGGTGCCGGGACCTACTGCAGGCAAGCTGGTGCCGAGAATGCGGACTACATCTATGATCCTGTATGGTATATATGCAGCCATGACGATGATACTGCTTGTTTTGCTCCTGCTTGGGGGAATGCCGTTATTTGATAGCTTCTGTATAGCCTTTGGAACAGCAGGAACCGGTGGATTTGCAGTGTCGTCAGCGGGCGTGGCCGGTTATCACAGTGCTTATATTGAGATCCTGCTTGGAATTTTTATGCTGTTATTTGGCGTAAACTTTAATGTATACCATCTTCTGCTTCTCGGCAAGGTAAAGGATGCACTGAAATCGGAAGAGGTAAAAGCTTATCTTGGAATTGTAATTACAGCCACTGTATTGATTTCTATCAATACCTTCAGCCGGGTGACAGGACTTGGAACAACAGTCAGGAATGCATTTTTTCAGGTGGCTAGTATTATGACCACATCCGGTTTTGCCACGGTGGACTTTAATTTCTGGCCTGAATTTTCCAAGCATACGCTTGTACTTCTAATGATTATCGGTGCCTGTGCCGGATCTACCGGAGGTGGCTTCAAGGTATCAAGACTGATCATCCTGTTAAAGGCCATGATGGCAGAGGTAAGGCATATCATTACGCCGAAGGCGATCAATCCCGTGAGGATTGATGGTAAGCCTATTGATAAGGAAACACTGAATTCCATCAGGATCTACGCAGCAGCTTATCTGATCCTGATCTGTCTGTTTACCTGGATCCTTTCCCTGGATGGCAAGGATCTGACGACCAATGTGACAGCAGTGCTGTCCTGCTTTAACAATATAGGACCGGGACTTGGCGGTGTAGGTCCCATGAATAACTTCGGGATTTACTCTGACTGGGCACAGGTACTGCTATCCCTTTGTATGCTGACAGGAAGACTTGAGATATTCCCTATGCTGCTTCTGTTTGGAAGATCCATGCATACCAGATAGAAAAGGCAGAAAAAAAGCCCATGGGATTGCTATTTTCCCGCAAATGTGCTATGATTTCTTTATTGTGATTATGTTATAAATTTAACAAATAAAAATAAGAGGTGTGAACAAATGAGCAAGAATTTTGATGATTTATTGTCCAAGGTGTCAGAGTGCAGTAAGAAGATTCTGTCCGTTGCAGTGGCACAGGATAAGGCTGTGCTGGAGGCAGTTAAGGCTGCAAAGGAGCGTGGTATTGCAGATGCGATTCTGGTTGGTAATGAAGCAGAGATCCGTGAGATCGGAGCCTCCCTTTCCATGAATATGGATGAATATGAAATCATCAATGAGCCTGATGTAGTAGAGGCTTCCTTAAAGGCAGTTTCTCTTGTACACGATGGCAGGGCAGATATGTATATGAAGGGTCTTCTGGATTCCAAGACTTTCTTAAAGAGCGTGCTGAACAAGGAAGTCGGGCTTCGTACCGGACAGCCTCTTTCCCATGTGTGTGTATTTGAGATTCCCGGGATCGACCGTCTGCTTTTCTTTACAGATGTTGCATTTATGCCTTACCCCACATTAGAGGATAAGAAGTTTATCATTAAGTATACTGTAGAGGTAGCAAAGGCCTGCGGCGTAGAGTGTCCGAAGGTAGCTCCCCTTGCAGCGGTAGAAGTAGTAAATCCCAAGATGCCTGTTACCGTAGAGGCGGCAGAGCTGACAAGAATGAACGAGGAAGGCGAGATCAAGGACTGTATCGTAGACGGACCGCTTTCTCTTGATATTGCCATTGACAGGGCAGCAGCAGAAGAAAAGGGAGCCATGGATCGTAAGATCACAGGCGATGCCGATATCCTTCTTTTCCCCGATATCCATGCAGGAAATCTGGTATATAAGGCAATCGTTCATCTTGTAAAGGTAAAGAATGGCTGTATCCTGACAGGAACCAAGGCTCCTGTTATCCTGACATCCCGTTCTGACACATTTGAAACCAAGGTAAATTCCATTGCACTTGCTGCAGTGGTAGCAGAAGAAATGAAAAAGAATCAGTAGGAGGTAATCATGTCAGTTAAGAGCTTAATCATCAATCCGGGTTCTACTTCCACCAAGATCGGTGTATTCGAAGATGAGACCCTGTTATTTGAAGAAACCCTTCGTCATTCTACCGAAGAGATCGCACAGTATGCGTCTATCGTAGACCAGAAGGATTTCCGTAAGCAGATCATTCTTGACCTGCTGAAGGAGAAGGACTTTGATATCAGATCCCTGCAGGTAATTGTAGGCCGTGGTGGTATGTTAAAGCCAATCCCGGGTGGCACCTATGCAGTCAGTGATGATCTGCTTCATGACCTGAAGATCGGTAAGCAGGGACAGCATGCATCCAATCTTGGCGGCATTCTGGCAAGAGAGATCGGGGACGAAATCGGTGTTCCTTCCTATATCGTTGACCCTGTCGTAGTAGATGAGCTGATGCCTATCGCAAGATATTCAGGTGTACCGGAGCTTCCAAGAACGAGCGTGTTCCATGCCCTGAACCAGAAGGCTGTAGCCAAGAGATATGCGAAGGAGAAGGGCGTTTCCTATGAATCCCTGAATCTGATCGTAGTACATATGGGCGGTGGTGTTTCTGTAGGCGCCCATGAAAAGGGACGTGTCATTGATGTATTCAATGCCCTTGATGGAGACGGTGCTTTCTCACCTGAGAGAGCCGGAGCAGTTCCTTCAGGCGCACTGATCAGGATGTGCTTCTCAGGTGAATATACCGAGAAGGAAGTTTACAAGAAGATCGTTGGCGGCGGCGGATTCAATGCATATCTTGGAACCAATGATATGCGTGATGTTGCCAAGATGATCGATGAAGGTGATACACATGCTGATGAGGTAAGAGAGGCATTTATCCTTCAGGTCTGCAAGAATATTGGTTCCATGTCCTGCGTATTAAAAGGCAAGGTAGATGCGATCATCGTTACCGGTGGCATTGCTTACAATAAGGCAGTGGTTGACAAGATGGAAGAGAGAGCCGGATTTATTGCTCCATTCACCGTATATCCCGGAGAAGATGAGCTGCTTGCCCTGGCACAGGGTGCGCTCCGTGTATTAAACGGCGAAGAAAAGGCAATGGAATATTAATCCGTTCCGTAGCAGGAAAACAGGAAAATACAGAGGACACAGTGGTCTAAGCTGTGTCTTCTTTTTTACGAATAAACGGAAGAACAGGAGGAAAGAGAATAAATGCTTTTATTTACATGTGATTATCTGGAGGGAGCCCATGAGAAGATCCTGCAAAGGCTTGCAGAAACCAATCTGGAAAAGATGCCGGGATATGAGAACGATCCTTACTGTATCAGCGCTGCTGAGAAGATCAGGGCAGCCTGTGAATGTCCGGAAGGAAGCGTATTCTTTACTGTAGGAGGGACACAGACCAATGCAGTAGTGATCTCTACGATGCTGCAAAGCTGTGAGGGAGTGCTGGCAGCGGATACCGGTCATGTGAATGTGCATGAAGCGGGTGCTATTGAATACACAGGGCATAAGGTGCTGTCACTTCCTGCATATGAGGGGAAGATGAAAGCACCTGACCTGAAGGATTACCTGGTGAATTTTTATAAGGATCCCTCCCATGAGCATATGGTGATCCCGGGAATGGTATATCTGTCTTATCCCACAGAATATGGAACCCTGTATACGAAAAAGGAACTGACGGATATTTATGCGGTGTGCAGGGAATATCAGATTCCTCTTTATGTAGATGGGGCAAGGCTCGGTTACGGACTGATGAGCGCGGCAGCCGATCTGACCCTGCCGGAGCTTGCCAGACTCTGCGATGTCTTTTATATAGGGGGTACCAAGGTTGGGGCACTTTGCGGAGAGGCAGTCGTATTTCCAAAGGGGAATGAGCCGAAGTACTTTATTACAAAGATCAAACAGCGTGGTGCCATGCTGGCCAAGGGAAGACTGCTTGGCGTACAGTTTGATACCTTATTTACGGACGGACTTTATTTTAAGATCAGTGCACATGCCATCGGCATGGCAGAGATGCTGAAAAGGGAACTGAAGGATATGGGCTATACCTTTTATCTGGATTCCCCGACCAATCAGCAGTTTCTTGTGCTGACTGATCAGGAGGCAGATACACTGACAGCAAAGGGGGCAGGCTATGATCTCTTTGCCAGAGTAGATGAAAACCATGTGGTCTGCCGCTTCTGTACAAGCTGGGCAACCAGAGAAGAGGATATGAGGGAGCTATTGCAGATCCTGAAGGAATGCAGGCTGGCTTCCATAAGCTGAAAAAGAAAAATCGAAGTGGATCAGCCTTTGACACAGATTGACAGAAAATTGTATACTGGTATAAAATGAGTTAAACAACAGAGGGGAAAAGGAGAATCTGATAAGATGAGTGATAAGAATAACATTCCTTACAAAATTTATTTGGAAGAAAATGAAATGCCAGACAGCTGGTATAACGTGCGGGCGGATATGAAGAATAAGCCGGCGCCATTATTAAATCCAGGCACGCAAAAGCCCCTGACATTTGAAGAGATGAGAGGAATCTTCTGCGATGAGCTTTGCAAACAGGAGCTGGATGACACCACTCCCTATTTTAAAATTCCGGATGAAATCCGTAAGTTTTACAGAATGTACCGTCCTTCACCGCTTGTCAGAGCCTACTGTCTGGAGGAAAAGCTGCAGACACCGGCAAAGATTTATTATAAGTTCGAAGGAAATAATACCAGTGGAAGCCATAAGCTGAATTCAGCCATTGCGCAGGCTTATTATGCCAAGAAGCAGGGACTTAAGGGTGTGACTACAGAGACCGGAGCCGGTCAGTGGGGAACAGCGCTTTCCATGGCCTGTGCCTATCTGGATCTTGACTGTAATGTATATATGGTAAAGTGCTCTTATGAACAGAAGCCCTTCCGAAGAGAGGTTATGAGAACCTACGGGGCGAAGGTGACACCTTCTCCTTCAGAAACAACAGAGGTAGGAAGAAAGATCCTGAGGGAATTCCCCGGAACAACAGGCAGTCTTGGATGTGCAATCTCTGAGGCAGTAGAAGCAGCAATCTCCAAAGAGGGTTACCGTTATGTATTGGGATCTGTACTGAACCAGGTACTGCTTCACCAGACAGTGATCGGTCTGGAGGCCAAGGCGGCTATGGATAAATATGGAATCAAACCGGATATGATCATTGGATGTGCTGGTGGAGGATCAAACCTTGGTGGGCTGATCTCTCCTTTTGCAGGTGAAATGCTAAGAGGTGAGGCAGATTATGATATTGTCGCAGTGGAACCGGCCTCCTGCCCAAGCCTTACGAGAGGAAAATTTGTATATGATTTCTGTGATACAGGAAAGGTATGTCCTCTGGCGAAAATGTACACACTGGGAAGCGGCTTTATCCCGGCACCGAATCATGCAGGCGGACTCCGCTATCATGGCATGAGCTCTATCCTGTCACAGCTTTATCATGATGGATACATGAGAGCCATGAGTGTGGAGCAGACAGCGGTATTTAAGGCAGCAGAGCAGTTCGCAAGAGTAGAAGGCATCCTTCCTGCACCGGAAAGCTCCCATGCGATCAAGGTGGCGATCGATGAAGCACTGAAATGCAAGGAGACCGGAGAAGAGAAAACAATCCTCTTTGGACTTACCGGAACAGGTTACTTTGATATGATGGCTTATGAACGCTTCAATAATGGAGAGATGGTGGATTATATTCCGACAGATGAGGAGCTGGCAAAGGGATTTGCCGGGATTCCGAAGTTCCCTGGGAATGAGTTTTAAATCAGAATGATAAAGAGCAGTCCGGCAGATTATCTGCCGGACTGGATCGCACTGCGGCAAAAGGGTAGATGTCACTTAAAGCGACCCAACGCAGGCGGAGAATCCTGCAAGCAGGATTTTTCTTACAGGATCATAAATTTTTAAGTCTGGATAATTCTGCCTGCAGAGCAGCAATAGTGGCAGCGCTTTTGGAGAGAAGAGAGTCCTTTTCAGCGAGGGCGGAGTCTTTTTCAGCGATCAGAGACTCTTTTTCAGCAATAGTAGCATTCATTTCAGCAATAACAGCCGTGTTCTCTGCAATTGTGGCATTCTGTACATCCACTTCCTTCTGCAGTTCATCGATCATATATCTGACAGTATTCCTGTCCATTTCCCGTAATTCCTCAGAAAAGAAACCCATAATATTCTCCACATTCCGGCACATCTGATAGAGTGTCTCATACATTGGCTTGAACTGTGGGAAGCTGGTGATAAGCCGGATAATTTCATCCGGGTCATCTATAGATAGAAATATCATCCAGGCTTCCAACAATGTAGTTACCTTTTTATTGTGCATTTTTGAACGGAAAATGTCAAGACTTATAAAAATATAATCCTGCAGAAGATCCATGGAAAGTCCGGAATCGAAGGATACTTTGGAACGGTGGATCCAATGGTCAGGACATTTCTTTAATTCATCCGGGCTTTTTTCGTATAGAACAATCAGATAAACCTTGCTGATGTTGCGGTAGGAGAAAGTGTCCCTGCCGGTAACGGAATCTATGGAGCGTTGTCTTACCCGTTTATACTGGCGCAGGAGCATATCTGAGGAATAGCAGGCACACCTTGCTCCAGGAAAAGCGTAACCAATTTTCTGGACTTCGATATTTGCAAGAGAGCCGTCCTCAAGTTCAACGATAATGTCTGTGATCAGCAGGGAGCTTTCGTCAGAAAGTCTGGTGGAATCATTGGGAAGCACCTCTTTGATTCTGACCTTGCGGTTTAGCAGGGCGGTCAGGAAGGATTCCAGTCTGGCAGGGTCATACTCCGGGTTCATGACCTCCTTGAAGAAGGAGTCATACAGAACCTTGATGCCTCTGGCACCGGAGCAGAAATCGAGGAATTCCTTCTGCTGTAGGACAGTCCAGCTTTCAAAAAGCTGCTGCATTCTTGGATTTGTGTAGATTCGCTGGAGAATTTCTTCTCTGCTCTGGATCATTGGAAAATAAGATTTTAGTAGATTTGTGGCCATAGACAGCCCTCCTTATGTGAAATAGACGTGTGTTTTTGCATGCAGAATAGACGAGACCATGGTGGTCTGAAAACTGTTGCTATTATATCCAAAAACAAAAGTGAATAGTTACATCATGCAGACCTGTTCTGAAAACATTCGGCGAAGTGCCATAAGATAAAAATAATAGAATCAACATGATCTTCCTGAAATCCCGGAAACGGGTGGGAATGAAGCAAGTATAACACAGGTGATGGCAGGGAGCAAGTGTAAAGATGGCAAATTTCCTGTTATGAGTATAAATTTTATAAAAATTTCAGGAATCCTTATGAGTTCTTCACAGAGTGGCAGTTGAATAAACGAAAGGAATCTGTTACAATAAAAATTGCAGTTTTTTGCCTCAGTGAGAGGAAAACTTTTCCGGTCAGGATGAGAGAGGGCAGGATTTACCGTTTTCACAGGATCGGAGAGAAAGGCAATGGTACAGATATGAATTTTGTGCAGAAGATTTTTGGCACCCATAGTGAAAGAGAACTGAAGAGGATAGAGCCGATTGTACAGGCGATTGAAGATCTCCGCCCTTCCATGCAGGCTCTTTCTGATGAAGAATTAAAAGGAAAAACAGAAGAATTTAAAAAGAGACTTGCTGCAGGAGAAACATTGGATGATATTCTTCCAGAGGCATATGCAACGGTCAGGGAAGCTGCGAAGCGTGTCCTTAATATGGAGCATTTCCGTGTTCAGCTGATCGGTGGTATTATCCTGCATCAGGGACGTATTGCCGAGATGAAGACCGGTGAAGGTAAGACACTGGTATCTACGCTTCCTGCTTACCTGAACGCGCTGGAAGGAAAAGGTGTTCATGTTGTTACTGTGAACGACTACCTGGCAAAGCGTGATGCGGAATGGATGGGAGAGGTACATAAATTCCTTGGACTCAGCGTAGGTGTTGTATTGAACAGCATGAAGCAGGATGAAAGAAAAGCAGCTTATGCCTGTGATATTACTTATGTGACAAACAATGAGCTTGGCTTTGACTATCTGCGTGATAATATGGTCATTTATAAGGAACAGCTTGTTCTTCGTGAACTGAATTATGCGATCATTGATGAGGTTGACTCCGTCCTGATCGATGAAGCAAGAACACCCCTTATCATTTCCGGACAGAGCGGCAAGTCAACCAAGCTTTATGAGGTCTGTGATATCCTCGCCAGGCAGATGCAGCGTGGTGAAGATATGGAAGACCTGTCCAAGATGGATGCCATCATGGGCATTGAAAGAGAAGAGACGGGCGACTTTATTGTCAATGAAAAGGACAAGATCGTGAACCTGACAGCCCAGGGTGTTGCCAAGGTAGAGCGTTTCTTCCAGATCGAGAACCTGGCTGATCCGGAAAATATAGAGATCCAGCATAATATCAATCTGGCACTGCGTGCCAACAACCTGATGTTCCGTGACCAGGACTACGTGGTCAAGGATGATCAGGTACTGATCGTTGATGAATTTACCGGTCGTATCATGCCGGGGCGTCGTTATTCTGACGGTCTCCATCAGGCGATTGAAGCCAAGGAGCATGTAAAGGTCAAGAGAGAAAGCAAGACACTGGCGACCATTACCTTCCAGAACTTCTTTAACAAGTTCCATAAGAAGGCAGGTATGACCGGTACTGCCCTGACAGAAGAGAAGGAGTTCCGTGATATTTATGGCATGGACGTTGTAGAGATTCCGACCAACAGGCCAATCGCCAGAATCGATCAGCAGGATGCTGTTTATAAGACAAAGAAAGAAAAACTCCATGCTATTGTGGAGGCTGTCAAGGAGGCTCATGAAAAGGGTCAGCCTGTACTGGTTGGTACCATCAATATCGATGCATCTGAAGAACTGAGCCGTCTGCTTTCCAAGCAGGGTATCCAGCATAAGGTGCTGAACGCAAAGTTCCATGAACTGGAAGCAGAGATTGTAGCAGATGCCGGTGTACACGGAGCAGTTACGATTGCTACCAACATGGCAGGACGTGGTACGGATATCAAGCTTGATGATGCAGCAAGAGCCGCTGGTGGTCTGAAGATCATCGGTACAGAGCGTCATGAATCCAGACGTATTGATAATCAGCTCCGTGGACGTTCCGGTCGTCAGGGCGATCCCGGAGAATCCAAATTTTATATTTCACTGGAAGATGACCTGATGAGATTGTTCGGATCTGAACGTCTGATCAATATGTTTAATACACTGGGGATTCCGGAAGGACAGGAAATCGAGCATAAGGCACTGACCAATGCCATTGAATCTGCCCAGAAGAAGATCGAAAGTAATAACTTTGGCATCAGAAAGAATCTGCTTGAATATGACCAGGTTATGAATGAGCAGAGAGAGATCATCTATGAAGAAAGACGTCGTGTACTGGATGGAGAAAGCATGCGTGATGCAATCTACAAGATGATCACTGATATTGCAGAAAATGCGGTAGATATTTCTATCGGAGATGATACAGACTTCGATGAGTGGAATCTGGAAGAACTCAACACCCTGCTTCTTCCGACCATTCCGTTAAAGCCGGTGAACCGTGGAAGGATCCATACACCGAAGAAGAATGCGCTGAAGCAGCAGCTGAAGGAAGAGGCTGTCAGGCTTTATGAGGCAAAGGAAGCAGAGTTCCCGGAGCCGGAGGCCATCAGAGAGCTGGAGCGTGTGATCCTGCTTAAGGTGATCGACCGGAAATGGATGGATCATATTGATGATATGGAACAGCTCCGCCAGGGAATCGGTCTGCAGGCATATGGACAGAGAGACCCGCTTGTAGAGTACAAGAGAAGCGGTTATGACATGTTTGATGAGATGACCCAGAATATTAAGGAAGAGACTGTCCGTGTCCTGTTCCATGTACGTGTAGAGCAGAAGGTAGAGAGGGAAGAGGTAGCCAAGGTGACCGGTACCAATAAGGATGATTCTCTTGGCGAGGCACCTGTAAAGAGAGAAAATGCCAAGATTTATCCCAACGACCCCTGCCCCTGCGGAAGTGGTAAGAAATACAAGCAGTGCTGTGGACGCAAAGCCTGATCAGGCTTGTGATAAAGAATTCAAAATAAGAAAGAGGTGAACGTTAAGTGGTAGAATTAGACCAGATGAAGACAGAACTTCAGGCATATGAGACCCCTTTAGCGGAAGTGAGGGATTCACTTTGACTTAGCTAATAAGTCAAAGAAGATCGAAGAACTGGAGCGTGAGATGGAAGCGCCCGGCTTCTGGGACAACCCGGAAGTATCTAATACCAAGATGAAAGAGCTGAAAAACTTAAAGGATCTTGTGGAAACCATGGATCATTTAAGAGATCAGTATGAAGACATCATGACCCTGATTGAAATGGGCAATGAAGAGGAAGATCAGGAGCTGGCAGCTGATATCCGAAATGAGCTGGATGAGTTCATAAAGACCTTTGAGGATATCCGGATCAGTACCCTGCTTTCTGATGAATATGACAGCTACAATGCGATCCTTAAGCTGAATGCTGGTGCCGGTGGTACAGAAAGCTGTGACTGGTGCGGCATGCTTTATCGTATGTATACCAGATGGGCGGAAAAGAAAGGCTTCAGTGTAGAAGTACTGGATTACCTTGACGGTGAAGAGGCCGGGATCAAGTCCGTTACCTTCCAGGTAAATGGAATCAATGCCTATGGCTATCTGAAGTCAGAGAAGGGAGTACACAGACTGGTGCGTATTTCCCCGTTCAATGCACAGGGAAAACGACAGACCTCCTTTGTATCACTGGATGTTATGCCGGATATTGAGGAGAATCTGGATGTGGAGATCAACGAGGATGACCTCCGGATTGATACCTATCGAAGCAGCGGAGCCGGTGGACAGCATATTAACAAGACATCATCGGCTATCCGTATTACCCACATTCCTACCGGAATCGTAGTACAGTGTCAGAATGAGCGTTCCCAGTTCCAGAATAAGGACAAGGCGATGCAGATGCTGAAGGCCAAGCTGTATATGCTGCAGAAGGAAGCCAATGCAGAGAAGCTTTCTGATATCAGAGGCGAAGTGAAGGAGATTGGCTGGGGAAACCAGATCCGTTCCTATGTATTGCAGCCTTATACTATGGTAAAGGATCACCGGACAGAGGCAGAAACCGGAAATGTGGATGCTGTTCTGGATGGGGGAATCGATCTGTTTATCAATGCCTATCTGAAGTGGATCAATGTAAAACCAAATACCGAAGGATAAAAAATCTGCTGGCAGAAAGAGAATTTCTGCCAGCAGATTTCTGCTTAAAGTGATCAAAATCAGTTCTGCTTTACAAGATCAAGATAAAAATTGGCTTTGGTAGCCTGCATATAAGGCATCAGCCATAAGAGACCGATCCCACAGGTCAGTACACACAGCAGCATCAGCGGGACAAAGGTCAGATCAATATAGAACAGGCGTCCCTTGCTGCCTTTCATCATATCACGGCTTTTCCTGAGCGCTTCCCTGGCGCTGCAGTCCGGAAAATCAAGGAGCAGATAGTAGCTCTGGGAATAGGTAAGCATCAGAAGCATACCGATGACAGCACAGACTACTGTCAGCAGGGAAAACAGAAGCATGCCATATCCATTTAACAGTGTTTCCTGCGGAAGCAGAGAGAGCAGGAAAACGGGTAAATTCAGGAGATAGCTGATCAGGGAAAAAACAACCGCTACCCGGATGATCCTGTCGGGAGTCTGTTTAAAACCATAGAAGAGATCACTGAGGACAGGCTGCTGTCCGCAGGATGTTTTCAGGTAAATATAAGTTTCCCCATAAGAGAACAGGCCACTGAAAATGCTGATCAGGAAAGAAACAGCAAAATAAATGATATATTCGATGACAGATCCCGGATTCAGAAAAAGGGAAGTGATGCCGCTCAGTGCAGAAACGCAGAGTGCATGGATAGCATAGGTTCCGGCAAGGGTGCCGTATTTGCCAAGTAACTGTCCTTTAGCCTGTGATTTCAGGCTGGTAGAGGATAGATAATTTTTCATAAAAATAAAACTCCTGTTTATACCGCTACATCCAGATTCTGCCCGATCAGTGCTGCTGCATCTGCAGACTTCTTATTCTGCTGATAGGGATTGGATTCATCGCTGTAGCTTATTTTAGTTGAGGTTGTGCTGCCTGCTGTGTAGCTTCTGCCGCATTCGGGGCAGATGGCAGTCCGGAGGGATACAGTAGCGGAGAGAACCTTGCCGTTTCCCTGTGCAGCTTTCTTATAGGCATTGCTGACATGCTCCTGCTCGTGGGCACGGACACGGGAAGCCGAAGCCTGCGGTGAAATATGGGAAGCGGATTTAAAGGAGACCATCTCATCAGAGCCATCCTGATACTTCCGGTTCTTACAGGTTTCACATTCTGCCGGAGAAGATCTGCGTCCCGGACTTACTTTCGTGGATTCACCGGGGTTGACGATAATACCGCCAGATTTTTCATCGTCTGCGCTGGCTGTGCCGCCTGCCGCTGCAGAGCCAAATGGTGAAATATCCACACCATATCCGTATCCATATCCATATTCGTAACTGCCGACTGCACCAATACCCATCATGGAAATGTCTCCTTTCTGTCATATTCCTGTTAAAAATCTGTTATGCTCCATGTACCTGCCGGAAGGGGCAAGAGCAATGGAAAAGCTGTATTTACTGCTGGAACAGAACGGTATATTCCTTCATCATATCCTCGAAGGAGGTACCATAAATATCTTCTGTGGATTCCCCGTAGGTATCTTCGATCAGTTCGTCATACTGCTGGCCGATACCGATCAGAAGATCTGGATTCTGCAGCAGAAGGGCTATAGAGGAGATCAGAATGCCAACGGTCATAACGAGACTGCCGATACCGCAGATGATGCCAATCTTCGCCTGGGTCAGCAGCTTTTTGCCATAGCCTTTGGAAAGCAGGGCAAAAAGGATCGCAAGACCACCGCAGATAAAAGGCAGGATCACTGTCATGATCGTGAAAAAGGATGCCAGCCCAAGGAGCAGGGAGGCAGTTGCCATGGCCATGCCTGGATTGCGGCAGGAATAATCGACTCCGTTATATCTGTTTGGATCATTGCTCTGAAAATTGAAATCCATAGAAAATCTCACTTTTATCTCTTAATAGTTTAGTGATTCTATTATAGCGCCAGTTGGAAAAGAAAACAAGGAGAACAGGTTCTTGAAAAAAGAACCGGCTTTTTGTATGATGATAGAAGTGAGGACTTTCGCATGCGGGGAGAAAGAGCTCCGGATTGAAAGAACAAATTTGCAGTCAGGAAAAGGAAAAACATATGGATATCATCAAAAAGATCAAAGAAGAACTCAAGGTAGAAAAGTGGCAGGTAGAAGCGGCAGTCAAGCTGATTGATGAGGGGAACACGATTCCCTTTATCTCCAGATACCGGAAGGAAGCTACCGGTTCACTGAATGATGAGCAGCTTCGTGACTTATATGAGAGATTGAACTATCTCCGTAATCTGGAGGAGAAGAAGGAGCAGGTGCTTGGCAGTATTGAGGAGCAGGGACAGCTTACTGAGGAGCTGAAGGCCAAGATCCTGGCGGCGGAGACTCTCGTGGTGGTGGAAGATCTGTACAGACCCTATAGACCAAAGAGAAAAACAAGAGCCAGCGTGGCAAAGGAAAAGGGGCTGCAGCCGCTTGCAGAGTTTATCCTTGAGCAGAATACAGATAAGCCGCTGGAAACAGAAGCAGAAAAATATGTGGATGCTGATAAGGGTGTTACAGATGTCAGGGAAGCACTGCAGGGTGCCAGGGATATTATTGCAGAGAGTATTTCCGATGAGGCAGATTACCGTATTTATATCCGAAATATCACTATGGAGGAAGGCTCTATCAGCAGCAGTGCCAAGGATGAGAAGGCAGAAAGCGTCTATGAAATGTACTATGACTATGAGGAACCACTGAAGAAGGCAGCAGGTCACCGTATCCTGGCACTGAACCGTGGAGAAAATGAGAAGATTCTGACTGTAAAGGTCAATGCGCCGACAGAACGGATCCTTCAGTATCTGAATAAGAAGATCGTGACAGCAGAGAATCCCTATACCACACCTGTACTGCAGGAAGTGATCGAGGATGCTTATGACAGACTGATCGCACCGGCAATTGAAAGAGAGATCCGGAATGATCTCACAGAAAAGGCAGAGGACGGTGCCATTTCTGTATTTGGCAAAAATCTGGAGCAGCTGCTGATGCAGCCTCCGATCGCAGGAAAGGTGGTACTTGGCTGGGATCCGGCATTCCGTACCGGCTGTAAGCTGGCTGTTGTAGATCCTACCGGAAAGGTACTGGATACGAAGGTCATTTATCCTACAGCACCACAGAATAAGGTAGAGGAGGCAAAGAAGGAGTTAAAGCGTCTGATCAGCAAATATCATGTATCCCTGATCAGTGTGGGAAATGGAACTGCCTCCAGAGAATCAGAGCAGGTGATCGTGGAACTGATAAGGGAGCTGGATACTCCTGTTCAGTATGTGATCGTGAATGAAGCGGGCGCATCTGTTTATTCTGCAAGTAAGCTGGCTACTGAAGAATTCCCGAACTTTGATGTGGGACAGAGAAGCGCAGCTTCTATCGCAAGGAGATTGCAGGATCCGCTGGCAGAGCTTGTCAAGATAGATCCTAAATCTATCGGTGTCGGACAGTATCAGCATGACATGAACCAGAAGAAGCTTGGAGAAGCATTGAGTGGTGTAGTAGAAGACTGCGTAAATAAGGTAGGCGTAGATTTAAATACTGCTTCTGCTTCACTGCTTGAATATATTTCCGGTATTTCCAAAGCTATTGCAAAAAATATCGTGGAGTACAGGGAACAGAATGGCCGCTTTACAGATAGAAAGCAGCTTTTAAAGGTGGCAAAGCTCGGTCCCAAGGCCTATGAGCAGTGCGCCGGATTTATGAGGATCACAGACGGGGACAATCCGCTTGATGCGACCAGTGTCCATCCGGAAAGCTATGGGGCAGCCATGCAGCTTCTCGACAGACTGCATCTGACCATGGATGATGTACGGAAACTTCAGAAGGAAGCCGCTGCACAGAAGAGCACAGGCAGCAGGGCAGGAAACAGCAGTGGAAATGCAGGAGCCGGAGCTGGCAGCAGACAGAAGAAGCAGAAGGTTGTGATCCGTAATACAGGAACGGCCATGGGAATGGCGCTTGCTGCAGCCATGGGCGGTATGACATTGGAAGCTGAAGATCAGGGCAGCAGATCTTTCAAGAACCATGAGAAAAACAGAAACAATGGAAACATTGCAGCAGCTTCTGGAAATGCAGCGGGAAGCAACGTTGGAACACTGGAAAAGAAGATCACGGATAAGAAGAAGCTGGCAGAGGAGCTTGGCATTGGTGAGATCACTCTGACAGATATCTTAAAGGAGCTGGAAAAGCCGGCAAGAGATCCCAGAGAAAATATGCCGCTGCCGATCCTTCGCAGTGATGTCCTTGATATGAAGGATTTAAAGCCTGGCATGATCCTGAAGGGGACTGTGCGGAATGTCATTGACTTTGGTGTGTTTGTGGATATCGGTGTTCATCAGGATGGTCTGGTGCATATTTCCCAGATCACAGATAAATATATCAAACATCCACTGGAGGCAGTGAGTGTCGGGGATATTGTAGAGGTACAGGTACTTTCCGTGGATGTACCGAAGAAGAGGATCTCCCTGACCATGAAGATCAATCAGAAATAGAAAGCAGGTGACGGATTGGGGACAGAAGAGCAGAAGGATGAGAAGCCTCATAAGAGAAGAGTGCGTTACAGTGGGACACATCCCAGAAAATTCAGTGAAAAATATAAGGAACTCAATCCGGAGAAATATCAGGATACGATAGAAAGGGTGATCAGAAAGGGCAGTACACCGGCGGGAATGCACATTTCCATCTGTGTACAGGAGATCCTTACCTTCCTGCAGATAAAACCGGGTATGAAAGGACTGGATGCTACCCTTGGATATGGCGGACACAGCCGGAAGATGCTGGAGGCACTGCAGGGAAGGGGACACCTGTATGCACTGGATGTAGATCCGATCGAGATCGTGAAGACCACAAAAAGGCTCAGGGAGGCAGGATTTTCAGAAGAGATCTTTACTCCCATTTCCGAGAACTTTGCTAATGTTGACAGGGTGGCAGAGCAGTACGGTTCCTTTGATTTCCTGCTGGCAGATCTTGGTGTATCCTCCATGCAGATCGATAATCCGGAGAGGGGATTTTCCTATAAACAGGAAGGACCCTTAGATCTCCGGCTGAACCCACAGAACGGTGAGCCTGCATCAGAACGCTTACGGAAAATGAACCGGGAAGAGATCGAGGGAATGCTGATCGACAATTCTGACGAACCCTATGCGGCAGAAATCGCAAGGGCTATCGCCGGAAGAAACCGCAAAGGGCAAAAGATAGATACCACCACAAAGCTGGCAGAGCTGATCGGGGAAACACTTGCTTTTCTGCCTGAAAAGGAACGGAAGGAAGCAGTGAAGAAATCCTGTGCCCGTGTGTTTCAGGCACTCCGTATAGATGTAAACAGTGAGTTTGAAGTACTGGAAGCCTTTCTGACAAAGCTCCCTTCCTGTATGGCACCTGGTGGAAGGATCGCTATCCTGACCTTCCATTCCGGGGAAGACAGGCTGGTGAAGCGTGCCTTCAAGGAAGGGAAGAAAGCAGGGATCTACAGCGAGGTCGCTGAAGATGTGATCCGGCCTTCCAGCGAGGAATGCGCAAAGAACCCAAGGGCGAAATCCACCAAGATGCGCTGGGCGGTCCTGGCAGAAGAATGAGTTTATAAATCAATATCCAGCTCAACAGGGCAGTGATCCGAACCGAAAACCTCGGTATGGATGGCTGCCTTTTTTAATTGCGGAGCAAGGCGCTCTGAGGTAATAAAGTAGTCAATACGCCATCCGGCATTCTTTTCACGTGCTTTGAAACGATAAGACCACCAGGAGTAGATCCCCTCGGCAGCAGGATAAAAATAACGGAAGGTATCAGTGAAGCCGGCCTGCAAAAGGGTTGTCATTTTCGCCCGTTCCTCATCTGAAAAGCCAGCATTCTGGCGGTTGCTTTTGGGGTTCTTTAAGTCAATCTCTTCATGGGCCACATTCAGGTCACCGCAGAGGATCACAGGCTTTTTCACATCCAGAGATTTTAAATAGGCGAGGAAATCATCCTCCCATGTCATACGGTAGGGAAGTCTTGCCAGCTCATTCTGGGAATTAGGTGTATAGCAGGTCACCAGATAGAAGTTGTCATATTCCAGTGTGATCACACGGCCTTCCTTGTCATGCTCATCGATGCCGATCCCATAAGAGACAGAAAAGGGCTCCTTCTTTGCAAAAATGGCTGTACCGGAGTAGCCTTTTTTCTCTGCATAATTCCAGTACTGATGGTAGCCGGGGAGGTCAAGAGCAATCTGCCCCTCCTGCAGCTTTGATTCCTGAATGCAGAAAAAATCCGCATCCACAGAGTGAAAATAATCAAGAAAGCCTTTCTGCACACAGGCACGAAGACCATTTACGTTCCAGGAAATAAATTTCATAATAATGTCACCTCACAGCATGATAATGAAATTATGCACAAAAACAGGCTGGTGGTCAATGGGAACAGGATGGTAGTTTACAAAATGTAAAATATAGTTGACAAAAAGAAAAAGAAATATTACTATATCTATGACGGATACAGAAAAAATTGCCTGTTCGGTTTGTAACGTCAGATTACAACATCCGGAAGAGGAGAGAGATAATGATATGAAGAATAAACGGATGAAAATTGCGAGGATTGAAAAGGATCTGTCCCAGGAGCAGCTTGCAGAGAAGGTAGGAGTGACCAGGCAGACGATCGGAATGATTGAGGCAGGGAAATTTAATCCGTCCCTGCAACTCTGTATTGCGATCTGCAGGGCACTTGACAGAACGCTGGATGGACTTTTCTGGGAAGATGAGGAGAGAGAGGAGTAAGTGAAATGAAACTTTGGAAGAAATTATTTGCGAAGCAGGCTGATGAAAGACAGCAGCAGGAAATATACAGAGTAGAGCATACGTGCTTCTGGATCACCTACTGGCTTTTGCTGATCAGTATTATTTATCAGAGAAATATCAAAGGGATGCCCTTTGAGCAGATCCAGGGGGAATGGATCACATTTATGATAGCGTCTATCTGCGTGGTGGTTGGCTGTATGTGGAAGGGTGTCTGGAATTTCCAGCACAGGAAAGTGCCGGGTGTGAAGGCATATCTGCTGTACAGTCTGACAGGCGCTGTCCTTGGGGGGATCCTGTTTGGTGTCTGCACGGCGGCGCAGAACCCTTATGTGGAAAAGGTGTCTGACAAAGTGATGGTCGGACTGATCGCAGGGGCGTGTGATGGAGGCATCATTTTTGTGCTCTGTTTTGTGGCTTTTCTGATCGTGGGAAAGGTGACAAAGCTCAGGGAGCAGAAAATAGAAAATGAAATGCTGGGAGATGACGAGGATGAATGAGAATAAACAGGTGAAACTGTTCTTTGGTGTTAATTTCGGTCTGACACTGGTAATGGGAGTACTGATGGGGATCGGTTATTTCCTTGGAAGGGATATCAGCAGCTTTCCGGCGGCACAGATGCTGTATCCGGCAGCGGGAGTTATGGCAGTGCTGCTTGCAGCAAGAGAAAAAGAGCAGAAGCTGCCGATGAAGTTTTTTGTGACATATTTTGTGGTGCTGGCACTTACCGTGATCTGCGCTGTACTCAGCATAATTATTCCGCTTGGCAATGTGATAGGCGTAGGGGAAGGCTGGTATGTGATCCAGAACTACGTGTTTATCGTTGGAGGTGTAGCTGCGCTTGTCCTTCTCCTTCTGGAAAAGAGGGAAATAAAAGAAGCGGCAGGGTTGAATTTTAGAGGACATCAGGTGAAGGCTTCCTTCCTGATCATGCTGCTGTTTCTGCTGCTTTATGTGGTAAGACTGCTGCTCAGTTATCTTCTGGAGGGGCAGATCAGGGAATTCGGTTCTCTTTTTGCAGACCCGTCTCTTTACATCATGCTTCCGGTGCTTGTGATCAATTACTTCCTGAGTTATATCATCTTTTTCGGAGAAGAGTATGGCTGGCGTTATTTCCTGCAGCCCGTTCTGCAGAAACGGTTCGGATTAAAGGGCGGTGTCCTTCTGCTTGGTGTGATCTGGGGACTGTGGCATCTGCCGATCAATCTGTTTTATTACAGTCCGGATACGTGGCTGCAGAGCATCCTGATCCAGATCATTGCCTGTATCTGCTATTCTGTATTCTTTGGCTTTGCCTATAGCAGAACCGGGAATATCTGGACTGCAGTAGTGCTTCATTACATCAATAACAACGTGATCGCCGTACTGACGGGCAGTGCAGACTTTGGAGGCCGCATTTACAGCTGGAAGGATCTTCTGATGGTTCTTATTGTAAACGGGATTGTGTATCTGCCATTCCTCTTTACAAAAGAGTATAAAGAGGAAAAATAAGCTATTTTTTCAGCACCTTTGATTTCTTTTATAGACAATCCATGCAAAGACAGCAGTCAGCAGCTCAGTTGCGGGGAAGGCGGCAAATACACCTTCGGCTCCGTACAGGCGGCTGAACAGGAAAGCAGCCGGAATGATGATCACAGCATATCTTGACAGGGAAATGAGCAGAGAAGCCATTCCCTTGCCAAGAGCCTCCAGCGCGCCGCAGCAGGTGACTGACACCGCTGATACGATAAAGCCAAGGCTGATGATATGAAGGGCTTTGATACCGATCTGGATAGTTTCCTGATTTTCCGTGAAAAGGCCGATCATCTGACCGGGGATCAGGAAGGAAAGCAGGGTACCAACAGCCATGACACCTGCTGTCAGGGCAAGGGTGGTACCAAAAATCTGCTGAATCCGTTTCTTTTCCCCGGCACCGTAATTAAAGCTGATCAGTGGACGGATGCCCTGGATGATACCGTTAGCAGACAGGTAAATAAAGGTCTGCAGCTTGTAATAGGCGCCGAGCACCAGGACATAGGTTCCAGAGAAAGCAGACAGGATGCCGTTCAGGGAAGAGATCAGGAGGGACGGCAGGGCCATATTCAGGGAAGCCGGGATACCAACGGCATATAGCTTTTGCAGCAGTGCTCTGTTCCATACAATATTTTCCCTTGCAAAGGAAACCGGCAGTGGCCGGAAAATGCAGAACACAACATAAACAAGCAGTGTGATGAACTGGCCGATTCCGGTAGCATAGGCAGCACCTGCCATTCCCATTTGGGGGAAAGGACCGATCCCGAAGATCATCAGCGGATCCAGTATAATATTGGCGATAAAGCCGCACATCATACTGATCATGGATACCTTCATGCGTCCAACAGCCTGAAATACCTTTTCCAGAGAAATGCCAAGCATGATGATGACGGAGAACAGGAAGGCGCGGTTCGCATAGGTCAGCCCCATGGAAAGGATCTCTTCATTGTCAGTAAACAGAGACAGGAATTTTGGCATGCCAAGAAGACAGATGACCATTAATATAAGGCCGTGGATAATGCTGAGTACCATACCGGTTGCAGCAGCCTGATCGGCCTGCTTCTGATCCTGTGCACCAAGACAGAAGGCGATCCTTGCATTCATACCGATACCAAAGCCCACCGCAATGGCTGTCATCAGGTTTTGGACGGGATATACCAGAGAAAGGGCTGTCATGGCATTTTCACTGATTCTGGCTACAAAGTAGCTGTCCACGATGTTGTACAGGGAATTGACCGCCATGGAGAGTACCATGGGCAGCGCCATGGAGATCACAAGCGGCAATATTTTCTTTTCTTTCATAAAATTCTGATCCATTTTCTTTCACTCCTGTAATTTCCAATTTTTTCCACAAAAAAAGCCATACAGTATAGGCTACTGTGTGGCGAAAAGAAGATCACTCTTGAAAAATCCACACCCCGCAGGGTTTTATGCGGCTTACTATAACATATGTTCCCGGGACTGTCAAGAAAGGTGGAAAGTAAGGAGAAGTTCTGCTATAATGATGCGTACGAAAATCAGACAGGAGGGTGTCAGGATATGATCACCATTGCCATTGTAGAAGATGAAGAAACTTACGCAAAGCAGCTTACTGAATATATTGAGAAATATCAGCAGGAATCCGGCAGACGGTTTAGGGTGATCCGCTTCACAGACGGGGATGAGATCGTGGAAAAGTATACCGGAGAATATGACATCATCCTGATGGATATCCAGATGCAGTTTATGGATGGCATGACAGCAGCAGAGGAAATACGGAAGCTTGATACTAAGGTTGTGATCATGTTTATCACCAACATGACAAACTATGCGATCCGTGGCTACGAGGTGGATGCCATGGACTATGTGCTGAAGCCAGTGACCTATTTTTCCTTTGCAAGAAAGTTAGAGCGTGCGATCAGCAGGATCCCACAGAAGACTGGCTGGCCGGTGAAGGTGAATACACAGGAGGGAGTCGTAAGGCTGGATGCCACTTCTATTTATTATATCGAAAGCGAAGGCCACAATCTGATCTATCATACAGAAAACGGAGACCTGAAGGAGAGAGCCAGAATGCAGGATGCGGAGGAAAGGTTTGTGCCGCTTGGGTTTTTCCGCAGCAATAAAGGGTATCTTGTGAATCTGGAATATGTGGACGGCGTCAGGGATGGCTGCTGTATGATCCTGGGAGAGGCGCTTCTGATCAGCCGGGCAAGAAAAAATGATTTCATGGCAGCACTGGCAGAATATATGGGAGAACATTAATCATGGAAGAAATACTGACAGGTGCCTATCAGGATATACCAAGATATTATACGGCGATCGCAGAATGGCTGTGCTGTATGCTGTTCTGCTTTTTCTACAGAAGAAAAGTAAAACCGGTTGTTTTTACAGGGATTGCGGCTGCAGTGCTTCTGCTGCTGACAGGCTGGCTGATGCTTACGGGAGAGGTTCCGACACTTCTCTGGATCCCTTGTATGGTAATCGCCATTTTAATCATGCTTCTATTTCTCTGGCTGATCATGGATATTACCTGGAAAATGGTGGCTTACTGCTGTATGAAAGCATTTCTGGCGGCGGAATTTATGGCCTCCCTGGAGTGGCAGCTGGAATACTTTGTGCACAGTGGCAGGGAAGAGAGAGGGATTTTCAATGTACTGGCGCTAATTTTTGTTTATGGCGCAGTGGCACTGGTGCTCTTTATCATAGAATCCAGGATGAAACGGGATGAGGTAGAACTGGAGATCAGTGTCAGGGAGCTTAGCAGTACCCTGCTGATCGTACTCAGTGCTTTTATGCTCAGCAACTTAAGCTTTGTGTACCGCAATACCCCTTTCAGCGGAACCATTGCATCCGATATTTTCACGATAAGGACGCTGGTGGACTTTGGAGGACTGGCGATCCTTTATGCCTATCAGAGTCTTCGTTATGAGGTGAGCGCGGAAAAGGAACTGTCAAAGATCCAGAGCATGCTGACCGCCCAGTATGACAGCTACCGGAATTATCAGGAGGTTACCGACCTGATCAATATGAAATACCACGACCTGAAGCATCAGATTGCGGGACTTCGGGCAGAACAGGATCCGGAGAAACGGTCACAGTGGATCGACCAGATGGAAGGAGAGCTTTCAGCATACCAGCCGGAGCGGCAGACCGGCAATCAGGTACTGGATGGGGTGTTAGATGGAAAGATGCCGCTGATCCACAGTCATCAGATCACTTTTACCTGTGTGGCAGATGGAGAGCTTCTGAAGTTCATGCATGTGACGGATATCTGTACGATTTTTGGTAATGCGCTGGACAATGCCATTGAGCATGTGATCCAGGTTCCGGATCCGGAAAAAAGGATTATTCACATGGAGGTGTCTTTGCGGAAACAGTTTATTTATGCAGAGGTCCGTAATTATTGTAACGGGGAGGTAAAGATAAAGAATGGCTTTCCAGTAACAACAAAGCAGGATGCTGCCAATCATGGATTTGGAATTAAAAGTATCAGCTATACAGTGAAAAAGTATGGAGGAACCATACAGTTTGGAGTAAAGGATCACTTCTTTTCCATGCGGATCCTGATACCAACCTCAATAGTTTTTTGAAATTCCCGTGTGAGGGGGAAAGTTGATTACAAACAGAATAAATTACAGCAGTGAAAGTGACGATACAAATGC